>JAEULW010000300.1 GCA_016793505.1 Methylobacteriaceae bacterium | reverse complement strand
CGCGCCAAGCTGTTCGTCGACGGCGGCCCCTCGACCACCGGCACCGCCGGGCATCTGCGCATGGAAGGCCGCGAGGTGTTCAAGCACGCGGTCGGCATGATCACCGACGTGATCACCGACGCCTTCGCCGCCACCGGGACGGGCGCCGACGACATCGACTGGTTCGTGCCGCACCAGGCCAACCGCCGCATCATCGACGCCTCCGCCGAAAAACTCGGCATCGCGCCGCATAAGGTGGTCACCACCGTCCACCGTCACGGCAACACCTCGGCCGCCTCGATTCCGCTCGCCCTGTCGGTCGCCCGCGACGACGGCCGCATCAAGCGCGGCGATCTGGTGATGATCGAGGCGATGGGCGGCGGCTTCACCTGGGGCGCCGCTCTGATCCGCTGGTGAACATTGTCGGCCGGCGAGAAATTCTTTCGTTGCGGCGCCCTCGCGATCAAAATATCCAAGATTTGCGCTTGATCCTGCGATCGCCGGCGCTAACGTGACTGTGGAATTCCGACGAGAAGTCCGGGCGCCGGCCGGCGCAGCGGGACGCTCGAGGGGCATCGCAGCAAGGCCGTTGCGTGACGGGGAGAGCAGAGCGACGCGAATATGTCGCCTGCGGCGCACGGCGCATGGAGAATTGCATGATGACTGAGGCGCGCCGGCCGCGCACGATCACGCGGGCCGATTTGTCCGAGGCTGTCTACAACAAGGTCGGGCTGTCCCGCACCGAGTCGGCCGGCCTCGTAGAGATGTTCATCGACGAGGTGTCGGACACGATCGCCAGAGGCGAGACGGTGAAGCTCTCCTCCTTCGGCTCCTTCGTCGTGCGCTCGAAGGGCGAGCGCATCGGCCGCAATCCGAAGACCGGCGTCGAGGTGCCGATCACGCCGCGCCGCGTGCTGACCTTCAAGCCCTCGAACATCCTGCGCGCCCGCGTCATGGGCGCGCCGGCCCCGGCGGCCTCCGACGAGGATTGAGAGGCCGGCGATGGACAAGAGCCCGGACGCCTTCCGCACCATCAGCGAAGTCGCCGAGGAGCTCGACGTGCCCCAGCACGTGCTGCGCTTCTGGGAGACGCGATTCACGCAGATCAAGCCGCTGAAGCGCGGCGGCGGCCGCCGCTACTACCGTCCCGAGGATGTCGAGCTCTTACGCGCCATCCGCCATCTCCTCTACGGCGAGGGCTACACGATCCGCGGCGTGCAGCGCATCCTCAAGGATCAGGGCGTGCGCGCCGTCGCCGCCATGGCGCCGCCGCGCGAGGCCGCGCCCGCTCCGCCGCCGCCAGCCGCCGGCCTGACTCTCGCGATGGACCTCGACGACGACGCCGAACCGGTTGTCGTTCGGGCCGAGCCGCGTCTGGCGCACGAAACCGGGCAGGGACGCGAGCTTCAAATGCCCGTCCCGGTCGCGCCGCGCCTGTCGCGCGACGACCTCGCGCGGCTCGAATCGATCCTCGCCGACATCGTCGACTGCCAGCGCCTGCTCGAGCGCGCCCGCGCCGGCTGAGGCGCGGAAAATCGCCCGGCTCGATTGCGTCGCGCCGGGCCGTTCTCTATAAGGCGGCGCATCGGAGTGTAGCGCAGCCTGGTTAGCGCACCAGTCTGGGGGACTGGGGGTCGTGGGTTCGAATCCCGCCACTCCGACCATTTTCCAGCATCGTTTCAAAAGGTTACGGCCGGCGAGCGCCGGCCGCGGCTGCGACGTTTGGCGGTTTCGACGCGGCTTTCGCCGTTGGCGCTGCGCCGGCCCCGTGACCGGCGCGTTTCAGGGCGGCCCTCGATCCACCCGCAGCGCTTCCTCGATCAGGGCCGTGCAGAGCTTCGTGTCGATCGTCTCGCTCCGCCCGAACCGGACGTGGCGCATCAGTTTGCCGTCGCCGACAAGCCGCTTGTCCGGATCGGACATCAGCGCGCCTTTCTGGAAGCCCAGCGTCACATGCGTCCTGGCGCGTTGCAGGTAGCAGAACAGCGTCTTGCGCGCGAAGCAGGGCTGGCCCCACTTCAACGATTCCACGGCGTCCGGCGCGGCTGCGATCACGAGGCTGCGCAGGCGCTGGAGCTGACTGCGCTGCGCCTCCGGCGCTTCGGCAATCCACGCGTCGATCGACCGGCTCATCGCAGCTTCATACCATGCCGATGACCGTCGTTCGAGGAAACCGGCCGCATTGCCTCGCGCGCCTGCGCATGTTCAATCCACGACGATGCAACGCGTTCTGCTTCTCGGCGGCGGCCATGCGCATGTTCAGGTCGTCGCCGAAGCGGCGCGGCTCAGCGCGGCGGGCGCCGCCGTGACGCTGGTCAGCGACAGCCGGCTGACGCCCTATTCCGGCATGCTGCCCGGCGTGCTCGCCGGCCGGCGCGAGGCCGGCGCGATGATGATCGACCTCGCCGCGCTCTGCGCCCGCCATGGCGTCGATTTCATCGAGGCCCGCGTCGAAGGCTTCGACCGCGCCGCCCGCGCAGCGCGGCTTGCTGACGGACGAACGATCGCCGGCGATCTCGTCGCCTTCGATCTCGGCGCCGTTCCCGATCTTTCGGCGATCGAAGGGGCGGCCGCGCATGCGTTGCCGGTCAAGCCGATCGCGGCCTTTCTCGACGCCCATGCCCGCCTCGTCGGCGCGATGGAGCGCGGCGAGGTCCGCTCGGCGGTCGTGGTCGGGGCCGGCGCGGCGGGCGTCGAACTCGCCTGCGCGCTGCGCGCCCGCGCCGGCGCCGCGCCGCGCCTCACGTTGCTCGATCCTGGACTGCCGCTTTCATCCCTCAACGCCGGCGTCCGTCGCCGCGCCGCGCGGGCGCTCGCCCGTCGCGCGATCGAGGCGCGCAGCGGCCGCGCCGTCGCCGTGACGGCCGCAGGCGTCGTGCTCGCCGACGGCGCGGCGATCGCCGCCGACGCCGTGCTGCTCACCGGCCTCGCCCGCCCGCCACGCTGGTTCGCGCGGGACGGGCTTCCGGTCACGGAGGACGGGTCGCTGGCGACGCGCGACACGCTGCAACTCGTCGGCGAGGACGATCTGTTCGCCACCGGCGATTGCGGCCATGTCGTCGGCCAGACCTATCCCAAGGCCGGCGTCTTCGCCGTCCGGCAGGGGCCGGTTCTCGCCCGCAATCTCCTCGCCCGCCTCGAGCGCCGCGCGCCGGAGCGCTGGCGCGCGCAATCGGCCTTTCTCGTGCTGCTCGACCTCGGCGACGGAACCGCGCTGGGTGGCCGCGGAGGCCGGCTCGCCTTCGAGGGGCGTTGGGCGCGGGCGCTGAAGGATCGCATCGACGAAGGCTTCGTCGCTCGCTTTCGCTGATCACCCCGCCAGTCGCTTGCCCGCCTCGCCGATCGCCGCGACGTCGACATTGGCGAAGGCGAAGCGCAGATGCGTCTCGAGGCCGGGGCCGAAATACGGGCCGGGCAGGGCGAGGACGCCGGCCTCGCCCGCCAGCCGTTCGGCGACTTCCGCCGCCGGGCGGCCCGCAAACGGATGCGCGACGAAGGCGAAATAGGCGCCGATCGAATCGATCCGCCAGCCGTTCGACCCCGCGAGCGCGGCCCGGAACGCCTGCTGCCTGCGGCCGATCTCTGCGCGATTGCCGTCGCGCCAGGCTTTCAGCGGCGCGATCGCCGGGGCGAGCGCCATCTGTCCCGCCCGCGCCGGGCAGATCTGCAGCGAGTCGAGAATCTTGCCGATCTCGGCGATCGAACCGACCGGCGCGACGATCGCGCCCAGGCGATGGCCGGGCACGCAATAGGCCTTCGAGAACGAGTAGAGCTGCATCGCGCTGGCGCGATGCGGTCCGGCGAAAACGCCATGCGGCGATCCGTCGGGCAGGAAATCGCGATAGGTCTCGTCGAGCACGAGCGTGATCCCGCGTTCGGCGGCGAGCGCCGCGAAGCGGGCGATCAGTTCGGGCGGATAGACCGCGCCGGTCGGGTTGTTCGGCGTCACCAGAACGATCGCGCGCACGCGGTCGTCGATCAGCGCCGCCGCCTCGTCGGGATCGGGCAGGAAGCCGCGCTCGGGCCGGCAGGGCAGGGGCCGCGCCTCGATGCCCAGCATGCGCAGCGTCATCTCGTGGTTGAAATACCAGGGCGAGGGCAACAGCACGGCTTCGCCCGCCTTCGCCAGTGCGATCGCGGCGACGAAGAAAGCCATGTTGCAGCCCGCCGTGATGGCGATCTCGTCGGCAGCGAAAGCCGCGCCGTAGACGCGGCGCATCTCTTCCGCCAGCGCCGCGCGCAGCGCGCCGTCGCCGTGGATCGGCCCGTATTGCGCCGCCGCGGGCGCGCCCGCCGCCGCCGCCAGCGCCGCCAGAAGCGAGTCGGGCGGGGGATAGCCCGGCACGGCCTGCGCCATGTCGATGAACGGCCCGCGCCGCCCGTCATAGGCGGCCTTCCAGCTCTGCGCCTGCGGGATCGGCGGGGTGGCGGTGTCGAGAACAAACGGGTTCAGCATGGGCGCTCGCGTCATTCGGCCGAGCATAACGGCCCCGCCGCCGCCCCGCCATGCGCCGGCGCCGGCCGTCTTTCCGGCCGCGTCACGAATCCGTCTTCCCCGCGTCATGCCTCCTCACTTAGGATGCGCCTCCGCGGGCCGACGCCCGCCATCGTTCGACCGGGCCCTGACGCGCCCGGCCGGGAGGAGGAACACATGTCCACCATCATGCGGACCGGCGGCCTCGATCGCAGGCGTTTCATCAAGACCGCAGCGGCGGCCGGCGCCATGACCGTCGCCTCGCCCTTCGTGCTCAAGGGCGCGCTCGGCGCCGGCGGCGAACTGAATTTCCTCGGCTGGGCGGGCTATGACGGCTTCGCCGCCGTGTTCAAGCAGTTCGAGGCCAAGACCGGCGTCAAGGTGAAGTTCACCGGCTTCGGCAGCCAGGACGAATTCCACGCCCAGGCCAAAGCCGGCGGCGCCACCAACGGCGCCTTCGACATGGCCGAGCCGACCTCCGATCGACTGGCGAGCTGGCTCGACAACGACTTCATCGTGCCCTGGGACGAGAAGAAGGCCGGCCTCGACGGCGTCGACCCGGCGTTCCTGCAGGGCAAGGCGGCGGACGCCATGACGATCAAGGGCAAGCGCTACGGCATGCCGTCGGTGTGGGGCACCGAGTCGCTCACCTTCAACAACAAGGAGGTGAAGCTCGAGTACGGCAAGGCCAGCCTGATGGACCTGTTCGACGACAAATATGTCGGCAAGGTGACGATGCGCGGCCATTCCGGCCTCGCCGCCGCCGCCCGTGCGCTCGAGGCCGCCGGCAAGCTGCCGCACCCCTATGCGGAGGCCTACGCCGACGAGGCGAAGATGGTCAAAATCTACGACGAGACGCTGAAATTCGTGCTCTCGAAGCGCAAGAACATCGGCCAGTTCTGGTCCAACGAGAACGAGGCGCAGGGCGCCTTCCGCACCAACGGCTGCGTCATCGGCATGAACTGGGACACCTCGGCCGGCGCGATGATCAAGGAAGGCATGCCGATCAGCTACATCTCGCCGAATGAGGGCGCGATGGCCTGGTTGCAGAATTTCGTGCTGCTGAAGGGCGCCAAGAACGTCGAGCAGGTCTACGAGTGGATCCGCTGGATCAACACGCCGGACGGCGCGGCGGCCTGGTCCAAGGCCTTCTCGGCGAACCCGATCGGCAAGGGCTCGGTCGACAAGCTCGACGACGCGGCGAAGAAATTCTTCCAGATGGCCTATCCCGGCGACGCCACCTCGAAGCTGTTCTGGTGGCCGGCGACGCCGTCCTGGTTCGTCGCCAAGCGCACCGAATACGCCAAGAAGTTCATGTCCGCCTGAGCGGACGGAGCGCACTGCGCGAATGGCGGGCCGCCGGAGGCCCGCAGGCCCAACCCGCCATTCGCGATCAACCAGGGGGACCGATGGGAGAGAGCGTCGAACTCGATCGCCTGACCATGCGCTTCGGCGCCTTCACGGCGGTCGACAGCGTCAGCCTGACCATCGAGGCGGGCGAGTTCTTTTCCTTTCTCGGCCCCTCGGGCTGCGGCAAGACGACGATCCTGCGCTGCATCTCCGGCTTCACCGAGCCGAGCGAGGGACGGGTGCTGATCGGCGGCCGCGACATGCGCGGCATCGGCCCCAACAAGCGGCCGACCGCGCTGATCTTCCAGAATCTGGCGCTGTTCCCGCTGATGAGCGTCGCCGAGAACATCGCTTTCGGCCTCGAGGTGCGCGGCGCCTCACGTGAGGAGCGCCGCCGCCGGGCCGAACAGCTGCTCGATCTCATTGCGCTGCCCGACTCCGCCGACAAGCGCATCGCCGAACTCTCGGGCGGACAGAAGCAGCGCGTCGCCATCGCCCGCGCCCTCGCCGTCGAGCCGCAGGTGATGCTGCTCGACGAACCGCTCTCGGCGCTCGATCTGAAGCTGCGCCAGCACATGCGCGCCGAACTGCGCGCCATCCAGAAGCGCACCGGCGTCACCTTCATCTACATCACCCATGATCAGGGCGAAGCTTTCACGATGTCCGATCGCGTCGCGGTGATGTCGAAAGGCCGCATCGAGCAGATCGGCGTTCCCGCCGACATCTACGATCGGCCGCAGAGCGAATTCGTCGCCACCTTCGTCGGCGAGAACAACCGCTTCGAGGGCCCGCTCGTCGACAAGTCGGACGGGCTCGGCGTCGTCGAGACGAGCGCCGGGCGCTACGCCGGCAAGCTCGCCAATGACCGGCTGAATGTCGGCGAGACGGTCGCCCTTTATGTGCGGCCCGAGCGGCTGGCGCTCGGCGCCGGGGCGGACAACGCGCTCGCGGCCCGTGTCACGCACGCCGATTTCGAGGGCGCTTTCGCGAATGTCTTCCTCAAGGGCGGGGACGGCCGGCCGATCATCCTGCACCTCGCCAATGACGGACGACTGCCCGATCTTGCCGAGGGATCGGAACTGACCGTCGGTTTCGCCGCCCATCAGGCGATCATCGTTCCCCGCGGCGAGCGGGCGCGGGACTGATCGATGGCCGAACTCTTCCGCCGTTACGGAACGACGCTGACTCTGGCCATGGCCGCGGCGACCTTCGTCTGGGTCGTGATGATGGTCGTGTTGCCCTATTTCGTCATGGTGGAATACTCCTTCCACCGCAATCTCACGGTGAGCGAACTCGGCGGCCCGAAGGACGTCTACACGCTCGAGAACTACGCCTCGTTGTTCCGCGGAACCGATCTTTCCGCCTTCGAGTTCTCCGACGATTTCCGCGTTTTCATGCGCACCATCTGGGGCTCGGCGGCAGTGACGCTGGTGTGCCTCCTGGTGTGCTACCCCGTGGCCTATTATCTCGCCAAGATCGCGCCGCCCGAGCGCGCCGCGTTCCTGCTCGTGCTGCTCGTCATTCCGTTCTGGATCAACGAGATCCTGCGCACCTTCGCCTGGTTCATCCTGCTCGCCTACAACGGCCCGCTCAACGTGCTTCTGAAAGCGGTCGGGATCATCGACGCGCCGGTGCGCTGGCTGTCGGGCTCGGGCGGCGTCATCATCGGCATGACCTACGCCTTCCTGCTGTTCATGATGTTCCCGCTCTACAACGCCATCGAGACGCTGGATCGCAATCAGGTCGAGGCGGCGCGCGATCTCGGCGCCTCGACCTGGAAGGTGCACTGGCGCGTCGTCATCCCGCACGCCAAGCCCGGCGTTGCGGTCGGCTGCATCATGGTCTTCGTGCTCGCCGCATCCTCCTACATCGTGCCCTATCTGCTCGGTTCGCCCGGCACGCGCTGGTTCACGCAGACGATCTACGAGTGGTTCTTCGAGGCGAGCGATTGGCCGCGCGGCTCGGCCTACGCCTTTATACTGCTCGGCCTGTGCGTCGCCTTCATCATGGTGATGATGAAGCTGTTCAAGGTCGGCCTGACCGACATCGCGAAGTAAGGGACGGCGCGATGCGGCTCACCGGCTCCGAACTCCTGCTGCGCGTCTATCTCGGCGTTTTCTTCGTCTATCTCTTCGCCCCGCTGGTGATCATGTCGGCGGCGACCTTCAACACCAGCCGCTTTCCCACCGTCGCGCCCTGGATGGGCGCGACGCTGCAATGGTTTCAGGCCCTGTGGGCCGACGAACAGATGTGGAGGGCGCTGGCCAACAGCGTCGTCGCCGGCCTTGCGGTGATCGTCGTCTCGGTGCCGATCGGCGTCGCCGCCGCCATGCTGCTCGACGGCCTGAGCAAGCGCGCCAAGAGCTTCCTCTACGCGGTGATGGTGTCGCCGCTGCTCACGCCCGGCGTCATCATCGGCATTTCGACGCTGATCTTCTGGGAGCGGCTCGGCGTCAAGGGCGGGCTGCACCTGGCCGTCATCGGCCAGTCGAGCTTCATCATCGCCTACGTGATGCTGATGGTGCTCGCCCGTCTGCAGCGCTTCGACCGTTCGCTCGAGGAGGCCGCGCTCGATCTCGGCGCGACGCATCTGCAGGCGTTCCGCCGCGTGCTGCTGCCGCATCTGATGCCGGCGATCTTCTCCTCGGCGGTGCTCGCCTTCTTCCAGAGCTTCGAGAATTACAACACGACGCTGTTCACGCGCGGCACCGACGTGACGCTGACGATCTTTCTCGCCTCCAAGGTGCGCACCGGCCTGACGCCGGCCGTGAACGCGCTCGGACTCGTCCTGATCGCCTTCACCATCGTCGGCGCCATCGCCTACGAGGTCCTGCGTCGGCGCGAAGCGGCGCGCGCGGCGGCGGCGCGGCGCGCGGCCGAACAGGCCGAGTCGCTCGGCGAGCCCGCCTTGCAAGGCGCGTGAGCGCATGCGCGTCGATGGCCGCGCGATGCGCACGATCTGGCCGCTCGACGACGGCGCGGCGGTCGGGATCATCGACCAGACGCGCCTGCCGCACGAGTTCGTCGTCGTCCGACTCGAGACTCTGGAGGACGCGGCCCGAGCCATCTCCGACATGCAGGTGCGCGGCGCCCCGCTGATCGGCGCGACGGCCGCCTTCGGCATGGCGCTGGCGATGCGCGCGGGCGCGGACGACGCCGCGCTCGACGGCGCCGTCGCGCGCCTCACCGCGACGCGGCCGACCGCCGTCAACCTCCGCTGGGCGCTGACGCGCATGCGCGCCGCTCTGGCGCCGCTGCCGGCGGCGCGCCGTCCCGAGGCCGCTGCGGCGCTCGCCTGCGCCATCGCCGACGAGGACGTCGCCATCAACGCCGCGATCGGCGAGCATGGCCTCGCGCTGCTGCGCCAGCTTTCCGCGCGCAAGGCCGGCCGGCTCGACATCCTCACCCATTGCAACGCCGGCTGGCTCGCGACCGTCGACTGGGGCACGGCGACCGCGCCGATCTACAAGGCGCATGACGCGGGGCTCGATCTGCATGTCTGGGTCGACGAGACGCGACCGCGCAATCAGGGCGCGGCGCTGACCATGTGGGAACTGATGAATCACGGCGTGCCCTGCACGCTGATCGCCGACAATGCCGGCGGCCATCTGATGCAGCAGGGCAGGGTGGATCTCTGTCTCGTCGGCACGGACCGTGTCGCCGCCAATGGCGACGTCTGCAACAAGATCGGCACCTACCTGAAGGCGCTCGCCGCTGCGGACAATGGCGTGCCCTTCTATGTCGCCGCGCCCTCGCCCTCGATCGACCTGTCGATCGCCGCCGGCCATGCGACGCCGATCGAGGAGCGCGCCGCCGAAGAGGTGACCCATGTGCCGGGCCGCGGCGCGGACGGTCGCGCGCAGCTGACCCGCATCGCCCCCGCGGGCGCGCGCGCCGCCAATCCGGCCTTCGACGTGACGCCCGCCCGCCTCGTCGCGGGCCTGATCACCGAGCGCGGCCTGACGCCGGCGCGCGGCGAGTCGCTGGCGACCTTCGGCGCGCCGCCGCATTAGGGTTAAGAAATCGTTTCGATTGTCCCTAGAGTTGCTGCGGGCAAGGGTGCGCGCGAAGGAGCGCGCCCATGGCGAACGCAGAAATCGGTCTCCATCGCGAGACGGCCGCCGCCCGGCGCGCAGGCCGCTCGACGCTGCGCGCCCAGGGCGGCGGCGGCGCCAGCCTCGTCGGACCCTTTCTCGATCTCGGCTATGTCGCGCACGAGGACTGGGCCTGGAAGAACTACAAGTCGGTCGTCCTCGCCTTCGCCGAACAGACGCGGCGCGAACGCGCCGCCCGCGGCCTTGCCGGACCGGTGCGCCTGCTCGAGGTCGGCGGCGGCCGCGATCCGCTGATCTCGCTCGCCGAGGCCGAGGAGGCCGGCCTCCACGTCACCATCAACGACATCGACGCCGGCGAACTCGCGCTCGCCCCCGAGGGCTATGGCCACGCCCTGTTCGACATCGCCGGCGAACTCGATCCGGCCGCGCAGGGCTGCTTCGACCTCATTTATTCACGCATGGTGTTCGAACATGTCGCCAACGTGCCGAAGGCATGGGCCAACTGTCATCTGCTGTTGAACAGGGGCGGCGTTGCGCTAGCCTTCCACCCGACCCTGTTCGCGCCACCCTTCGTCATCAACAGACTGCTGCCGGAAAGCTTGTCGGCGCGCCTCCTGCGGCCATTCTTTCCTGACCGGCACGAGGGCGTGCAGCCGAAGTTCCCGGCGCACTACGACTGGTGCTATGGCGACATCGGCAAGGTCGGGGCGATGTTCGACGTCATCGGCTTCTCGGACCGGCTCGTCGCGCCCTTCTGGACGCATGGCTATTTCCGCGCCATTCCGGTGTTGCGCGAGATCGACGCCGCCTTCCAGTCTCTGGCGCGCCGGCGCGACTGGCGCGCCTTCACGACCTACGCCTTCTCCGTCGCCCGCAAGTGAGGCGCGGCGCGGCGCTCGCGCATGGCGCTCGCCGCGCCAAGGCCCCAGACGACGCCGATCAGCAGGTAGAGATGGCGCCAGTGATCGGTGTCGATCTGCACGCCCTGCAGGATCTGCAGGAACAACGCCGCCCAGATCGGAATCGCTGCTGAACGGAACGGGCCGGGCCGCAGCGCCAGCCGCCAGCCGACGAACAACGTCATGCCGATCAACGCCAGATAGGCGAGGCCGCCGAGCCAGCCATAGGAGGCGAAGGCGTTGACGTAGACGTTGTGCGGATCTTCGTTGCCGATGACGATATGGAAGCGCAGCGGCCCGAAGCCGAGCGGACTCTCGAGCAGCAGCGGAATCGATCTGAGCTGCGCGCCGAAGCGCCCGAGCTCGCCCAGATCATAGGCCTGATCTAGCGAGGCGCGCTCGACGAACACCTCGCGCACCGCCGGAATTGACACGGCGATCGACAGCAGTCCGATCAGCGCCGCCAGACCGAGCAGAGAAAGCAGAACGATGCGTTGACGCATCGCGCGGCTTGCGCCGACGGCGAAGCGCAGCGCCACACAGAGCGCCAGCGTCCCTGCCGCCGCGATCCACGCGCCGCGCGAGAAGGTGAGGAACAGCGCCGTCATGATGAGCGCCAGGGCCGCCGCCCGCGCCATCGCCGCCCGCGCCCCCTCGCCCCCGCGCAACAGATCGTCAGCGAGCCAGACGGCCGGGGCGATCAGGAAAGGGCCGAACACATTGGGATCCTTGAACGCCCCTGTCGCACGATCGAAACGCGTCAGCAGCTCGTGCAGCGGATCGTCGGCGAAATAGCCGACGACGCCGAGGATCGCGGCGAACACCGCCGTCCATATATAGGCGCTCCTGATCGCCGCCAGCCGCCGCTCGGTGTCGTCGAGCAGCGCACAGGCGAAGAAGATCGTCGTCGCGCCCATATAGATCGAGATGAGGATGAACATCACGCCCGGCTGCCAGTCGAGCCAGGGAACGAGCCCGATCAACCCGCCGAGATTGAACAGCGCCAGCGCGACGATCATCGGCGCCAGCGCCCGATGCATGCGCGCCCCGGCGACCAGCAGCGCAAGGCAGGCGAAGGGGAACACGGCCTCGTAGGGCGAGGGTTCGATCTTGACGATCGAGCCGCTGAACACCAGCAGCCAGAGCGCCGCCGCAACCAGGGACGCGCGGGAGATCTTCAGCGCCGGGCCGACGGGCCGGATGGCGTCGGCGGCCGCCGTCATCGCCCGCTCCGTCTGGCGCGCCTAATAGGCATTGTCCGCCTTGATCAGCGCGAAAGGCGTGATCATCAGGATGTAGACGTCGAAGGCCAGCGACCAGTTCTCGATGTAATAGAGATCGTGCTCGACGCGGCGCTGAATCTTCTCCGGCGTGTCCGTCTCGCCGCGCCAGCCGTTCACCTGCGCCCAGCCGGTGATGCCCGGCCGCACGCGATGGCGCGCGAAATAGCCGTCGACAACTTCATCATACTGACGATCGGCGGCCTTGGCGTGAACCGCATGCGGGCGAGGGCCGACCAGCGACAGGTCGCCCTTGAACACCACGTTGATGAGCTGCGGCAATTCGTCGAGCGAGGTCTTGCGGATGAAGCGCCCGACGCGCGTCACTCGCGGATCGTCGCGCGTCACCAGTCTGGCGGCGCCGGCGTCGAGCTGATCGACATACATCGAGCGGAACTTGTAGACCTCGATCAGTTCGTTGTTGAAGCCGTAGCGCTTCTGCTTGAAGAAGACCGGGCCGCGCGAGTCGAGCCGCACCGCGATCGCCACCAGCGCCAGCACCGGCGAGAGCGCCGCCAGCGCCAGCGCGCCGACGATCTTGTCGAAGGCCCATTTGACGACGACGCCCCAGTCGGCGATCGGCCGGTCGAACACGTCGAGCACCGGCACGTCGCCGATGTAGGAATAGGAGCGCGGCCGGAACTGCAGCTTGGCGGTGTGCGCCGACAGACGGATGTCGATCGGCAGCACCCAGAGCTTGCGCAACATCGCCAGCAGACGCTGCTCGGCCGAGATCGGCAGCGCGAAGATCACCAGATCGACGCGCGTGTAGCGCGCGAATTCGACGAGATCGTCGACGCTGCCGAGCTTCGGATAGCCGGCGACGACGTCAGGCGCGCGATCGTCGGACCGATCGTCGAAGACGCCGATGATCCGCACGTCCGAATGCCGCTGCGCGGCAAGATCCTTGAGCAGCTTTTCGGCCGGTTCGCCGCCGCCTACGACCACGGTGCGCCGCTCGAGCCGTCCGATCGCCGTCAGTCGACGCACGACGAGCGCGACGAGCCCGCGCTCGACGAGAAGGCCTAGAAATCCGGCGACGAACCAGCTCGCCAGCCAGACGCGCGAGAACACGCCGTCGAGCTTGGCGAAGAAGATCACGGCGAGCGTCGCCAGGAAAACGATCGTCCAGGCGCCAGCGAGCTTCAGCCCCTGACTGACCGGCTGGCGGAAGGCGCCGACATGCGTCACGTCGACAGCCTCGAAGGCCAGCATCGCCAGTCCGGCGATCGCCGGAATGACGAAGGCGTAGGCGATATCGAACCCGACCGCCGGAACCACATAGAGATGATGCAGGAGAAAGCCGACGGCGGTCGCCACGGTGAAGTCGAGCAGGCGCACAAGGCCGGCGACCACGATCGGCGAGTAGGCCGGGCGCTGGTCGAGCCGCGCCAGCGTCTCGGCCGCCTTGATCATGCGCGTGCGCCCGTCGCGTTCGCCCTCGCGCGCGGGCGTCTCCTGCTTGATCATGTCCTGTCGGGAGAAGGCGGCGCTCATGCCTGGCTCGTCAACTCGCCGCCGAGCGGATCGCGCGATCGCGGTCCGGCGCCGGCGCGCGCCCAGTCTGTCGCGCGGCGAGCGCGTCGCGATACGCCTCGATGACGCCGTCGATCATGTCGTCGAGCGCAAAATGCGTCGCTACATGACCGGCCAGCGCCTGCGCGGCGGCGCGGTCGTCGGCGTCGTCGGCGAGCGCCGCCGCCATGCGCCTCGCCAGAGGCTCGACGGCGTTCGCCGCGATCAGCCTGTCGCGATACGGGCCGAAAATCTCCGGAATGCCGCCGACGTCGGTGGCGATCATCGGGATCGATGCGCCAGCCGCCTCGAGCACCACATAGGGCAACGACTCGGCGCGCGAGGGCACGATCAGCATGCGCCCGAGCGCGAACGCCTGGCGCGCAGGCATAGCCCCCGCAAAGGAGACCTGCGCGCCGACGCCGAGGTCGATGGCCGCGCGCGTCAGCATCGCCTCGTCCGGGCCCGAGCCGACGAGTGTGAGGCGCGGCGCCCCGCTGCGCGCCCGGCTCACGGCGGCGAGCGCGGCGAGCAGGATGTCGATGCCCTTTGCCGAGCGCAATTCGCCGACATAGAGAAAGTCCGCAGCGCCTGGCGTCGGCGTGATCGGCATGAATTCCTGCGGCGAGATGCCATTCAGCACGACGCGCTCGATTGCCCGCGCCGGGCCGACCAGCTGATGGAATCGCGACTGGATGTAGGCGCTCTCGAACAGATAGAGATCGGTGGCGCGGCGCAGCGCGCCTTCGACGCTCATGTAGAGCCGGTGCGAGGTCGTGCCTGGCCGGTAGTTGAAGCTGCCGCCATGCGGCGTGTAGGCGCGCACAGGCGGATGGCTTCGCAGGCTGGCGCCCACCCGCGCATAGACGCCGCCTTTCGAGCCGTGACCATGGGCGACATCGGGCGCGACAGCGGCGAGGCGGGCGGCGACGTGGCGCATCGCCATGACATCGGCGAAACCCGGATTGCGCGCCATCGGCACGCGCGACAGGCCGAGCTCCAGCTTCGGCTCGAGTTGGCGCAGCGCCTCGTCGGCGCGCGCTCCGCCGGTGGTCGAATCGGTGACGAGGCCGACCGCATGGCCACGCTCGATCTGCCCTTTGGTCAGGTCGAGCACATGCCTGAACAGGCCGCCGACCGGCGCGCGCAGCACGTGCAGGATTTTCAGTTTTCCGCCCGTTGCTCTCGCCATCGCCGGCTCCGCTGATCGGCGACGTTCTTAACGCCGCCGGACTAAAAAAAGCGTTCGCGCACCGTGATCGTGTCGCCCGGGCGCACCTGGGCGGTGAGCGGCACGCTCGCCGTCACCGGCTGACCCTCG
This sequence comes from Methylobacteriaceae bacterium, assembly GCA_016793505.1. Taxonomy (GTDB): domain Bacteria; phylum Pseudomonadota; class Alphaproteobacteria; order Rhizobiales; family Beijerinckiaceae. The sequence goes on along the minus strand of JAEULW010000300.1, from coordinate 15,687 downwards.
ATGATGCGTGTAATGTCGGCGCTCCACTGCCGCGCCCGCGGCGAGAAGCCGCCGGCGACCGCGACGGCGTTCTGCACCGTCATGCCGTTGATGAACGGATACTGGCCGGCCGCCGTCACCTCGCCGAGCACGAAGAAAGGCCGATACGCCTCGACCTCGACCGCGACGCGCGGCTCGCGCAGGAAGCCGTTGCGCAGGCGCGCCTCGATCGCCCGCTCGAGCGAGGCGACAGTCAGCCCGTGCGCCGGCACGAGGCCGATCAGCGGCATCGAGATATGGCCTGAACCGTCAACCGAATAGGAGTTGGACAGGCTGTCCTGTCCGAACACGATGACGCGCAACCTGTCGCCAGCCGCCAGCGTATAGGGCGCGTTCACCTGGGCGTCGAACACCCGCGCGCTGTGCAGCGTCGTGGAGGCGCAACCGCCGAGCAGACCGCTCGCGACGATCAGGGCGAGAAACAGGCGACGCATGGCTGATGACCCGTGACACGTCGGGCGCCGCGCCGGTCTGGCGCGATCGAACCCGTCGCAAGGCTAGTCCGATTGGGTTAACAAACGCTGACCGGCGTGCGCCGCCGCACCGCGTTAACCCGTCTTCAACCTTGCTGCGGTCAACTCGCCGCGTCAGTTCGCGTGGGACGAGGCCATGAACGCACGGGCGCAGATCGACATGGCGGCCGCCGATGACGGCGCGCTGGACCTGCGCGCGCTCGGCCGCGCCATCGCCGCGCGCCGCTGGTGGATTCTCGGGCCGACGCTCGCCGCCTTTCTGGCGATGCTCGTTTATGTCACGCTGGCCAAGCCGCGCTACACCGCCGAGACCAAGATTCTCCTCGAGAACCAGGAGAGCTATTACACGCGGCCCGACAAGTCCGACCGCGATCCCGGCGCGCCGGATCAGGAGGCGGTGCAGAGCCAGGTGCAGCTGATCACTTCGCGCGATCTGGCGCGCCAGGCGATCCGCCGCCTCGAACTCGCCGGCAAGCCGGAGTTCGATCCGCTCGCCGCCGGCTTCGATCCGCTGCTGCGCCTGATGGTTCTGCTCGGCATGCAGCGCGATCCGACGACGCTGTCGCCGGAAGATCGCGTGCTCGAGGCCTGGTACGACCGGCTGAAAGTGTTTCCTGCGCCGCGCACCCGCGTCATCGTCGTCGAGTTCACCGCGCGCGATCCCGATCTCGCCGCGCGCGCCGCCAATGTCGTGGCCGAGCTTTACATCGGTCTGCGCTCGAGCGCCAAGAAAGAGGACGCGCGCAGCGCCGGTCAATGGCTGTCGGGCGCGGTCGACGATCTGCGCGCCAAGGTGGCGAGCGCCGAGGCGCGCGTCGAGGAGTTCCGCGCCCGCAACGGACTGCTCGTCGGCGCCAACAACACCACCATAAACGCCCAGCAGCTCGCCGAGCTCAACACTCAGCTCTCGAACGCGCGCTCCGCCCAGTCCGAGGCGCAGGCCAAGGCCCGCCTCATCCGCGAGCTGCTGCGGCAGGGCCGCATCTTCGAGATTCCTGACGTCGCCAAGGACGAGCTGATCCGCCGCATCGCCGAGCAGCGCGTCACGCTGCGCGCCCAGCTCGCGCTCGAATCGCGCACGCTGCTCGGCGGCCATCCGCGCATCAAGGAGCTGCAGGCGCAGATCGCCGACATCGAGTCCGAATTGCGCGCCGCCGCCGACAAGACCGCCCGCGCGCTCGAGAGCGAGGCGCGCCTGGCGGGCGGCCGCGTCGAAAACCTGACCGCAGCGCTCGAGACGCAGAAGCGGGAAGTCGCGACCGGCAACGGCGACGAGGTGCAGCTGCGCGCCCTCGAGCGCGAGGCCCGCAGCGCCCGCGAGCAGCTCGAGTCCTATCTCGGCCGATATCGCGAGGCCGCCGCCCGCGAGGGGCCGAACTCGACGCCCGCCGACGCGCGCGTCATCTCGCGCGCCGCCGCGCCGCAGCTGCCGAGTTTTCCGAAGAAGATTCCGATGCTGGCGCTCGCCGCGCTCGGCGCCTTGATCGTCTCGGCCTCGATCGTCACGACTCGCGAACTCCTGTCCGGCGAAGCGCTGCGTCGCCGCGAGGCCGCGCCGGACGAGCCGGCCGTCTCCGGCGCGACGCCGATCTTCGCGCGCCTGCCCGGCGAGGCGGCGGCAGAACCGCGGCTCGGCGAGCCGACGACGCAGCGCTATGGCGTCGAACTGGCGCAGGCGCAGGCCAGCGTCGAACAGATCTGTGATCTCGTGGCGTCGGGCGAGGCGGATGCGGCGGCGACGCTGCTGCTCTGCGGCCTCTGCGAGCCGGAGACCACGCAGATCGGCTTGCGCATCGGTCGCGCGCTCGCCCGGCGCGGATTGACGATTCTCGTCGATCTGTCCGGCGATCGGGCGCGCTTCGCCGAAGCGCTGGAGGGCCCGGACGGCGCAGGCTCTGGCCTCGCCGAGTTGCTCGCCGGCGAAGCGTCCTTCTCCGAAGTCATCCAGCGCGATCGCGGCTCGCGCCTGCACCTCATGACGAGCGGCGCCGGCGCGCCGTGGAACGAGGACGACATGCGCCTCGCGCTCGATGCGCTGGCGGCGACCTATCGGCATCTCGTCGTCGCCGCGACTGCGCCGTCCGCGGCGCTGACGCTTTCGCTCGCCGCCTCGGCGGAGGTCGCCATTCTCGTTTCGAGTTCGGCGGCGGTCGATCGCGCCCGGTCCGAGGCCGCCTATGCCGCGTTGCGCGAAGCCGGCGCGCCGGGGCTGCTGGTCGTCGACGCCGCGCGGGCCGACAGTCGCGCCGCCGCCGGCGATCGCGACGCCGCCTGATCAGGCGCGCCAGCGGCGCACCGTCTCCACCATCCGCCACAGGCGCGGATCATGCTTGATCCGCCGCTTCGCCATGCGCTTGGCGGCCTTGACCCACATCAGCGCCGCGCCCGCGGCCGTCGACGGGACATAGGCGTCGAACAGCGTCTCCTCGGCGTCGCAGAAGGTCTTCTTGTAGCGCGCCTCGCCGACGCCGAGGTCGAACACGGTGTAGCCCTCGTCGCATTTCATCGCCATCAGCCGGGCGAGCAGCAGGTCGCCAGGGCTGGTGCGGGAGATCTCCGGATCGAGCTCGAAGGAATTGAACATGCCGCTGAACCGCCGCCCGCACGGCGCGCCGGCGAAAGTCGCGACGATGCGCTCGCCGGCCGCCAGCGCGTGCAGTTCGACGGCGGGCGTCGCGCCGCGCTCCAGCGGCTCGACGGCGACGCGCGTCAGGAACTCGTCCGCGCCGGCGCCTTCGAAGACATTGTCGAGGCCCTTGTCGCGCATGCGCTGCGCTTTCTGCGCGGCGAAGACGGCGAGGATGGCGCGCGCCTCGTCGGCGCTGCGCGCCGTCAGATGCCGGATCGGTCCGAATTCGGCGAGGCGCGCCTCCTTCTTGCGGATTTTCTTGCGCGACTCGCCCGACAGCCGGGCGCGCAGGAAAGCCTCGCCGGAGCCGGACAGGTTCGCCTTGTAGCCGGCGGACGGCGCGGACTGATGGCGCAACGCCTGCATCGGATTGGGCTGGCCGTCCCAGGCGTAGGGCTGGTTGACGAGCGCATAGAGGTCGACGCCGCCCGGCGTCGCGGCGGCGGCGGCGCGCATGAGGGCGGCGAGATCCGGCGCGCGCCACGCGACGCCGGGCCGGAACAGGCCGAAGGTGAAATTGGCGTCCTTGCCGCCGATGAATTCGGCGAGGCGCAGGGGCCCGCGCGCCATCACCCCGAGCGGCAGCAGCGCGATCGGCCGACCCGCCGCGTTGCGCGCCACGGTGATCGCTGGACTGACGCCCTGCGCCCGCCCGAGCGAGCCGAGCCAGGGCAGGGCCCAGTCGCGTCGCTGATAGGCCGCATGCGGCGCGGCGGATTCGAGTTCGGCCCAGTCCGCCTGCGCGGCGCGCAGGTCGGCGAACACCTCGACGCCGGCGAAGGGCGGGGCGCGCTCGAGCGCGGGCGGAGCGGCCTCCTCGGCGGCGGCGTGCGACATCGGCCCTCGGTTCAGCCTTTGGTAGCTCTCGTCAGCTATCAGGAAAGTCTCAACGGGAGCTTTCGATGGCGCTGCGACAGCGGCTGATCGGCCTCGGCCTCGGCTTCTTCGGGGCGACGGGCGCGCATCGCCTCGCCGCGCCCTTCACCCGCGGGCCGGGCGCCATCCTGATGCTGCACCGGGTCGCCGACGTCGCGCCGGCGCTGCCGGGCTATGCGCCGAACGCCGGCCTCACCGTCGCGCCGGCCTTCCTCGAGGCCGTGCTGACGCGCCTGCGTGAACTCGGCTTCGACATCGTCACGCTCGACGAGGCCGCCGCCCGCCTCGCCGGGAGCCGCCTCGACCAGCCCTTCGTGGCGCTGACCTTCGATGACGGCTATCGCGACACGCTACAGATCGCCGCGCCGATCCTGCGCCGCTGCGCCGCGCCCTACACGGTCTACGTGACGCCAGGCTTCGCCGACCGCGCCGCCCGCCTGTGGTGGTGCGAACTGGAGGATGCGATCGCCGCGCTGGACCGCGTCGACATCGAAATCGCCGGCGAACGTCTGCGGCTGCCCGCCCGCGACGCGCGCGAGAAATCGGCCGCTTTCGAGACCGTCTACTGGCGCCTGCGCGCCCGGCCGGAGCCCGAGCTGCTCGACGCCGTCGCGGCGCTGGCGCAGGCCGCCGGGGTCGATCCGGCGCGCTATCCGCGCGAGCTGTGCATGGACTGGGACGAACTGGCGACGCTCGCCGCCGACCCGCTCTGCGCCATCGGCGCGCATACGATGACGCATCCGCGCCTCGCAACCCTGTCGGTCGAGGCGGCGCGGCGCGAAATGGCGGAAAGCGCCGACGCGCTGGCCGGCCGTCTCGGGCGACCGGTGCGCCATTTCGCCTATCCGGTCGGCGATCCGACCTCGGCCGGCGAACGCGAATTCGCGCTCGCCCGCGACATCGGCTTCGCCACGGCGGTGACGACCCGTCCGGGCATGCTTTTTCCGGACCATGCGCGCCGCATGTCGGCCCTGCCGCGCGTCTCGGTCAGCGGCGCCTGGCAGTCGATCGCCTGTCTCGACATTCTGCTGTCAGGCGCGCCCTTCGCGATCTGGAACCGCGGCCTGCGCGTCGCCGCCTGAGGGTGCGTCGGGCCGCTCCATCCATTTGATCAGCGGCATCATCGGCGCCGCCCAGGCGAGGCCGAGCACTGCGTAGATCAGGGTCCGCAACAGCCCTTCGGCCTGCTGCACCGGCCGCGACTGGGCGAGCGCCATCGCCGCGAGCGCATAGATCATGACGAAAGCGAGCATGACGGCGGCGCCGATCAGCTTGCGTGTGCGTCGTTTCATGCCCGGCGCTCCCGTTGATGGTCCGCGCATGGACGCGGCCCGTCTCGCGCCTTATGTCTCCGCCCGCGGGCCGCGATCAAGGCTCGACCAGCGCGGCGAGGTGGAATGAGCGTCATCGGCGTTATGCCCGAACCCGTGGCCTGGATGCGGGCCGGGCCGGTCCGCGACCGCGCCGCCATACGCCTGTGGCTGTGGGGCATGGTGGCGCTCGTCTTCGCCATGGTGCTGGTCGGCGGGGCGACGCGCCTCACCGAGTCGGGCCTGTCGATCACCGAATGGAAGCCGGTGACCGGCGTCCTGCCGCCGCTCTCCCCGGCGGACTGGGCCGCCGAATTCGAGAAATACAAGCGCATTCCGCAATATGCGCAGATGAACCCGGACATGACGCTGGCTCAGTTCCGGACCATCTATTTCTGGGAATGGGGCCACCGTCTGCTCGGCCGGCTGATCGGCCTCGCCTTCGCCCTGCCGCTCGCCGTCTTTTGGCTGCGCGGCGCGCTGTCGACGCGCCTCAAATGGCAGTTGTCGGGCGTCCTCGCGCTCGGCGCGCTGCAGGGCGCGGTCGGCTGGTGGATGGTGGCGAGCGGCCTTGTCGGCCGCGTCGAGGTGGCGCAGGAGCGCCTCGCCGTCCACCTGCTGCTCGCCTCGCTGACGCTGATGGCGCTGACCTGGATCGCCGTCGGCCTGCGCGCGCCCGCCGACGCCGCGGCCGAACGCGCCGCGCGGCCGGCGCGCTGGAGCGCCCGCGCGCTGCTCTGGCTGATCCTCGTCCAGATCGGCCTCGGCGCGCTGGTCGCCGGCCTGCGCGCCGGCCTCGTCTACGACACCTGGCCGCTGATGGACGGGCGTCTTGTTCCACCCTTCGACCATCTCGCGCGCCTTGCGCCGCTCTGGGCGAACCTCGTCGACAATCCGACGATGGTGCAGTTCCAGCACCGCATGATCGGCTATCTCGTCGCGCTGCTGGCCTTCGTCCATGCGCTGCACGCCTTTCGCCTGCAGCGCGGCCGGCCGCCCTGCAAGCGCGCCGTCGGCCTCTGGCTGATGATTTTGGCGCAGATCGGCCTCGGCGCGGCGACGCTGCTCGGCCATGTGCAGATCCACGTCGCGCTCGCCCATCAGGGCCTCGCCATGGCGATCCTGATCATGGCCACGGCGCATCTGCGCCGGCTGGGCTGACGCCTGCGCCTCAGGGCGCGGCGAGGCTGGTGGCGATGCCCATCGCCAGCGCCGTGCGGCCGCCGGGGCGGTAGAGCGTGTTGATGGCGGCGCGCTGGCACAGGTCGATGGCGCGCGGCACGCCCATGCGGGCGTAATAGGCGCGCATCTTGTCGGACCCCGCCTCGCTCTTCATGGCGGGCGTGCGGGCGTCGCCCTTGGTGCGGGAGAGGTGGAAGCCGAGGCCGAAATGCCCGGCGAGTCCCTCCTCCATCCGATCGGCGTTGACATAGTGGCGCCGCACGCCGGCGGCGAAGACCATGGTGCAGGCGCTGTCGCAATAGGCGCGGCCGGCGTCGACCGCCGTGGCGAGACCCGCCTTGCGGATCATGTCGCCGATGGCGATCGCCTCCGACACCATGCCGCCGGGGCTGTAGAGGTAGAGGATGCGGATCGGCTGGGCGCGCTTCTGCGCCAGGAAGTCGCGCATCCGGTCGGCCGCGCCTTCCTCGATCGAGCCGGACAGATACGCGACCCCGCCCTGTTCACTGAGATGCAGGGCGCGCGCCGGACCGCAGGCGAGAACCGCGACGGCGCAAACGGCGACGAGACGACGCATGGGCTCCTCCACACTCAGCCTAGCGCAGCTTTGCGCCGACGCAATCGAGGCGGAGACAAAGCGGTTGACGCCCGCCGCTTCGTTCTATAAAGCGAACGCGCCGGACGATATACCATCCGGCGCGAATTCACTGTCTGGAGCAGATCATGTCGCAGTCCGAACAGGCGCCCGGTTTCGACACGCTGGCGGTGCATGCCGGCGCCAAGCCCGATCCGGCGACGGGGGCGCGCGCGACGCCGATCTACCAGACCACCAGCTTCGTGTTCGACGATGTCGATCACGCCGCCTCGCTGTTCGGCCTGCAGGCCTTCGGCAACATCTACACCCGCATCACCAATCCGACCAACGCGGTGCTCGAGGAGCGCGTCGCCGCGCTCGAGGGCGGCACGGCGGCGCTCGCGGTCGCCTCCGGCCACGCCGCCGAGTTCCTGATCTTCCATACGCTGATGCAGCCGGGCGACGAGATCATCGCCGCCAACAAGCTCTATGGCGGCTCGATCAACCAGTTCAATCACAGCTGGAAGAATTTCGGCTGGACCGTGAAATGGGCCGATCCCGACAATCTCGCCACCTTCGAACAGGCGGTGACGCCGAAGACCAAGGCGATCTTCATCGAGTCGATCGCCAATCCCGGCGGCGTCATCGTCGACATCGAGGCGGTGGCGAAGATCGCGCGGCGCGCCCGCGTGCCGCTCGTCGTCGACAACACGCTGGCGACGCCCTACCTCGTGCGCCCGCTCGAGCATGGCGCCGACATCGTCGTGCATTCGGCGACGAAGTTCCTCGGCGGACACGGCAACTCGATCGCCGGCGTCATCGTCGACGGCGGCAGCTTCGATTTCCTCGCGGATCAGCGCTATCCGATGCTCTCGGCGCCGCGGCCGGAATATAACGGCATGGTGCTCGGCGAGACCTTCGGCAACTTCGCCTTCGCCATCGCCTGCCGCGTGCTCGGCCTGCGCGATCTCGGGCCGGCGCTGTCGCCCTTCAACGCCTTCCTCGTGCTGACCGGCATCGAGACGCTGGCCTTGCGCATGCAGCGCCATTCCGACAATGCGCTCGCCGTGGCGCAGTTCCTCTCCGGCCATCAGGCGGTGAAGTGGGTGAGCTATCCCGGCCTGCCGGGCGACCGCTATCACAACCTCGCGCGCAGATACTGCCCGAAGGGCGCGGGCGCGGTGTTCACCTTCGGTCTGAAAGGCGGCTACGACGCCGGCCTGTCGCTGGTGAAGAACCTGAAGCTGTTCTCGCACCTCGCCAATGTCGGCGACACGCGCTCGCTCGTCATCCATCCCGCCTCGACCACGCACCGCCAGCTCGCCGACGCGCAGAAAGTCGCCGCCGGCGCAGGGCCTGACGTGGTGCGCATCTCCGTCGGCATCGAGGACAAGGCGGACATCATCGCCGATCTCGATCAGGCGCTGAACGCGCTGACGTAAGTTTTCGAGATCGGTTCGCTCCTGACTCGAATGGACTGGGGGCGGCGCGAGCCGTCCCCATTTTTGTTGCGGCGAGTCGTCATCGCGAGCGCCGCCGCCCCGCCGTCATTGCGAGCGAAGCGAAGCAATCCACGGCGCCGCAGCGCTCGACGCCCGGCATGGATTGCTTCGTCGCTGCGCTCCTCGCAATGACGGCAGGCGATTTCTGATTCACCATCCGTGCGCGCGCACACTTGCCAAAATCGGCGCGTCGGCGCATTATACTCAGTATGAGCTTATCCGGGGAGTCCGGATCGAGCACAGCCCGGAGGAGGTCCGGCCATGCGCGACCAACGCGCTCCGTTCGACGCGCTCGTTTTCATCGGGCGCTTTCAACCGCTGCACAACGGTCATGTCGCGGTGATGCGCGAGGCGCTCGCCGCCGCGCCGCGACTCGTCGTTCTCGTCGGCTCGGCCAATGTCGCGCGCTCGCCGCGCAATCCGTTCACCTATGACGAACGCAAGGCGATGATCGAGGCATGCGCCGCGGACGGCCTCAGCGGCGACGCCGCCGGCCGTCTGATCGTGCGCCCGCTCGCCGATGTCGCCTACAATGATCAGGCCTGGCTCGCCGAGGCGCAGCGCCAGGTGACGCGCGCGCTGCGCGAGGCCGGCGTCGAGGCGCCGCGCATCGGCCTCATCGGCCACGCGAAGGACGGCACCGGCTACTATCTCAAGCTGTTCCCCGAATGGGGCTCGCTCGACGTCGTGTCGCGGCCGATGCTGAACGCCACTGATCTGCGCCTCGACTATTTGCGGCCGGCCGCGCGTATGCCGTCCGAGCATCTGTGCCCGCCCGCGACGATCGACTTCCTCGCCCGCTTCATGCAGGGCGAGGCCTTCCGCTGGCTCGTCGAGGAGGCGCAGTTCTACGCCGACTACAAGGCGAGATGGGGCGCGACGCCGTATCCGGTGTTCATCAACTGCGTCGACGCCGTCGTCGTGCAGTCCGGCCACATCCTGCTGGTCGAGCGCGCGCATCGTCCGGGCAAGGGGCTGCTGGCGCTGCCGGGCGGGCATGTCGATCCCGGCGAGCGCTTCCGCGACGCGGCGATCCGCGAACTCAAGGAAGAGACGCGCATCTCGGACGGTCGCGGCGAGATACCGCCCGGCATGCTCGGCTCGTTCGTCGTCGACGACAAGACGCGGCTGTTCGACGATCCGCACCGTTCCGAGCGCGGCCGCGTCGTCACGCAGGCCTTCCTGTTCGAACTGCCGGCCCGCAAGCAGCTCTTCACTGTCCGCGGCGACGACGACGCCTCATCCGCGCGCTGGCATGAACTGGGATCGCTGCGCGCCGATGCGTTCTTCGAGGATCACGCCGCCATCATCCGCGAGATGACCGGCGCGACGCTGGAGTGAACGGCGATGCCCATCGCGCGCAATGCGCCTCGCCCTTCGACTGCGCTCAGGGCGAGGCGCTCCGGAATGATCGCGATCCCTCGATTCTCACCCTGAGCGAAGTCGAAGGGTGAGATCCGCTGGCTGCACTGCGCCTCGCCCTTCGATTTCGCTCAGGCGCGGCGCTTCGACAAGAATCACGAGCCCGCGGGGCGTCCGCGGGCGCAACAGACGCAGAGGAGTTCGCGTCATGACCGACAATCTTCTTCTCGATGTCGACAGCTACAAGGCAAGCCACTTCCTGCAATATCCGCCCGGCGCGACCGAGGTCTCGAGCTATGTCGAATCGCGCGGCGGCGCCTATGACGCAACGCTGTTCTTCGGCCTGCAGGCCTGGATCAAACAGCGCCTGCTGACGCCCTTCACGCGCGCCGACGTCGACGAGGCCGAGGATTTCTGGCGCGCCCATGGCGAGCCGTTCAACCGCGCCGGCTGGGAGCACATTCTGACGACGCATGGCGGTTTGCTGCCGCTGCGCATCGAGGCGCTGGCGGAAGGAACGGTCGCGCCGACGCGCACCGCGCTGGCGCAAGTTGTCAACACCGATCCCGCCGTTCCCTGGCTGACTTCCTATGTCGAGACGGCGATGCTGCGCGCCATCTGGTATCCGACGACGGTGGCGACGCGTTCGAAAGCCATTCAGGGCATCATCCGCGCCGCGCTCGAGCGCACCAGCGAAGATCCTGCAGGGCAATTGCCTTTCAAACTGCATGATTTCGGCGCGCGCGGCGTGTCGAGCCTGCAATCGGCGGGCATCGGCGGCGCCGCCCATCTCGTCAACTTCATGGGCACCGACACGGTCAGCGGCGCCCTGTTCGCGCGGCGCTTCTACGGCGAGGCGATGGCCGGATTTTCGATTCCGGCGGCCGAGCATTCGAGCATCACCGCCTGGGGCCCGCAGGGCGAAGAGGCGGCCTACGCCAACATGCTGGCGCGCTTCGGCGGGCCGGGCAAACTCGTCGCCGTCGTGTCCGACTCCTGGGACGTCTTTCACGCGGTGAAGGAGATCTGGGGCAAGCGCCTCAAGGCGCAGGTCGAGGCGACGGGCGGCACGCTGGTGGTGCGTCCCGATTCCGGCGATCCGACGGTCGTGCCGGTCGAGATCGTCGCGTTGCTCGCGGACTCCTTCGGCGCCCGCGTCAACGCCAAGGGCTATCGCGTGCTCAATGATCGCGTGCGCGTCATCCAGGGCGACGGGATCAACGAGCGCTCGATCGCCGCGATTCTCGACAGTCTGACCGCGCGCGGCTTTGCCGCCGACAACATCGCCTTCGGCATGGGCGGCCAGTTGTTGCAGGCGCTCGATCGCGACACGCTGAAATTCGCCATGAAGGCGAGCGCCATCCGCATCGACGGAACTTGGCGCGACGTGTGGAAGAAGCCGGCGACGGATGCCGGCAAGAGCTCGAAGCCGGGACGCCTCGCGGTGGTCGCGCGCGACGGCGCGCTCCTCACCATCCGCGCCGAGGCGCTGCGCGCCGGCGAGGCGAACCTTCTCGAGCCAGTCTACGCGAACGGCCGGCTGTTGCGCGACCAGAGCTTCGCCGACGTGCGCGCGCGGGCGGCGCAGGGCGCGGCGCGGGCGACCGGATGAGGCCGGGCGCCGCGGCGCGATCAGCCCTCGTCCTCGACCGAAAACTTCTGGAAGCCGGCCATCAGCGCCGGCTTCTTCGACGACATGACGCGCGAATTGACGCCCGCCCAGCCGATCTCGCCGGAGAGCCGGCCATACTCGATCTTCGGGCAGCGGTTCATGATCACCGTCACGCCCGCCGCTTCGGCCTTCGCCGCCGCCGCGTCGTTGCGCACGCCGAGCTGCATCCAGATCACTTTCGGCGGCGGCGACAGCCCCAGCGCCTCGTCGACGATCGGCCCCGCCGCCTCGGAATTGCGAAAGATGTCGACCATGTCGAGCGGCTCGCCGATCTCCGCGAGCGAGGCGTGGACGCGCACGCCGAGAATCTCCTTGCCCGCCTGGCCCGGATTGACCGGAAACATCCGGTAGCCGCGCTGCAGCAGATATTTGAAGGCGAAATAGGAGGGCCGGTTGTCGTTGCCCGAGGCGCCGACCATGGCGATCGATTTCGTCTCGCGCAGGATGCGGCGGATCAGGGCGTCGGGATAGCGCAGCGGCTCGGTCACGGGGTCACGGCTTTCGTTCGACGGCGGCGACGATGCGCCAGCGCCCGCCGGAATCGCGGGCGAAGCACAGCCCGGCATAGGACAGTTCGTTGGCGCCGAGGTCCTGCGTATAGCCGACGCGCCCATCGGGCAAGACGAAGCCGCTCCACCCGTCCGGCAGGGCGTGGTCGCCCGCCGTCGCCAGCGGCGCGATGGACAGCGGCGCGATCACGCCGATCTCGGCCGCCTCCTTCGCCGGCCGCTCGCGCAGCGTCAGCGCCCGTGCGGCCAGGCGCAGCTCCTCGCCCTCGACCTCGGCGCGCTGCGCCAGACGCGCCGCCGCGGCGCGGTCGAAATGCGGCGGCGCCGGCGCGCACAGATGCGCCGGATCGAACGGCGAGACGCCGAGCGTCTCGTCCTCGAGCGCCGCCCCGATCGCCCCGAGCGTCGCCTCGTCGCGCAGCTTCGGCGTGATCCGCCCCGGCGCGATGTCGCGGCAGCACAAATCCTCGCGGATGCGCTGACCCGGTTTCAGCGCCAGATAGCGCTTCTGCCGGCGCGGATCGGCGGCGTCGCGGCGCACGCATGCTTTCGTCGGATCGAGGAAGCAGTCCCAGGTGCGAAAGTCGGGCGCGAGTTCGGCGTCGATCGACTTCGCCTCGCCCGCCGCCACCGCCGCGCGCAGCCGCTCGATCAGCGCGGAAAGGTCGGGCTCGATCGCTTCGGGCCGGGGCAGGGCGGCGACGGCGCTCTCATAGGCGCGGCCCTGCGCCAGAGCCGGCCCGGCGAAGGCGCCGAGCGCCAGCGTCAGCGCGACGATGCGCTTCATTCCTGCGCCCTCATTCCTGCGCCCTCATTCCTGCGCCCATGTCGGCGGGCGCTTCTCGATGAAGGCGCAGATGCCCTCCTGCGCGTCGGCGGCGAGCATGTTCTGCACCATCACGCGGCTGGCGTGGGCGTAGGCCTGATCGAGCGTCATCTCGGCCTGCTCGTAGAAGGCGCGCTTGCCGATCTCGACCGTCGCGCCGGATTTCTCGGCGATGCGCCGTGCGAGCTCCTGCGCCGCCTCCAGCGCCGCGCCGGCCTCGACGACGCGGTTGACGAGGCCGAGCCGCGCCGCCGTCTCCGCGTCGATCGCCTCGCCGGTCAGCAGCATTTCCATCGCGTGCTTGCGCGACAGGTTGCGCGACAGGGCGACCATCGGCGTCGAGCAGAACAGGCCGATATGGACGCCCGGCGTCGCGAAGCTCGCCTCCTCGCCGGCGATCGCCAGATCGCAGCTGGCGACCAGCTGGCACCCCGCCGCCGTGGCGACGCCCTCGACCGCGGCGATCACCGGCTGCGGCGCCCGCACGATCATGGTCATGACCTGCGCGCAGGCCGCCATCAACGCCTCGAAGAAGCCGCGCCCGCCGTCGGCGTCGGCGCGCCGCGCGGTGATTTCTTTCAGGTCGTGCCCGGCTGAGAAGGCCGGCCCCTCATGCGTGACGACGATGGCCCGGATCCGCGCGTCATCGGCGAGGCCGGCGAGCGCGCTCCTGAGCGCCGCCAGCGTCGCCATGGACAAGGCGTTGCGCGACGCCGGCCGCGCCAGCGTCAGCGTCGCGACGGGACCGGCGGTTTCGAGCCGGATGGGCGAGGACGAGTCGAGCATGCGCCATTGTCGGCGGGCGGCTGGCGTCGGGCAAGACGGGCGGGGCGCCCGTCCGTCATGGCGAGGCGCGCAGCCGACGAAGCCATCCACCCCGGGCGCGAGGCGCGGCGGCGTGGATGGCGTCGCTCCGCTCGCCATGACGGGAGAAGGACGCTCGCGACCGGCGTTGCGCTGTTTCGCAGACGTCTCGCCCGCAGATGGCCGCCCTGCATCGCTGCGCCCTTTCCCCCTCTGTCATCCCCGTGCTATGAGCCCGCGCCAACCCTGACGGCTGCGCCTCCCGCCGCCCCGTCCCCCGCCTCCCGGAGTTGGCCGCCATGACATCCGCCCGTCCGCAGTTCATCGAGGCGTTGACCTTCGACGACGTGTTGCTGCGGCCCGGCCATTCCGAGGTGATGCCGTCCGGGGTGAAGATCGCCACGCGTTTCGCCCGCGACATCTGGCTCAATCTGCCGATCGTCTCCTCGGCGATGGACACGGTGACTGAGGCGCGCCTCGCCATCGCCATGGCGCAGATGGGCGGCATGGGCGTCATCCACCGCAATCTCGATCCCGAGCAGCAGGCCGACGAGGTGCGCAAGGTCAAGCGCTTCGAGAGCGGCATGGTGGTCAATCCGGTCACGCTGTTTCCGGATGAGACGCTCGCCGACGCGCAGGCGCTGATGAAGCGGCTCGGCTATTCCGGCTTTCCGGTGGTCGAGCGCGGCGCCGACGGCAAGCCCGGCCGGCTCGTCGGCATTCTCACCAATCGCGACGTGCGCTTCGCCGAAAATCCGTTCCAGCCCGTCGCCGAACTGATGACGCGCGAGGTGGTGACGGTGCGCGAGGGCGTCGGCAAGGAGGAGGCGCGCCGCCTGCTGCACGCCCATCGCATCGAGAAGCTGGTCGTCGTCGACGAGGACGGCAAATGCGTCGGCCTGCTCACCGTCAAGGACATCGAGAAGGCGACCGCCCATCCCGACGCGGCCAAGGATGCGGAAGGCCGCCTGCGCGTCGCCGCCGCCTCGACCGTCGGCGACAAGGGGTTTGAACGCGCCGAACTCCTGATCGAGGCGGGCGTCGACTGCATCGTCATCGACACCGCGCACGGCCATTCGCAGGCGGTGCTCGATCAGGTGGGGCGGGTCAAGCGCCTGTCCAACAAGGTGGCGATCGTCGCCGGCAACATCGCCACGGCGGACGGAGCGAAGGCGCTGATCGACGCCGGCGCCGACGCCATCAAGGTCGGCATCGGCCCGGGCTCGATCTGCACGACGCGCATCGTCGCCGGCGTCGGCGTGCCGCAGCTCACGGCGATCATGGAGGCGGCGCAGGAGGGGCGGAAGGCCGGCGTGCCGGTGATCGCCGACGGCGGCATCAAATATTCCGGCGACCTCGCCAAGGCGATCGCCGCCGGCGCCGACTGCGCCATGATCGGCTCGCTGCTCGCCGGCACCGACGAGAGCCCGGGCGAGGTGTTCCTCTATCAGGGCCGCAGCTTCAAGGCCTATCGCGGCATGGGCTCGGTCGGCGCAATGGCGCGCGGCTCGGCCGACCGCTACTTCCAGCAGGACATCAAGGACTCGCTGAAGCTGGTGCCCGAGGGCATCGAGGGGCAGGTGCCCTATCGCGGCCCCGTCGGCGCGATCCTGCATCAGCTCGCCGGCGGCCTGCGCGCCGCGATGGGCTATGTCGGCGCCCCCGACATTCCCGAATTCCAGAGGCGCGCCTCCTTCGTGCGCATCTCCTCGGCGGGCCTGCGCGAGAGCCACGTCCACGATGTCGCGATCACCCGCGAGAGCCCGAACTACCCGACGCGGATGTGAGGCGCGAAGGCAGTTGAATCGGCGTCTGAAGTCCGCGACGTTGAATCGAAATGTGAGAAGCTTCGCGCCCACTGAATCGGAGTCTCAGCATGACGAGCCAGACCGCTGTTCTGACTCCGGTTTTCATCCAGGTGGCGCTGAC
>JAEULW010000298.1 GCA_016793505.1 Methylobacteriaceae bacterium | reverse complement strand
CCCCGAATCGGTCGAACACGGATAGGTCTCGGCTCCCATGGCGCGGTACGTTTTCATCACCGGCGGCGTGGTCTCCTCGCTCGGCAAGGGTTTGGCTTCGGCGGCGCTCGGCGCGCTGCTGCAGGCGCGCGGCTACACCGTGCGGCTGAGGAAGCTCGACCCCTATCTCAATGTCGATCCGGGCACGATGAGCCCGTATCAGCACGGCGAGTGCTTCGTCACCGACGACGGGGCGGAGACCGATCTCGATCTCGGCCATTACGAACGCTTCACCGGCCGCCCGGCGGTGCGTCAGGACAACATCACCACAGGCCGCATCTATCAGGACATCATCGCCAAGGAGCGGCGCGGCGATTTCCTCGGCGGCACGGTGCAGGTCGTCCCGCACGTCACCAACGCGATCAAGGAATTCGTGCTGGAGGGCAATGACGGCGTCGATTTCGTGCTGGTCGAGATCGGCGGCACGGTCGGCGACATCGAAGGGCTGCCGTTCTTCGAGGCGATCCGCCAGCTCGGCAACGATCTGCCGCGCGGCCATGCGGTCTATGTCCATCTGACGCTGCTGCCCTACATTCCCAGCGCCGGCGAACTGAAGACCAAGCCGACGCAGCATTCGGTCAAGGAGCTGCGCTCGATCGGCATCCAGCCGCACATCCTGTTGTGCCGGACCGATCGGCCGATCCCCAAGGAGGAGCGGCGCAAGCTCGGCCTGTTCTGCAACGTGCGCGAGAGCGCCGTGGTCGAGGCGCGCGACGTCGAGTCGATCTACGACGTGCCGCGCGCCTATCACGCCGAGGGGCTCGACCGCGAGGTGCTGGCCGCCTTCGGCATCGAGCCGGCGCCCAAGCCCGACATGACGCGCTGGAACGCGGTCATGGAGCGCATCCGCAATCCCGAGGGCGAGGTCACCATCGCCATCGTCGGCAAGTACACCGGGCTGAAGGACGCCTACAAATCGCTGATCGAGGCGCTGACGCATGGCGGCATCGCCAATCGCGTCAAGGTCAATCTCGACTGGATCGAGGCGGAGGCGTTCGAGAGCGAGGATCCGGCGCCGCGGCTCGAAAACGTCAACGGCATTCTCGTGCCGGGCGGCTTCGGCCAGCGCGGCACCGAGGGCATGGTGCGCGCCGTGACCTTCGCGCGCGAGCGCAAGGCGCCCTTCTTCGGCATCTGCTTCGGCATGCAGATGGCGGTGATCGAGGGGGCGCGCTCGCTCGCCGGCGTCGCCAGGGCCGGCTCGACCGAATTCGGCCCCTGCGAGGAGCCGGTCGTCGGCCTGCTCACCGAATGGGTGCGCGGCAACGAGCTGGAGACGCGCGCCGCCGGCGGCGATCTCGGCGGCACGATGCGGCTCGGCGCCTATCGGGCGCAACTGCAGGCGGATTCGAAAATCGCGCAGATCTACGGGGCGACCGAAATTCTCGAACGGCACCGCCATCGCTACGAGGTCAACACCGCCTACCGGGCGCGGCTCGAGGCGGCGGGCATGCGCTTTGCCGGCATGTCGCCCGACGGGGTGCTGCCCGAGACGATCGAATATGCCGACCATCCCTGGTTCATCGGCGTGCAGTATCATCCGGAGCTGAAGTCGCGCCCGTTCGAGCCGCATCCGCTGTTCGAGAGCTTCATCGCCGCCGCAAAGGCGCAGAGCCGGCTGGTCTAGCGTTCATACTGGTCGGGCGAGTCGACGATCCCGCGGCGGCGCAGCGTCGCGGCGAGGCGCTCGCGTTCATGCACGTTGGTGACCCAGACCCATTTGAGCGCCGGCAGGCCGCTCAGCGGCGAGAGGTCGCGGACCGCGGTGTCGGCGATGTCGAGCCGTTCGAGCGTCCGCACGGTCGCGAGCGGCGACAGATCGGTCACGCCGGTCTCGGCCGCGAGCAGTTCGCGCAGCGCCGGCGCGCCGGCGAGCGGCGACAGGTCGTCGATCGGCGTGCGCTCGATGCGCAGCTTTTCGAGCCGCGTCAGACCGGCGAGGGGAGCGAGCGTGTTGACCTGCGTCAGGTAGACGTCGAGCTCCTGTAACGCCGCGAGGCCTGACAAGGGCCGCAGATCGGCGACGCGGGCGCCGGCGATCGACAGCGCGCGCAGGCGCGTCAGGCCGGCGAGCGGGGCGATGTCGGCGACGCCGCCGCACAGGCCGAGATCGAGCTCCTCCAGCGCGTGCAGCCCGGCGAGCGGAGCCAAATCCGCCGCCTGCGTCCGCAACAGGTTCAGCTTGCGCAACCGGGTCAGCCCCGCGAGAGGCGACAGATCGACGACGCCGCCGCACCAGCCGAGGTCGAGGCTCTCGAGCGCCGTGAGGCCGGCGAGCGGGGCGAGATCGACGAGGCCTTTCTCGTGCTCGAACGAGAGCTCGCGAATGTAGGGGCGCCATGGCGCAGGCGGCGCCTCGCCGCGCAGGATCGCCGCGCGCGCCGCCGCCGGGTCGGAACCCTCGGGCGGGGGCGCCGCCGCCGGCGCGGCTCGCGACGCAGCCGCCGGCGGTCGGGCGCCGCGCCGGCCGCCCAGCCAGAAGCCGGGGCCGCCGCCGGCCAGCGCGCCGAGGCAGAGACCGACGAGCGCGAGTTCCGGCGAGGGCCGGACGAGACTTAGCCCGTCGAGAGCCAGCAGCGCCGCGCCGCCGGCGATCGCGCCGGCCAGGGCGCCGATGGCCGCGCCGGCGAAGGCGTGGACCGGCGACAGCGCGACGCCGCTGCGGCGCGCTGCGCGGACCGCGGCGAGGACCAGCAGCGTCAGCGCCGCCATGATGGCCAGAGCAAGCAGCACGACCGCGGGATCGCCGCGCACCAGGATGGCCGCCTCGACCGGCGGACGGGGTTCGATCAAGAGCCGCATGCGCGCCTCCCGCCACTGGACGGCCGGGCCGTCATTTCGACCTCGCGATGCGGCGACCGATGACGAGGGCGCCCAGCGCCGCGCCGGCGACGCCGAGGGCGACCAGCGCGCCGAGCTGGGCGCCGTCCGACAGACCTCCGAACAGACGCGCCCTGTCGATCGACGTCAGCGTCGCGCCGGCGGCGATCAGGCCGGCGACGCCGCCGAGGGCGGCGCCGCCGAAGGCGTGGGCGAAGCCGAGCCGCGCGTCGAACCGCGCCGCGGCCCAGGCGATCGCCGCGACGAGGACGAGCAGCGCGGCGCACACGATCAGCGCGGCGCCGGTCGCGTCGCCGGTGCGGATCAGCGCGGCCTCGACCGCCGCGCGTGGCGCATCGACGGCGCCAGACTTCATGGCTCGGCTCCTCGAGGCTGCGAGCGGCGACGCGATCCCAGCGGCCGGCGCATCCTGCGAACGCCGTCAGCCACGGGGAAAGGGGAAGCAGATGATGCGACCATCGGGCAGTTTGACGCAATTGCCCGCCTCCGGCTTCTGCGCGCCGAAGTCCGGTCGATCGACGCAGACCGTCTCGCCCTCGCCGGCGACGAAGCGGCCGTCGACGATGCGTCCGCCCGGGCGGAAGAAGCACAGCTTGTCGGTGCGCAGCAGCGAGAAGCGCATGGTGTGGGCGCCGCGTCCGGCGCTGGTGTCGACCTCGACGCCGGCGACGGAGAGTAGGCGATCGTCGCGCTCGTCGTTGATGTCGAGACTCTCGTTGATCAGTTCGGCGAGCGGCGCGGCGAGCCGTCCCATCGGCCCGCGCAAGCGGCGTTCGGCGCGTTGCGACACGCGGTCGGCGGTCAGTTCCGCCCTGGCGATCGCTTCGTCGAGCAGAGAGTCGGCGATCGGCTGGTTGAAATGGGCGACGACGACGCCGTCGGCGGCGAAGCGGAAGTCATGCAGGCGCGCGACGACGCGGCCGCGACGGGTTTCGGGGTCGAGCGCGATCGACAGGGCGAAGTCGGCGCGCAGCCGTCCGCCGACCAGCGTCACGTCGCGTTCGCCTTCCGGCATGATCGACTGCAACAGCCCGTTGACGGCATTGTCGGACGAGCCGTTGCAGGAGAAATTGTTGACGATGCGCGCCGAGGCCTGCGGCGCGGCGTCGGCGAGCAGCGCGGCAAGGCGCAACACGCGACGCCCGTCGACGCGCTCCCACGACAGGCGAATGTTGGCGAAGCGGGCGGCGCGCAGATTGACGTCGACGCCCGTCCTGTGAACGCAGGCGTCGCCGAGCGCGGCGCGCAGCGCGTCGCGCGCCATGTCCCTGACGAAGTCGGGCGCGTCGCTCCAGCTGTCGATCTGCCGTTCGAGGATCGCCAGCACGGGCGAGAAGGGCTGCAGCTGCGATTCGTCGATCTGGCTGTAGAGGTCGCGCGGAACAGGCTCGGGCAGCGGCGCGCTGATCAGCCGGAGGATGGTCAGCAGGGCGCGCGCCCGGCTGCGGTCGGGCGCCTCGGCTAGGATGCGGTCCTCGTCCACCGAATCCGACCTCGGGTCGAAGCAGTCGGCGAGCAGCAGGCGCGAGCCGCTGATCGTCTCCAACCCCGCATCGACGACGAGCGGCGAGGCGCAGGCGCGCAGCACATGCTCGATGTCGCGGAACAGGCGCTCGTCATAGGTGATCTCGCGCCCGGTCTCGACGTCGACGCGCTCGCTCCAGGGGCCGCCGGAACAGGCTGACAGGGCCAAAGCGGCGAGCAGCGCGGCGCCGGCGCGCAGATCGCGCCAGCCTGCAGGTTTCGCTCCCGGTCGCCGCTTGCGCATCCTCGCCTCCGGCCGAAGCCCGCGTTCCGGGCCGGCCGAAATCTGGCGCGGCGGCGGCGCGGCGGCGGTGCTTCGCCGCACCGGCCGGCGCGGGCGCTGCGGATTTGAGCCAATTTGCACGCCGGGCCGGCGCCGCCGCTTAACGCTGGCGCGCGGTTAACCCGGCGCTGACCATATCCGCTTACGTATCGGCAGCCGTCGCGACCGCACCTTGCCCGCCACAAGAGAGAACCGGGAGCGTCGTCATGTCGGCCAATCGCCATGCAAACATTTTCTGGCGCGATTTCATCGCGGCGCGCGCCTCGATCGAGGCGCGGCTTGCGGCGGCTGCGCCGGCGCGCGGTCCGACGCCCTATCCGGTGATGCGCGCCTATTTCGCCGACGTCGTCGATGCGCTCGCCGCCTATGATCCGGCGCTGACGCCGGAGATCGAACGGGCGCCGTCTGGCGCGTGGCGGCTGGTCGTCTCGGCGGACGGGGCGGCCGAATCCTTCGCCTCGGCGCGCGATCTCATCGCCGCCGCGCCGGCCATCGATGGCTGGCGCCTCGAAGCCCTGCGCCCGCGCCGCGCCCCGCCGGCGCGCATCGACGGGCCGGGCGTCTCGATCGAACTGTCGCGGCTGCGCTTCGCCTATGGCCTCGCCAATGATCGCATGGTCGCCATGCTGCTGATCGAGGGCCGGATGCCGGCGGATCGGCACGAGGCGCAGTTCCTCGCTCGGCGGCTCGTCGCCGACCTGCTCGGCGAAGCGGACGAGGCGACCTGGATCGCCGATACGCGGCTCGTCTCCTATGAGGACTGGCTGGCGATCACGCCGGGCGGCCGCTCCTGGCCGATCGGCGAGCTGGCGAGCCGGTTCGACGCGATCTTCCATCCCGCGCCGCGGGCGCCCGCCGAGCTGACGGAGGCGGCGGGTCCGGTCGCGGCCGAGGAGGACATGGCGCTCTGCGCCTGAGGCGTCGCGCCGCCGCGCGGGTCTCGCGCCGCGCCGTCGCGGCGACTATAAGAGCGGCATGAGCGCCGTTCCGCCGCCCCGACCTCTCGACCATCTCGTCCTCGCCGCGCGCGACCTCGAGGCTCAGGCCGCCTTCTACAGGCGGCTCGGCTTCACCGTCGGGGCGCGCAACCGCCATCCCTGGGGGACCGAGAACCACGTCGTCCAGCTCGAAGGCGGCTTTCTCGAGTTGATCTCGACCGGGCCGGCCTTCATGCGGCCGGCGGAGGTCGATCCGCACGTCTACTCATTTCCGCAATTCATCGCCGACTATCTGGCGCAGCGCGAAGGCCTGGCGATGCTGGCGCTGGCGAGCGCCGACGCGCGCGCCGACGCCGCGCAGTTCCGCGCGCTCGGCATCGGCGACTACGAGCCGTTCCATTTCGAGCGGCGCGGCAAGGCGGCGGACGGGCGCGACGTGCATGTCGCCTTCACGCTCGCCTATGCGCGCTCGAGGCTGATCGAGGCGGCCGGCTTCTTCACCTGCCAGCAGCACAATCCGGACAATTTCTGGAGCCCGGCCTTCCAGCGCCACGCCAACGGCGCGCGGCGGCTGAAATCGGCGGTGATGATCGCCGACGGCCCGTCGGATCACGCCGAGTTCCTGTCGCACTTCACGCGCCAGCGCGAGATGCTGGCGACCTCGATGGGGCTGGAGATCGACGTCGGCGGCGGCGGTCGGGTCGAAGTGCTGACGCCGGTCGCCTTCCAGTTTCATTTCGGCGCGCAGGCGCTGGCGGCGGCGGGGCAGGGCGCTCTCGGGTTCGAGACGGCGGCGACGCAGACGCGTTTCGCGGCATTCCGGATCGCGGTCGCCGATCTGGCGGCGGCCGAGGCGCTCCTCGCCGGCGCCGGCCTGCGCCATGAGCGTCGCGACGGCCAGATCGTCGTGGCCGCCGCCGACGCCTTCGGCGTCGCGCTGTCCTTCGAGCCGGCCTGACGGGCGACGTGCGCCAGCGCACGGCGCTGCTCAGGCGGCGCGTCCGAACGTGGCCAATCCGTTGCGCGGACTTGCGCATCGCCCTAGCATCGTCGCTGCTGACGAGGAGGGAGCCTTGATCGTCCAGTCGCTCGCCGGGCTCGGCGCTTTCGCCGCGTATTTTCTGACGGGTGCGGCGCTCTGCGTCCTGTATCTCGTCGTCTACACGAAGATCACACGGCACGACGAGTTCGACCTGATCGTGCAGCAGCACAATGCGTCGGCCGCCATCGCGCTCGGCCTGTCGCTGCTCGGATTTGCGCTGCCGCTCGGCAGCGCGATCCTGCACACGGTGTCGATCCTCGACTGCGTGATCTGGGGCCTGATCGCGCTCGTCGTTCAGGTCTGCGCCTATTACGTGGCGCGGCTGGTGCATCCGCAACTCAGCGAGGCGATCGGACAGAATTCCATGGCCGCCGCGCTCTGGCTCGGCTTCGTCTCGATCACCGCCGGCGCGCTGAGCGCCGTGTCGATGAGCACCTGAGCAGGAGGCGAGCATGGCTTCCGGTCAAGAAGGCAAACCGCCAGCGACGCCGCCACAGGGCAAGAAGGGCTTCGGCAAGGCCAAGCCGCCGAGCCCGCCCCCGCCTGCGGCGAAGGCGTCGAAGCGATCGACGGCGGTGACGCTGCTGGCGCTCGGCGCTGGGGCGGTGACGATCTACGCGGCGACGCGCGGTTCGTCGGACTACGAGCTGGAACAGAATGAAAAGACGCTGCTGTTCACCAACGCCTCGGAATGCTCGACCTCGGGCAAGGTGCCGGCGCTGGATTGCGACACGGCCTGGCGCGAGGCGCAGAAGGCGCACGAGTCGCATGCGCCGCGGTTCTCCAGTCAGCAGACCTGCGAAAGCGAATTCGGCCCAGGGCGCTGCGGATCGCCGAACTCGTTCTCGGCGGCCGGCGTCTTCATCCCGCTGATGGCGGGCTATGCGCTGGCGCAGGCCTCGAACGGCTACCGCGCGCAGGCGCTCTACCAGCGGCTCGGCGACGCGCCCGGGCAGTACCGCGTCTCCGGCTTCGTGCAACCGCCGCCGCCGCAACAGCAGCAATCCTCCTCGTCCTCCTCGAGCGGGGGCTCGCGCAGCTGGTCGAGCAGTTCGTCGTCCTCGTCGTGGAGTCGTTCGTCCGGCCCCAGCGTATCGAGCACAGGCTCGCAGACGGCGATTTCGCGCGGCGGCTTCGGCTCGACGTCGAGCGCCTTCTCCTCGTCCGGCTCGCGGTCGTCGAGCAGCTGAGATGCGTCGACTCGCCGTCGCCCCCCGGGCGAACTTCGAGGCGCGGGCGCGCGAGCTCGGCTTCGCCTTCCACACGATCGATGGCGAGGCCTACTGGAACGAGAGCGCCTGCTACGCCTTCACGCTGCGCCAGATCGAGGACGATCTCGAGGCGCCGAGCGCCGAACTGCATCAGATGGCGATGGAGCTGGTCGGCCGGGCGGCGCGCGACGAGGCGCTGCTGACGCGCCTGCGCATTCCGCGTCAGGCCTGGCCGCTGGTCGCCGACAGTTTTGCGCGCGGCGATGCGTCTCTCTATGGCCGCTTCGATCTGAGCTATGACGGGAAGAGCCCGGCGAAGCTGCTCGAATACAATGCCGACACGCCGACCTCGCTCTACGAATCCGCCGTTTTCCAGTGGGTGTGGCTGGAGGACGCGATGAAGCAGGGGCTCATCCCGCAAGGCGCCGACCAGTTCAACTCGCTGCACGAGAAGCTGGTGGCGCGGCTCGGCGAGATCGCCTCTGGCGGGCTCTTCCACATCGCCGGCCTGCGCGACAACGAGGAGGACAAGGGCTTTGTCGCCTATCTCGAGGACTGCGCCCGGCAGGCTGGCATCGAAACCTCGGTGATCGGCATGAGCGACATCGGCGTATCCGCCGAAAACAAGTTCTGCGACCCCAAGGACCGCTGGATCGAGCTGATGTTCAAGCTCTATCCCTGGGAATGGATGATGGCCGACGAATTCGGCGCCTCGCCGGCGATGGCCAACACCACCTTCATCGAGCCGGCCTGGAAGATGATCCTGTCGAACAAGGGCGCGCTCGCCTTGTTGTGGCAGATGGCGCCGGGCCATCCCAACCTGCTCGAAACCTATTTCGAGGACGATCCGCGCAAGAGCGCTCTCGGCGGGCGCTTCGCGCGCAAGCCGCTGCTGTCGCGCGAGGGCGCCAATGTCATGCTGGTCGACGGCGAGCATGTGGCGCGCGAGGAGGGACCCTACGGCGCCGAAGGCTTCGTGCGGCAGGCGCTGGCGCCGCTGCCCGATTTCGACGGCTGGCGCCCGGTCGTCGGCAGCTGGATCGTCGGCGACGAAGCCGCGGGAATCGGCCTGCGCGAGGATCGCGACCCGATCACCTCCAACACCTCGCGCTTCACGCCGCACGCCATCCTCGATTGAGGCGCGCAATCGGGCTCAGTGCGCGAGATCGACGCGCGGGCCGTCGCGCTTGCGCTCGATGCGCACGCCGCGACGCTTGAGATCGCGCAGCGCGACAAACATCATCGCCGTCATCAGCGCGTCGTTGAAGGCGTCGTGTTGCGACAGGGTCGGCAGGCCGAGATCCTTGAGGATGGCGCGAAAGGTGAGGTCGCATTCGGTGCCGGGCGGTGCGTCGCCATATTTGCGTTCGTAATAGAGCTCGGAGACCTCGATCATCGGATTGGGCAGTTCGATGCCGATGAAGCGCAGCACGTTGCGGTCGATCATCGCCACGTCGAATTCGAGAAAATAGCCGACGAGCGGACGGCCGCCGACGAAATGCAGGAACTCGGGCCAGACATCATAGAGGCGCTCGCCGGCCTCGACGTCGGCCTGGCGCAGATGGTGCACCTTGATCGCGTCCGCGGCCATCGCCGATTCCGGGCGGGCGAGGCGCACGAAACGCTCGCTGGTGAGGATCCGGTCGCCGCGGATCTTCACCGCCGCGATGGTGATGATCTCGTCCTTCTTGCGGTCGAGGCCGGTGGTCTCGCAGTCGATCGCCACGAACTCGTCGGGCGGACCCTTCTCGAACATGAAGCGGTAGGACTGGTCGCCGATCGAGACCTGATGGAACAGCCGCTTCGCCCAGCGCGGAATCATCAGAACACGCCCAGGTTGAAGTGGCGACGGATGATCTCGCGGAACTGCTTGACGACGCCGAAGGCGTCACGCAGCAGCTCGCGGTCCATGCTCGACAGCTCGGCGGGCTTCGTCAGGCTCGATGTTCCGGGCGTTTTCGACAGCGCGCTGTCGAGCCGCATCGACATGAGATACTGGAAGGCCTGCGTCAGTTCGCGGCCGAACTCCGCCTTGAGCACGTTCAGCTCGACGAGGCGCGCGATGCGGGCGACCGTGTGCGTCTCGTGGAGGCCGTGCTCGAGCGCCAGGCTGCGCACGCCGTGGACGATCGGGAAGGTGCCGCCCTTCTTCAGATCGAGCGCATCGCCTGCGCCTTCGGTGGTGATGATGTTGCGGAAGAAGCCGATCGGGCTCGGGAAGGCGTCCACCGCCCGGGCGAAATGGGCGAGATAGGCGCGCTCGCCGCGCACCATCTCGATCAGCGCGGTCTTGGCCTCGTGCAGCAGTTCGGCGCGGCCGGCGACCGCGGCGGCATCGTAGAAGATCGCGACATTCATGTGCGATTCCGGTTGCGGCAGCGCGATCCAGCTGCGGAAATCGGCGACATAGTCGGCGAGCGGTCGCGACCAGAGCGGGTTCTTCACCATCACGCCGCCCGGGCAGGGCTCGAAGCCGAAACTCTCGAGCGCCTGCGTGAAGCTGTCGCGGAACTCCTGCAGCATCGTCTCGGGAACGGATTCGGACAGGATCAGGCCATTGTCCTGATCCGTGCGCAGCGTCTGTTCGCCGCGCCCCTCGCTGCCCATCACGACAAGACAGGCGCGCTCGCGCAGGTCCTGGTGGGCGGTGAATTCGAAAGTGCGGGTGAACAGCCGGCGATTGAGGTCGGAGACGATTTCGGAGATCACGTCCGCCTTGACGCCCTGGCGTCTGAGGCGGCGCACCTGCTCGTTGACGTCGGCGGCGGCGACGGCGAGATCGGCGATGCCCGAGGCGCGGTCGATGCGCCCGGCGGTGAGCTGGGAATTGCCGGCGAGGAATGAGAGGACGTCGATGTCCTCCAGAATGCCGACCCAGCGCTCGCCCTCCTTGACGGCGAGGCGGCGCTTGTTGTGCTTGGTCATGGCGATCAGGGCGGAGAAGACGAAATCGTCGGGCGCGATCGTGACGACGTCGTAATTCGTCACCGGCGCCACCGCCTCGTCGATCGACATGCGCTTCAGCACCACCGCCTTCGACAGGTTCATGCCGGTGATGACGCCGACGCGGGCGCCGTCGCGGACGAACAGGGCGTTCGAGTTGATGTCGCGCATCTTGTGGCCGGCGGCCTCGATCGTGTCCTTCGAGTCGATGAAATGCGCGGGATGGATGAAGAGGTCGCGCACATGCGTGCGCATCAGCGTGCCGAAGCGCGCCTCCTCGTCGGCGCGGACGATCTCGTCGAGCTTGCGGGAGATGTCGAGGTAGAAATAGGCGCCGAAGCGATCGTTCTTGCCGACGAGAGTCATCACCGCGTCGCGCGGCAACTGATAGATGAGGCTCTCCTCGCGGGCGAGGAAGCTGCGCGTCATCGTTCCCTGCACGACGGCGCGGCTGTCGAAGGCGTCGCGCGGCCCGAGAATCGCCACGACCTCGTCGCCGTCGCGCTCCTCGATCGCGCCTTTCAGCACGACATGCAGGTTGGCGCAGGGCTGGCCTGCCGCCGCCACGGTCGCGCCGGGCGGAAAATATTCGACGTCGACGGCGTTCTGCAGGAACTCGATCTCCGCCTCGGTGAGACGATCGAAGGGCGGCTGCGAGGCGTCGAAGACGGCGGACACGGCGGGCTCCGGCTCTGGCGGGGGCGTTCAATGGCGAACGCCGCGCGGGTTCCCCCGCGCGGCGTCCTGTCTAGCACATGCGGGCTGTTCGCCGCTGCGTCAGTGCGAGGCTGCGCCGGCCGCGCCGATGCCCGTCTGCGAACGGACATACTGGGCGAGGAAGCCTTCGCGGTCCTGCTTGGCGCGGGCGCTGTTGTCGAGCAGCGAGAACAGCCAGATGCCGCCGAAAGCCAGCGCCATCGAGATGAGCGCCGGATTGTCGTAGGGGAACGGCGCCGAGCCCTTCGGATAGCCGAGGGTCGCCTCCCACACGCCCGGCGACAGCACGACGCCGACCAGCGCCGAGATGAGGCCGAGGAAGCCGCCGATCACCGCCCCGCGCGTCGTCATGCCCGACCAGAAGATCGACATCACGAGAACGGGGAAGTTGCACGAGGCCGCGATCGAGAAGGCGAGGCCGACCATGAAGGCGACGTTCTGGTTCTCGAACACGATGCCGAGAATGACGGCGATGACGCCGAGCACGATGGTCGAGATCTTGGAGATGCGGATCTCGTCCTGCTCGTTGGCCTTGCCGCCCTTCACCACCGTCGCGTAGAGATCGTGGCTGATCGCCGAGGCGCCCGCCAGCGTCAGGCCCGACACGACCGCGAGGATCGTGGCGAAGGCCACCGCCGAGATGAAGCCCAGGAAGATGTTGCCGCCGACCGCATTGGCGAGGTGGATCGCCGCCATGTTCGAGCCGCCCCGGATCGCCGCCAGGCC
>JAEULW010000289.1 GCA_016793505.1 Methylobacteriaceae bacterium | reverse complement strand
GTCAGCGCCATCCAGTAGAACGGGAACAGCAGGACGAAGATGATCAGGAGCAGCGGCAGCCACAGCGTGACGAGCCGCCGCGGCGTCCTCTCGAGATAGCTCATGCCCTCCGAATGATCGGCGAGCACTTCAGGCGCCGCGACGGCGGCGCGGGAGACCTGATCGCTCATTCCTTGGCTCCCTGCTGCCACTTGCGTTGCTGCAGGCCGAACCACGACACCATGATCGCCGCGAGCAGGAAGGGAATCATCGTCGTGGCGATCGCCGCGCCCTCGCCGAGCTGCCCGCCCAGAATGCCCTTCTGGTAGGAATAGGTCGCCATCAGATGCGTGGCGTTGACCGGCCCGCCGCGCGTCATCGCCCAGATCAGCTGGAAATCGGTGAAGGTGAACAGCACAGAGAAGGTCATCACCACCGCGATGATCGGGGTGAGCAGCGGATAGGTGACATGCCGGAACATCTGCCAGCGAGTCGCCCCGTCGAGCGTCGCCGCCTCGTAGAGCGAGGGCGACACGGTCTGCAGGCCGGCCAGCAGCGTGATCGCGATGAACGGGATGCCGCGCCAGATGTTGCAGAAGATCACCGTCGCCTGCGCCATGAAGGGATCGCCGAGCCAGTTGATGTTCTGGCTGATCAGGCCGAGATTTTTCAAAGCCCAGGAGATGATCGAGAACTGGCTGTCGAAGATCCACCAGAAAGCGATCGCCGAAAGCACCGTCGGCACGATGAACGGGATCAGCACGATCGAGCGGATGAAGGAACGGAACGGAATGTTGTTGTTGAGCAGGATGGCCAGATACAGGCCGACCGCGAATTTGATGACGCTGGCCACCGCCGTATAGACGATCGTGAAGATGGTCGAGTTCTGGAAGATGCGGTCGTAGCCGATCAGCTCGGTGTAGTTTTCAAGGCCGATGAATTCGCCCGGCCGGCCGATCTTGGCCGATGTCAGGCTGAGCCAGACGCCTTTGCCAAGCGGATAGGCCAGAAAGAAGATCAGGATCGCAGCCGCCGGCAGCATGAACCAGAAGCCGAGCCAGTCACGGTCGTGCTTCAGGCGCTCCCATGTCGAAATATGCGGCGCCGCTTGCGCCGTCCCGATCGCCGCCATGTGTCCCCGCAGGCTGGAGCCCTGTCGCCGCGCCATTCTGCGGGGCGCGGTTCGACGTCGTCGACGGGCGGCGCCCCGTGTGACGGGGCGCCGCGCCGCGTTCAGCGCTAGATGCGCCTGGCCTGACGCTCGGCCTGCGCCATCGCGCCCTTGATGTCCTCGCGGCCGGTGCAGTAGTTGGCGAACATGTCGACGACGATGAAGTCCGCCGCCGCCGTCGCCGCCTTCTCGCCGAGCGAGCCGATGCCGGAGATCGGCAGCGTGCGCCGCGCCGCTTCCTTGTAGGGCGCGCGCTTCGGGTCGGCCGTCCACACCGGGTTGTTGTCATAGGCGGCGAGCAGATGCGTCAGGTAGCCCTGCGCGCCTTCCAGCCACGGATTGAAGTTCTCCGCCTCCAGCATGAAGGCGGCGAGCGCCTTGGCGGCGTTCGGCACCTTGGTGTAGCTGAAGATCATCATCGGGAAGCAGAGCTGCAGCTCGGCCGGCTTGCCGGTCGGGCCGACAGGCATGAAGGCGTGGTTCATGTCCTCGGCGATGGCGAGCTGCTTGGCGTCGCCGGAATTCTTCGCCGCCGCGTAGATCGAGATGCCGTTCATCGTCAGGTGCAACTCGCCCGACAGGAACGCCTTGTTGTTGTTGGAGTCGTTCCACGACGCCGTGCCGGGGATGAACGTCTCGTAGAGCGCCTTGCAATATTCCAGCGCCTTCGCCGTCTCCGGCGAATTGATGATCACCTTGTCGTCCTTGTCGACGAGGTAGCCGCCATGGCTCCAGAGCAGCCAGTGCAGCCAGCCGTTGCCGTCGCCCGAGGCGTGGCCGAGCGCGAAGCCCGCCGGCGTTCCCTTCGCCTTCATCGCCTTGCACAGTTCGAGGAAGCCGTCGGTCTTCTCCGGGAAGGTGGAGAAGCCGGCCGCCTTCATCGACGAGATGCGGTAATTCATGTAGCCGCCGTTGATGGCGACCGGAATGGCGATCCACTTGCCCTTCGACTTGCCGTAGATCTCGGCCACCGGCGCCCAGCCGCCATATTTCTTGCCGAGATAGTCGGCGACGTCCGAGACGTCGAGCAGCTTCTCGGGGAAGAGATGCGGCGTCGAATGCAGCGGCCACACGATGTCGGGACCGACGCCGGTGTTGGCGGCGACGGAGGCCTTCGGCTGGATGTCGTCGAACGCCTCATTGGTGATCTCGACCTTGACGCCGGTCGCCTTCTGGAAGGCGTCGATCATCTTCAGGAAGGCGTCTTCCTCTTGCTGCAGGAATCGCTTCCAGCGCATCAGCTTGATCGTGGCGTTCGCTTCCGGCTTCCACTGCGCGGTCTGCGCCCAGGCCTTGGCGAAGTCGAGCAGGCTGGCGCCGGCGACGCCGGCGGCCGCGCCCTTCATCAGCGAACGGCGGGTAAGTCTCGTCATCAGTTTCCTCCCTGGCGAATTTTCAGTCCCGGACGCCCGATGCGAGCGGGGTCCTTCTTTCTACATCGACGCCGCAGGCGCGCTCCGCGGCGAAGTCTAGCTGTCGATCCGCTTGCCGCTCCCCGCGTCGAACAGATGCGCCAGCGTGGGCGCGACATGGATCGTGTCGCCGGGTCTGGCGCTGATGCGCTCGCGGAACAGGCAGATGAACTCGTCCTTGCCGTGCTTGACGTTGACCTGCGTTTCCGAGCCTGTGGGCTCGACCACCGACACCTCGACCGGCACGCCGCCGGACTCGAGCTTCAGATGTTCCGGCCTGACGCCGAGCGTCACCGCCCGCCCGACCGCCGAGGCCGGCGCGTTCGGCAACGGGAAGGCGATCCCGTGTTCGCCGCGGAACACGGCGCGATCGCCGTCCTTCTCCACCTTGCCTTTCATGAAATTCATCGCCGGCGAGCCGATGAATCCGGCGACGAACAGATTGCCCGGCCGGTCGTAGAGATCGAGCGGCGCGCCGATCTGCTCGACGATGCCGTCATGCATGACGACGATCTTGTCGGCCATCGTCATCGCCTCGATCTGGTCGTGCGTGACGTAGACCGTCGTCGTCTTCAGCCGCTGGTGCAGCTCCTTGATCTCCGAGCGCATGGCGACGCGCAGCTTGGCGTCGAGGTTGGACAGCGGCTCGTCGAACAGGAACACCTGCGGATCGCGCACGATGGCGCGCCCCATGGCGACGCGCTGGCGCTGGCCGCCGGAGAGCTGGCGCGGATAGCGGTCGAGCAGCTTCTGCAGGCCGAGAATCTGCGCCGCCTTGTCGACGCGCTGCTTGATCTCCTCCTTCGGCGCGTTGCGCAGCTTCAGCGAGAAGGCCATGTTGTCGGCTACCGTCATGTGCGGATAGAGCGCGTAGTTCTGGAACACCATCGCGATGTCGCGCTCTTTCGGCGGCACGTCGTTGACGACGCGGTCGCCGATGCGGATTTCGCCCGCCGTGATGTTTTCCAGCCCGGCGATCATCCGCAGCAGCGTCGATTTTCCGCAGCCCGAGGGGCCGACCAGAATGACGAACTCGCCGTCCTTGATGTCGACGTCCACGCCGTGGATGACAGCCGTCGAGCCGAAAGATTTCTTCACGTCCCGTATTGCGACGGACGCCATGGCGCACTCCCCGATGCGGGCCCACGGCCTGAAATCCGTGTCGGGCCCTCGTTGCCGCCGTCGCGGTTCGAGCCGCGTCCGGCGCGTCGGCGCGCGCGAGGCTGACCGCCGACCACGATCATGCTAGAGGAACGCCCGGAACGAGGCAAATCGGTTTAGACGTCCGCGTGGGCGCCGCGCGACGGAACAGAGTCCGGGAGAACAGAATGCGCGACGTCCTGATGCCCGCCCCGATGATGCCGATGATCGCCGAGCAGCTCGCCGGCGTCGCAACGCTGCACAAATTGTGGGAAGCGCCGGACCGCGACGCCGCGCTCGCCGCGCTGGCGCCGAAGATCGTCGCCATGGCGGTCGGCGGCGGCCACCAGCCGATCGACGCGGCCTTCATGGGTCGCTTTCCCAATCTGAAGATCGTCTCGAGCTTCGGCGTCGGCTACGATCATGTCGACGCCGCCTGGGCGGGCGCGCACGGGATCCTCGTCACCAACACGCCGGACGTGCTCAACGAGGAAGTCGCCGACACGGCGCTCGGTCTGCTGCTCTGCACCGTGCGCCGGTTTCCGCAGGCGGAGCGTTTCGTGCGCGCCGGCAAGTGGCTGGAAGGCAATTTCCCGCTCACCGATTCGCTGCGCGGCAAGACGATCGGCATTCTCGGCCTCGGCCGCATCGGCAAGGCGATCGCGCGGCGCTGCGAGGCTTTCGGCCTGAAGGTCGTCTATCACGGCCGCTCGCCGCAGGATGACGTCGGCTATCTGTATTTCCCGACCCTGCTCGGCATGGCGCGCGCCGTCGACATCTTGCTCGTCATCACCCCGGGCGGCCCGGCGACGGCCGGCCTGGTCAACGCCGAAGTGCTCGACGCGCTCGGCCCCAGGGGCACGCTGATCAACGTCGCCCGCGGCTCGGTGGTCGACGAGCCGGCGCTGGTCGAGGCGCTGCGTCAGGGCCGCATCGCCGCCGCCGGCCTCGACGTCTTCGCCGACGAGCCGCGCGTGCCGCAGGCGCTGATCGAGATGGACAATGTCGTGCTGCTGCCCCATGTCGGCTCGGGCTCACACCACACCCGCCGCGCCATGGCCCAGCTCGTGATCGACAATATCGCCGCGTTCCTGGACGGCCGTCCGCCGCTGACGCCGGTGCCCGAAACGCCTTGGCCCGTCGCCGGCGCGAAGGCAAAATGACAGGCGCAGCGAATCGCGGGGCGGACGCGATCAGCGCGGCGAGAGGAACGAGGAGGGGGCCATGCAGGGGCGCGCAGGACAGTTCGGCGGTCGCTGGCGGATCGTCGCGGCGGCGGCGATCGGCGCAGCCGCTCTGACCACGGCCGACGCCGGGGCCGCCACCGACCGGCGTCTGCAGATCGAGGCGGCCGCCGGCGCGTGGGACATCGTGCTGGAGGACTCGACCCGCCGCTGCCGCATCACGCTGCGGCCGGAGGGAACGGCCGGCGCCCATGTGCTGGCGATGCCGGCCGGCTGCCGTCGCGCCCTGCCGATCCTCGTCGACGCGCAGGGCTGGCGCGCCGAAGACCAGATGCGCCTCGCCCTCGTCGCCCGCGACGGCGCGTCGCTGCTCGATTTCGCGCCCGACGCGCAGGGCCGCTTCCTCGCCCGCGGCCCCGAAGGCGAGGCCTATACGATCACCCCGGCCGATCCGACGCACCGCGCCCGCATGACGCAGAGCGCGCCGCCCTTCATGCAGCAGACGCCGGGCTTCCAGACCGTGCAGCCCCGCCCCGTGGCGCCGGCCGCCGCCGCCGCGCCGGCCGCGCCCGTCAATCCTGCGACCCTGCCGGGCCGCTACGCCGTGCTGCGCGAGGACGGGCGCGACACCGGCTGCATGATCACCCTGGAGGACAAGGCCAAGGGCCCGAAGGGCAGCACCAAGGCCTTCCTCGCCCCGGCCTGCCGCGATCAGGGCATCGTCATCTTCGACCCGGCCGGCTGGCATCTCGACAAGGGCCGGCTGATGCTGTTCGCCCGCAAGGGGCATTTCACCCTGTTCGACCGTCAGCCGGACGGCGCCTGGCTGAAGGATCCCAAACAGGGCGGCAAGCCGCTCGGCCTGCGCCGCATCTGAGCGTCAGCGCGTCAGCGCCGCGATCGGCGCCGGGCTCACGGCGGTCGGCGGCTGGAACGGGTTGCCGTGCACGAGCACGATGGCGGCCGTCGGCCCCGCCGCCAGCGCGAACAGGAGAATCGCCGCCAGCGCGGCGCGCCGCTGCCCGACATGGACCGCCGCCACCGATAGCATGGTGACGAAGCCGAGAAACGCCATCCCGAGCCATTTCAACGGGTTGACATGCGTCTTGGAGAGCGCGAGGCGGGCTTCGCGGGCATCGCGCGCCTTCACCGCCTGCTGCAGCATCATCAGATGCGCGGCGGCCGGCGCGGCCTCCGCCAGAGGTCTGCCGGCGAGCGCCGCCAGCAGGCTTTCGGCGGCCATCAGCGCGTCCGGGCTGGACTCGCGCCGCGCCAGGCGCGGCCACTCCTCCGTCACCGCCCGCGCATACTCGACCACCGCGGCGCGTGCGCTCGCCCCTTCCTCGCTGGGCAGCCCGTCGGCGAGGGTCAGGATGCTGCGCAACGCGTCGGCCTCGCGGTTGACGGCGTCGATCGCCCGGTCGTGCGCCCCCCAGGTGTCGTTCGCCAGGAAGGCCAGCGTCAGCGCGAACAGCACGCCGATGACGTTGATGAAAGGCGGCGCGACGCCCTGCCAGGACAGCGCCGCCTGCGCCCATCGCGGCCGTGCGAGCGCCCACAGCACGGCGAGCGCGGCGAGGAAGGTTCCCGCCAGCGCCGCCGCTGCGTAAAGGTAGTGGTCATAGGCGCCGACGAACGACATCGCCCTCACTCCGCCGGGGGTCGTCGCGTCGATGCCCGCTCCGCCCCGTCGCCGCAACCCGCCGCCCTTGCGGCGTGTGGACACGCCCCCCTGATTCTGCTAACGGAACGCGCCACGACGGGGGGCGCGCCAAACGCCCCCTTCTTCCCGTTTTCCCCGCGCGACGCCGCGCGCGCTCACACAGGACGGACCGAGTGCAAGTTCTCGTTCGCGACAACAATGTCGATCAGGCCCTGAAAGCCCTCAAGAAGAAGATGCAGCGCGAGGGCATCTTCCGCGAGATGAAGCTGCGCGGCCACTACGAGAAGCCGTCCGAGAAGCGCGCCCGCGAGCAGGCGGAGGCGGTGCGCCGCGCCCGCAAGCTCGCCCGCAAGAAGCTGCAGCGCGAAGGTCTGCTGCCGGTCAAGGCGAAGCCGGCCGCCGCCGGCCGCTGAGTCGCGGCGTCCGACGCGCAGGAACGCCCGCGGCGCCGCTTCGGGCGTTTGTTTTTTCGCGGCGCATTTTGCCGCAGTCTCGCCGGATTGGCGGCGCTGTTTGCGGCGCCGGGCGCCGCCGGCGCAGTCGGGGGCCGACGCGATGACGACATCCACCATTTTCGCTGGTCGCGCCGCGCGCCTGTGCGCGCCCTGGGCGAGCCTTGGCCTCGCCGTGCTGGCGCTCGCCGGCTGCGTCTCGATGGGCGAGGTCGGCGGCCGCCGCGGCGCTGGCGTCGCCGAGATCGACACCGGCGATCCGGCCGCCGCCTCGGCGAACATCGCCTCGCTCAGCGACGTGATCCGCGCCAATCCGAACGACGCCGCCGCCTACAACACGCGCGGCGCGGCCTATGCCCGCTCCGGCCGTTTCCAGGAGGCGGTGGCCGATTTCGGCCGCGCCATCCAGCTCGATTCCAATCCGGCGCCGGCCTACACCAATCGCGGTCTCGCCTTCCGCCAGATGGGCCGCAACGACGCCGCGCTCGCCGATTTCACCAAGGCGATCGAGACGCAGCCCAACCACGCCCCCGCCTATCTCGCCCGCGCCAACCTGTTGCGCGCCCAGGGCCAGCTCGACGCCGCGCTCGGCGATCTCGCCCAGGCGATCCGCCTCAATCCGGAATCGGCGCAGGCCTTCCATGCCCGCGGGCTCGTGCATCAGGCGCGCGGCGACCATCAGCGCGCCATCACCGATTTCGACAACGCGATCGACCGCGATCCCTTCGCCGGCGCGCCCTACATGGCGCGCGGCCAGTCCTACATCGCCGTCGGCAAGAACGACGCGGCGGTGGAGGATTTCAACGCCGCGCTCAACGTCGACAACAAGCAGGCCGACGCCTGGGCCGGCCTCGGCCTCGCCTATGAGCGTCAGGGCAATCGCGTCAAGGCCTCTGAGAGCTACCAGCGCGCCCTCGTCGTCGACGCCAGCAACCGCATCGCCCGCGACGGCGCCGCCCGCGTCGGCCGTTAGGCCGCGCCGCGCTCAGAGCGTGCGCGTCGGCAGCCGCTCCTCGTTCAGACCCGGCGGCGACAACGGATGCGGATGCATCGTCACCTGCCGCATTTCGTCGACGAATTCCGCCATCTCGGCGACGATGTCGTCGAGCCGCGGCCGCAGGATCGGATCGCTCCAGGCCTCGTAGGTCGCCCCGTCGCCGAAGCTCGCCGCCCCGCTCTGGCGCAACGGCAGCCCGACTTCGGCGCGATAGCAGTTCTCGAACAGCGTCGCCGCCAGTTCCGCCCGCGCGTCGGCGCCGGTTCCGCTCTCGCCCGCCCCGCGCGAGCTGCGCTCGTCCAGCCCCAGATAGTAGCGCAGCTGATGGATCAGCGCGCGGAACAGCGTGTCGGGCCCGTCGCTCCAGCGCGCCTCGAGCAGCGTCGCAACGTCCTCATGGCCGGTCGCCGGCCGATCGGCGCCGCCGAGCATCTGCACGCGTCGATATTCGGGCTGGAACAGCGTGCGCCCGCCGAGCCCGGCCTCGCCATAGATTTCCGGCGCCGCGTCCGCCGTGTAGCGCACGCTCGAATGCCCCTCGCGATCGATCAGGGCGTAGAGCGTCGCCTGCCGGCCCCCCTGTTCGCCAGGACTGAAGGGGCAGATGTGCACCGGCCTTCGCGTCGCCCGCAGCGCGGAGAACAGCGCCGCGCCCGTGCCCGTCATCGCCAGATGATCGAGCCTGGCGACCATCGCCGCCTCGAATTCGGCGGCGCCATGACCCGCGCCGCGGATGACGATGAAACCGAGAACGCGCCGAACCATCGCCGACCTCGCTGAGCCGCCTCACCCTATCACGGCGCCGGCGGCCCTTCGGCGTGTTCTGCCGCACCTTGCGATCAGCGGCGGATCGCCTGCTCGGTCCAGTCGAGCGCCTGCGTCATGGCGCGGTCGAGCACCAGATGGCCGCCCTCGGCGATCTCGATGAACCGTTTGGGCTCGCGCGCCAGCGCGAACAGCCGCCGGCCATGCGCGACCGGCGTCACCGGATCGCGCGCCCCGTGCAGGATCAGCGCCGGGGCCCGCACCGCGGCGAGCGCAAGGTCGGTGCGGAACGGATCGCGCATCAGCAGGCGCACGGGAAACATCCAGTAGTGCTCTGCGGCGAGCTCGACCGCCGAGACGAACGGCGCGTCGAGAATGAGCGCCGCCACGGCGCGCCGCGCCGCCAGCGGAACGGCGACGCCGGCGCCGAGCGACTCGCCGACGAACACGAGGCGCGGCCCGCCATAGCCCATCGCCTGGGCCTGTGCGTAGAGGGCGTCGGCGTCGCGCGCCAGCCCGTCCTCGGAAGGCGATCCCGTCGAGCCGGGATAGCCGCGATAGGACAAGGCGAGCAACCCGTCGCCGCGCGCCGTCAACGCCCGGAAAGTCGCCGCCCGATCGGCCAGCGACCCGGCATTGCCGTGAAAATACAGGAACACGGCGCGGCCGGGCTTGGGCGCGATATGCCAGACGCGCAGCCGCTCGCCGTCGAGCGTGCGTATGTCGAGCGGCTCGGCCTGCGGCAGTCCGGCGTCGGCCGGCTGCATCGACTCGCCGGCGGGCAGGAACATCAGATCGCGCTGCGCCACGTAGAGCGCGGCGAGCGCGACCAGATAAAGGCCGACGACGATCGCGGCGGCGAGGATCACGGCGCGGGGCGGACGGCGCACGCCCCGCACGCCGTCAATGCGCCATCGCCTTCAGGATGTTCTCGACCACCTTTTTGGCGTCGCCGAACAGCATCAGCGTGTTGTCGCGGAAGAACAGCTCGTTCTCGACGCCGGCGTAGCCCGAGCCCATGCCGCGCTTGATGAACAGCACGGTCTTGGCCTTCTCGACATCGAGGATCGGCATGCCGAAGATCGGCGA
>JAEULW010000247.1 GCA_016793505.1 Methylobacteriaceae bacterium | reverse complement strand
GAGTGAGGCGGGCGATCGGATCGGAAGAGTCGCGCGCGCTCGTCATCGCCGAGGCAAGACGACGAGCGCGCCGTTCGCAGATGACTCCTGACTACTCGCTTGCCACCGCGTGGCCCTTCACGCCGACGCGGACGCCGTTCTCATAGATGCCGAGGCCGACGGGGAACGCCAGTTCGTGGTTGATCTTGAACTCGGCCCGGCCGCGCCAGCCCTGCTTGCCGAAGAATTGCGACTCGGGCGCCGCGCTCTCCATCGCCCTGGCGATCTTCTCGCCGTCATCGGCTGTGCCTGCCCTGCTGATGGCTGCGAGCATAATTTCCGTGGCGTTGGCGCTGACGAGGAAGAGCGAGTTGAACGGCGGGTCGGACTTCATCAACCGTTTGAATTCGGCGTTCAGCTGCTTGGCGCCGGGCTGCTCGGTATCCATTGTTTCGAGCCAGTACGCCCCTCTGACGTCCTTTGCGCCGTTGGTTCCATCCAGAATGGGCTTTTCGCCGCCGCCGCCGAGCGAGCCGATGACGCCTTTCCAGCCGGCGTTGACGAGCTGCTTGAACAGCGAGGCCTGATCGGGCGGCGGCATCGTCGCGATCTGGATCGCGTCGACGTTCATGCTGACGATGCGCGCGGCGAGCGGCGCGAAGTTCGTGGTGCCCCGCTGGTAGTATTCCTCGTGCGTCGTCAGCCCTTGCGCGGCGTAGACCTTCGCCAGCGCTCGGCTGCCGTCGGTGCCGCTCTGATCGTTGGGGCCGATCACGGCCACCGACTTGTGTCCGAACCTCTCGACCGCCGCCTTGATCAGCACCGGGCTCCAGGTCGACGGTCCCTGCGACGCCTTGAACGCCAGAGGGAATTCCGGACTCAGCGCATCAAGCGCATAGGTCGGCGTGAAATGCGTGATGCCGAGCCGTCCCGAGATGTTCTTGAAGCCGGTGTGCTCCGTGCTCAGAACCGGGCCGACGACGGCGCGAACGCCCTGGCTGGCGAAATAATTGGCCGCTGCGGCGCCCCCCGCCGCCGACGCGCCCGCATCGAACGCGACCACCCGGACGGCGCACGTCTTGCCGCCGACATCGATGCCGCCCTTCTCGTTGGCGAGGGCGGCGATGAATTCCGGTCCGGTCTTCCAGGCGATGCCCCAGGCCGCGGCGGCGCCGGCCATCGGACCCGACGCGCCGATCTTCACCTCACAGCCCTGCGCCAGGACCGGCGTGCTCGCCAGACCGAGGGCGAGGACGACGAGCGACACGCCGCCGCAAAGTCCCGATACAGGCTTCATGACGTCTTCTCCGCTTTCTGGTCGGGCCCACAGGCCGCCGTCTCGACGTCGGCAAGCTAGGTCGCGACGTGCGCCGAAGATATCGCGATCCGCCCGGCACGGTCGTGGCAGAGGACGCCGCGGCCTCCTGCATAGGCGTGAGCCTATGGCAGATCCGTCTGGACGGCGCCGGATTCAGCGCCACGCGTCGGTGAGGAAATCGCACATGACGTCGAGCACGGCGACGACCATCGCATCGCCGTCGGCCGTTCGGCAGCCGGCCTGGCGCGCGGCGCGGATCAGCGGCGTCTCGCCATGTCCGGCGACGACGTCGCCGACGAACATCGAGGGCGCGAGCCGCGCCGGATCGATCGGCAGCGGATCGCCGTCGGCCATGCCCATCGGCGTCGCATTGCAGACGAGGTCGAAGCCTGTCGGATCGTTCGATCCGATGCGCACGCGGCCCCCGCTCTTGAACTCGAGCAGCGTCGCAAGCTTCTTCGCCCGGGCCGCGTCGCGATCATGAATCGTCAGTGAGCGAACGCCTGCATCGAGCATTGCGATGGCGATCGCGCTACCGGCGCCGCCGCAGCCGAGCAGCAGGACCCGGGCGCCCTCGACGCGCGCGCCATTGTCGATCTGCGCCTTCACGAAGGCGTCGCCATCCGTCGTATGGCCGTGCCATGAGCCGTCCTTGTTGCG
Organism: Methylobacteriaceae bacterium; assembly: GCA_016793505.1. GTDB lineage: Bacteria > Pseudomonadota > Alphaproteobacteria > Rhizobiales > Beijerinckiaceae. The sequence continues at coordinate 7,868 of JAEULW010000247.1, read as the reverse complement.
GCGGAGCGCGGCGACGACGCCGAGCATGCGCGACGTCTCGGTGACGGTGCTGCAATAGGCGAAGCCGGCTGTCTTGTGCGGCATGGTCAGGCTCAGGCCATCGACGTTCCCCGTCGCCGCAAGACCGGCCATCACGACGTCGAGCGCACCCTCGGGCACCTGCATCGGCAACGAAATGACGTTCATGCCGCGCTCGGCGAAGCGATGACTGAGCCAGTCCGGCGAACGGGCGTAGATGATCGGATCGCCGAGCAACGGATAGAGGCGCGTCCTGCCATTCAGAATGATGGGCATCCGGGGCTCCTGCTGTCCGCCCGACGCGGCGAACGCCCAGCAGCCTATGGCGTGAGCAGGCGCGCGACCACCGACGCCGGGCGCTGTCGGCCTGCGCCTTTGGCGGGCATTGGTCCGCCATTCCGGCGGGCCGAGGTCAATCCAGCATGACGCCGCGAAACGGCATGCGCCGTCCACGACACGCTGTACCCGGCGCGGTGAGGTCATGCGACCGACACCGCCGTCGGGTTGCGCCCGAACGGCGGCTTCGACGCAGGCCCGACGCGTGCGTCGGGGTTTCCAGCTCGTCTTGTGTGACGGTCGGCGGCGCGGAGGATCGACCCGTCGTCAGGCCATTATGATTCTGTCAAAACGCGCGTAAATCCCCTCAACGGTCCATGACGCCGAGTTAGCTTCCGCCACTGCAGATCACCCATGGTCCCTCTCTAAAGTCCGATAAGCGCCCCTTATCGATGGTGAGAGCGTCCTAAAGAGGAACTGCGCGGCGCGTCGTTACGCCTGCGGATAGAGCCGCGGAAACAGGTCCTCCAGCGCGTCGGCGGGGAAGCGGAGCGACACCCTGCCCTTCGGCGTGTCAGAGCCGAGCAGTCCGACGGCGACGGTCTCGGCCAGGATGCGCCGCGCGCTGCGTTCGGGCAGGCCGGTGATCCGCGCCGCATCGCCGCGCTCCACCTCGCCCCGCAGCAGCGCCTCTTCCAGAAGACGGAACGCCTCGGGCTTCAGCCGCGGATCGCGCTCGACATGGCGACGCATTCGGCCCGCCAAGGCGTCGAGATCGAACAGCGAGGTCATGAATGCGACCTGATCGAGACAGACGCGCAGGAACCACAGTGTGAAATCGGCGAGCGCGGCTTCCGACAGGTTGCCGCGCCCGTCGCGATCGCCCTGCCGCGGCGTGTCGGCATGGTCCATCATGCGCTTGTAGTCGCCCCGGCTGGTCAGTCCGCGGGCAAGGCCCCGCGACACCGACCACAGGCCATGCGCGCCGATCCCCGCCGCAGCCGCCATGGCGTGGCTCATCAGTCGGCCGACGCGGCCATTGCCGTCGGGAAAGGGGTGGATGTAGGCGAAGCGGTGATGGGCGCCGGCCATCGCCAGCAGCCGTGCGGCGCGTCCGAGACCGGCGAAGCGGAAGCGCGCCTCGAAGACGGCCATCAAATCGGCGACCCGCGCCGACGAGGGCGGCACGTGGCGGCCCACGAGATTGTCCTCTTCCGCCCGGTTGCGCCAGGCCCCGGGCGTCATCGTCAATGAGCGGTCGCCCGAACGGATCGTCAGCATGGCGGGCGGCGCGTCGGCATAGAAGTCGCGATGCAGCGCGCGCAGGAAATCGGCGGACGCTGGTTCAGGCAGGGCGTTGGCTGCCGCCAGGCGGTCGATCCCGGCCTGCGCGCGAACATGCGCGCGCGCTTCGATCTGCAGATTGCGGCGGCCTTCGTCGGCGTCGAGTTCGCCGGCCAGAGCACGCTCGATGTCCTTCGGCCGCGTGTCGTGCCCCTCGATCAGATTGCTGTAGTAGGTGTTCATGACGCGCACGAGATCAGCCAGCGCCGCCGCCGTGCGCGGATGCAGCGCCCGCGCCAGCAGCGCCGCCGCTGCGGCGAGCTCGGCGATCACATCGGCGATCGCCGCGGTCGGCTGTTCCAGCCGGGCGGGTTCGAAGCGGGCGGCGGTTTCCAACATCTGGCCGATCTTTCAACGCGCGAAAGCTCGCCCAGCTAGCAGAATTTCTGTGAAAAATCGAGCCTCGACGAACGCCTGCGAGCCTGTGGTGGCCGGTCTTGTGGCCGATCTTTTCGTAAGTCATCTCGCCGATTTCGCGCCGGACGCCCGCCTCGCCCTGCCCCGCTGGCCGAGGATGGCGCTCCAGAGGGAGAACGGTTCGTTTCGAGATTTCTCGGCAAGGGCGCGCAGATAGCCGCCAGGCGAGCGGATGGCGGGCGCGCCGTCGACTGTGACGGTGATGCGCCCGTCCTGGCCGACGTGACGGGTCGCTCCCGAGGCGTGCTCGCAGCGCTGCAGAATGAAGGCGATCGCGACCGCCGTGCTGCGTTCGCCGAGGCTTGCGACAGCCTCGCGCCAGGCGTCGGGGCTGATCCCGAGCATCGGGCGGACCGTCGCGGCGAGGGCGATGAAGCCGCGCCAGTCTTCGAGTTTTTCACCGGAAAAATGATAGTCGCGGATATCCGGACAGGCCTCCAGCACGAGCGCCAGCGGCAGTTCGCGTGGCGGATCCTGAGCCGGGCTCGCCTTGCCGGAGAGCCTCGGCGTTGTACAGCTGGGCTCGACCTCGCCTCCGTCGCTATCGGCGATCGGTTCAGGATCAGGAATCTGGTGTGGGTTTGATTCTGTATTGTGCCGCTCATTCTGGGCGGCATTGCCGATCGGAATCTGGAGACTCTCGGGCTGCAGAGGCCGTGGTGCGCGCACCGCCGCCTCCAGCGCCCGCGCAGCCTCTTCCTGCAGGGCGTCGAGTTGCTCCGCCAGGGCGGCGAGCCCGGCGAGATCCCGCACCTGCCGCAACGGCGTGCACAGGCGCAGGAAGGCAAGACGCATCCCGTCCCACGGGCCCGCCAGCCCCTCGTCCATGGCGAAGGCGATGCGCTTGGCGAGATCCCGGCGCAGGAGGTTGACGCGCTCCTTCAGGAAGCGGGCGCGGCGCTGCTCGGCGCGCAGCGTTTCGAGGCGGGCCTCGAATTCGCCGGCGCGGGCGACCAGCGGCGAAAGGTCGAAGCCGAAGACCTGCGCCCCCTGCCCCTTCGCGTCGGGGCGAGCGAAGCGTTTGCCGTTGGGGCTGTCGCGTCGAATGATCAATCCCGCCTCGACGAGGGCCGCCAGGTGTCGGCGCAGCGTCGGCTCGGCCATGCCGTTGGCGCGCAGGACGAGCGCCTTGTTCGAGGGAAAGACGACCAGCGGCTCACCGTCGAGGGTCAGCGCCGTTTCCGGGTGGAAGGAGGCGAGGGCCGACAAGACCCCGAGCGTCCGATCGGAGACGTTCAAGGCCTCCCGGATTTCGGAGAGAATGCGCAGCAGCGCCCATTTGTGGACGGCCCCACCCGGAGCGCTCTCCAGCCTGGCCGCGGACGGCGGCGCGGCCGGAGCGCCCTGCCCTGCGTCCCGCATGCTTTCGCCACGGGCGCGCCGCTGCGCGGCGGCGCGTGCGTCCTTCACGGCGATCTGCGTCTCGATCTGGGCGCGCGTCACCGTTCGCCGGCCAAAGGCCGACGTCGTCGCTTCGACATGGGTCATCATCGCCTCGTGCGCGAGGCAAAAGAATCACGCCCGCCGAAAACGCTTGCGCGTCGACGCTGGACTCTTGACGCCGATGTCCGGGAGTGAGATTCTTCCGATCGCTACAAGGGAAGGGCTCTCGCGGACATCACGTCTCGGGGGCCTTTTTCTTTTGCGCCGTCCTCCTCGGTTCGGGTCACTGTCTAAATTTAGACACGCGGCTCAGTCGCCACGTCTCCAGCTTTCGTGCAGCTTCTGCAGCCGCTCTTCCAGCCAGGCGCCGAACGAGACGCCGTCGGCGCGGGGCGCGGCGCTCTCGATCCGGATGCTCGCCTGACCTTTTCGGCCGTGGGCGATCTTCGCGAAAGCGTTGCCGTCGCGGTCCACAAGCGGGCGCAGCCCCTGCCCTGACATGGCCCTCGGCGCCGCCGCAGCCTGCAGGGCGGAAACAACCCGCTTCATGCGCGCGTCGTCGGTCAGCGCCGAAAAGCCCGGCGCCGCGACAATCGCCTGCCAGATGGAGTGTCCGCCCGCCGGCGCGCCGGCCAGCCGCTCGGCCAGCTCCACCCAGCGCGGCTGACCGAGGCGCGGCGCCCTGCCGATCGCCTCGATCAGCCCGGACGGAATGCCGCGCGTCAGCCCGACCATCAGCGAGACGTTGGAGCGGGCCGCGGAGATCGCTGTGGCGATGCGCTCCTGGGTCAGCCCGGCGTCAGCCAGGCGCCGGGCGAATTGCGCCCGCTCGATGAAGGTCAGGTCGCGCCGCTCGGCGTTCTCGACGCCCTGCGCGACGAGGGCGTCGGCGTCCGGCATCGCCCGCACGATCGCCCTGACCGGACGCCCGAGCGCCCGCGCGGCGGCGATGCGCCGATGACCGAAGACGGTGACATACCGACCCGCCTCGGCCGGGCGCAACAGCACCGGCATCTGTTGCCCGACCGCGGCGATGCTGTCGCGCAGGCTCTCGTCGTCGGCCGCCGACGAAGCCATGCGGTCGCGGATCGGCGAGGGATCGATCTGCTGCGCGTCGATCTCGACGATCCGCTCGCCGGAGGCCAGCGCCTTTTCGATCTGCTCGGCGCGCTGGGCCTGGCCGCGAATCTCGGCGACCGCGTCGCCGAACCGCGCGGCGATCGGGGAGGGCGCGGCGGCCGCCGCCGAAACCCGCGCCGCGGGTGCGGCTTGCCCGAGCGTCTCGAACAGGCGTTTGCGACTCATGACCGCCCCCAGGCCTTCAGGATGAGGTCCTCGATCTCGCGGTTGACCGCATCGACCGACTCGATCGCGCGGTCATAGGTGCCGCGGATGAACTGGCTGCGGTCGATCTCGTAGATCGTCTGATTGGTCAGCCCGGCGTCGCTGATCGCCGTCGACTTGAGAGTCGCGTTGAGCATGACGAAGGCGCCGAAACGCGCCCTGAGCAGCGCCGCCATCTGCGCCTGCGGACCGTCATTGGGTTCGAAACGCGTCAGCAGATAGCGCATCCAGCTGTAGTTCGGGCGCAGCCGCTCGGGCAGGGCGTCGAAGATGACGCCGGTCACGTCCGCCAGCATGGCGAGGAACTGCGTCATGCTCATCACGTCGAGCATCTCCGGATGCACGGTGATGACGACGGATGTCGCCGCGATCAGGCCGCACAGCGTCAGATAGCCGAGCTGCGGCGGGCAATCGATGACGACGACGTCAAACTCCTCCTCCACCGACTGGAAGGACCGCGCCAGCCGGTCGAACACCAGTCCGCCGCCGCCCGACGCGCCGAATGCGCGCGGCGTCTCGTGCTCGAACTCCATCAGTTCGAGACCGCCGGGCACGAAGGACAGATTGGGGATGTAGGTCGGGCGGATCAATTCGCGCAGCGGCCGACGCTGATCGTCGTAACGCAGGGCGCTGTAGATCGTCGCGCCCGGCGGCAGATCGATCACGGAATGAATGCCGAACAGCGCCGACAGCGAGGCCTGCGGATCGAGGTCGACGCCGAGCGCGCGATAGCCGTGCAGCGCCAGATACTGCAACAGATGCGCGCTCGTCGTCGTCTTGCCCGAGCCGCCCTTGAAATTCATCGTGCAGATGATCTGCAGCCCTTCGCCCTGGCGCCGGCCCGGCAGGTAGCGGTCGCGCGTGCGCTCGCCGGAGGCCAGCGCCTGGCGCAGGGCGGTCACGTCCTCCAGACTGTAGGAGCGACGCCCGTTGACGAGCTGACCGAGCCCGTTGTCCGTCGCCACCTGACGGACGCGGCTCTCGGCGACCGCCAGCAGCTTGCCGACTTCCGCGCCCGTCAGGCGGCGAAAGCCTTTTTGCGCCGTCGGCGGAAAGGTGGCCGCGCGATGATCGGCGAGGATCCTCGCAAGATCGGAGGCCTGCTCGCCGACAAGCTGGTCGAGGCGCTGGAGGGCGGTCATAGGCGCAAGTTCGGGTCTCGGGCGCGGATTTGCGCCTGCGCCCAGTCATTGGCCGATTCTTATGTTCGGGCAAGTTCTTTTTGGTTGATGAAAGGTTAACGCCCGCCGGCTGCGCCGGCGCCGCGCCCTCAACCGACGACGCGCACCAGCGTGACGAGCACGGCGGCGAAGATCGCCGAGGTGATGACCCCGGAGATGTTGGCGCCGAGCGCATGCGCCATGACGATCGAGCGCGGATTGCATTCCGAGACGAGCTTCTGGGCGACCTTGGCGGTGGTCGGCACGCAGGACACCGCGGCGATGCCGATCACCGGGTTGTATTTGCCGCCCGACAGGAAATACAGCGCGTAGCCCCCGGCGATGCCGCCGATCGCCGAGAAGGTCAGGGCGATGACCCCGAGCACGAGCAGGATCAGCACTTTCGGGTTGAGGATGGTGCTCGCCTCGCACAGCACGCCGAGGACGAGGCCGAGGAAGAAGGTGGCTCCGTAGAGCATCTGGTTGGAAAACAGTTCGTAGAAGTGTTTCAGCCCCGCCTCGCGCACCACGACGCCGACGAACAGGGCGAGGAACAGCGGCGCGGCGACCGGGAAGAGCAGGGACAGGACCACGCAGGCGACGACCGCGAAGACGATCTTCTGCCCCGGCGAGATCGTCGGCGCGGGCTCCGGCGGCATCTCGATGGCGCGCAGACGCTCCGGCACCAGCGCTTTGACGAGGTAGGGATAGCCGCCATAGGTGAGGCCGAGATAGAGATAGCCGACGACCGTGATCGGCACGAAGATCTCGGGCGCCAGCACCAGCGAGGCGAACAGCACCATCGGTCCGTCGGCGCCGCCGATCGTCGCCGTCGCAGCGGCCTGGTTGAGCGGCAGGCCCATCAGATAGCCGACCGGCAAGGCGACCAGCGTGCCGAGCTCGGCGCAGATCGCCAGGAACATCGAACGGAACGGCCGCGCCATCAGGAAGCCGACGTCGAGCAACGTGCCGATGCCGAGGAACACCAGGCAGGCGATCAGGCCATTCGAGAAGGTCAGCGAATAGATCGGCTGCAACCAGCCGATCTGCAATTGCGTGACCACCTGATCATTGGTGGTGGCGAGCGGATCGAGAAACAGCGTGCCGCGCTTGCCGCCGCCGAAATCGAGCACGCCGGCGTTGACGGTGGCCATGCCGAGCCCCATCGGGATCATCAACAGCGCCTCGAGCACGCCCTTGTAGCCGAGATACATGAGCAGCAGACCGAGCAGAATCAAGCCGATGCGGCCGATCATGATGGACGGCTCGGACTGCGCCAGCGTGGCGAGGCCCTGGAACAGGTCGAGGACGGAGAAATCCGGCACGAATGGGTCTCCTCGCCGCGTGCGAACGGCCGATCAACGATGGTGACGGGGGTGATGCGACTCGTGGTGTCTGTGACGCATTTCGCCCGTCCATCCTGCGCTGGCGCGCGTCTCGCCGATCCACACGACACGATGGGCGCCGACCGCGACATGGACGGCGGCGCTGATCGCGGCGACCGTCGCCGGATCGATCGCCGCCGCCGGCAGGGGGGCGGCGGGCTGCGCGGCGGCGGGCGCCGGCGCGCGGCGGGCTGCGGCGAGACCGGCGACGAGCAGCGCGATCAGCCCGGCCGTCGCCATGGCGATCGCCGCCATCAGCCCATAGGCGAACAGCGAAAGCGTGAGGACAGCGGCCGGAGCATGCCCGGTCATGGTCGATCCCCCGTCGTCGGCAAATGGCGGCCTGCGCCCTGTCCTCGACCATAAATGCACCTTCGTCCGCCACAAGAGGCGATCTTGCGGACGGCGCGAGCGGCCGAAGGCCGCAGCGTGCGGCGCAGCCTCGGCCTTTGCAGGGCCTTGTCGCGCGCGCAGGGCTCGGCGAAAGTGGAGCCGGACGCCGCCGGAGCGCGGCGCCGCGCCGCTCGTGCGGCGGGCAAGG
>JAEULW010000213.1 GCA_016793505.1 Methylobacteriaceae bacterium | reverse complement strand
CGCGCCGCCCGACGCCTCCGGCTTCGCCGCCGGTTCGGGCGTCGCCAAGCACGATGATCCCTTCGGCTGCGGCCTCGAATTTTCCGGCGCCTGGGGCGCGCGCGCCGGCTCTTCAGTCGCGCACGGGCTGAAGCTGTCGGTGGCGAAAAGCCCCTTCCGCTGCCTCGAGATCGGCCCGTCGATCACGCTGGCGCATGCGCGCGCCAGCGATCCTGTCGCTGCGACGACGACGACGACGCGGGCGATCGGCGCCGGCGTCGAGATCAAGTACAAGCTCATCGGCGGCGAGCGCTTCGGCCTGACGGCGGCCTTCGAGCCGACCATCGCCTCCAGTCGCATTCGCCTCTCCGACTGGGCGACGCCGCAATTCCTGCGCGGCGACGGCCCGGCCGCCGGCTATACGGCCAAGCTGCTGTTCGACGCGGCCATCGCGCCGCAGCAACTTTTCCTTGCGGTCAATCTCGAACAGGGCGCCGCCTTCCTCAAGGACAATGGCGTCGATTGCGCCACCGCCAGCGGTTCGGGCTGGTGTCGCGGCTCGTCGCTGACGCTGCGCGCCGCGCTGTCCTACGCCGTGGTGAGCGAGAAATTCTTCGTCGGCGTCGACGCCGCGCATCAGCGCGCCTATGACGGCGCCTTCCTCAACCGCGCGCCGGGGTGGGCCTGGTTCGCCGGGCCGAACCTGTTCTGGCAGATCAGCGACAACGTCTCCTTCAACGCCGCCTTCGCCGCGCAGCTCAGCGGCAAGGCGCCGGGCCAGACCGCCGGCTCGCTCAATCTCGACCAGTTCACCCGCTACGTCGCCAAAGCCAAGCTCGGCTGGAGCTTTTGAGCGCGGGTCTGCTCACGCCAGCGGCAGCTTCGCCTTCGGGGCGGGGCTCGCGTCGGTCGCGCCGCGCGCGGCGCGTTTGGCTTCGATCACGTCCCAGATCGCCGCGGCGAGATCGGGCCCGCCGAGCCGCTTGATGGCGCGCAGGCCGGTCGGCGAGGTGACGTTGATCTCGGTCAGATGTCCGTCGATCACGTCGATGCCGACGAAGATCAGCCCGCGCGCCTTCAGATGCGGGCCGATCGTCGCGCAGATCTCCTTCTCGCGCGGCGTCAGATCGGTCGGCATGGCGGCGCCGCCGCGCACCATGTTGGAGCGGATGTCGTTCTCCGCCGGCACGCGGTTGACCGCGCCCGCCGCCGCGCCGTCGACGAGGATGATGCGCTTGTCGCCCTCGCTCACTTTCGGCAGGAAGGCCTGACACACCCACGGTTCGCGCCAGGTGGCGCGGAACAGATCGTAGAGCGAGCCGAAATTCGGATCCTTCCACGACACCTTGAACACCGCGGCGCCGCCATTGCCGTAGAGCGGCTTCATCACGATGTCGCCATGCGTCTTGCGGAAAATCTCGATCTCGGCGCGGTCGCGCGTGATCAGCGTCGGCGGCATCAGTTGCGGGAATTCCATGACGAACATTTTTTCCGGCGCGTTGCGCACGCTCGCCGGATCGTTGACGACCAGCGTCTTCGGGTGGATGCGCTCGAGCAGATGCGTCGTCGTCACGTAATGCATGTCGAAGGGCGGATCCTGCCGCAGCAGCACCACGTCCATCGTCGAAAGATCGGTCTTCTCGGCGTCGCCGGCGGTGAAGTGGTCGCCTTTCTCGTCGCGCACCGTCACCGCGCGCGTCATCGCGGTCAGCTTCTCGCCCGAAAGCGACAGCGAGTCGGGCGTGTAGTAACGCAGCCGGTGGCCGCGCCGCTGGGCTTCGAGCATCAGCGCGAAGGTCGAATCGCCGGCGATGTTGATCGCCTCGATCGGGTCCATCTGGACGGCGACGTCGAGCGGCATCATGGCCTCCTTGGCGCAGGTCTCGCGCAATCGGGGAGGCGACAAAGACACCGGCCCGCGCCGTCCGTCAAATCGATCCGTTCACGCATGTCCCAGATCGAGCGTGATCGCCGCGGCGAGCCGGCGCGGCCAGCGGCCGGGCGCGACGGCGACGAGATCGCCGCGCAGCGTGCGCCCCATCGCCCAGCCGTTCTCCGAAAGCCACTGTCGCGCCGCGCGCGACAGCCGCTCGCGCTTGAGCGGCGTCACCGCTGTCAGCGCCTCCTCGAGCGAGGGCCGCGCCTTGACCTCGACGAAGGCGATCACGTCGGCCCGCGCCGCGACGATGTCGATTTCCCCGCCATGCGCGCGATAGCCGCGCGCCAGGATGCGCCAGCCGGTCAGGCGCAACAGAAAGGCGGCGCGCGCTTCCGCGCCGAGGCCGAAGCCGCGCGCCGCGCGCCGGTCGCGCGTCGTCACGGCGCCTCGCCGGATGGCCGCGTCAGCGCGATCGCCCGCGCATAGACCTGCCGGCGCGGCAGGCCGGTCTCGCCGGCGACGATGGCGGCCGCGTCCTTCGCCGAATGCCTCGCCAGCGCCGCCGTGAGACGCGCGTCGACGGCCGCCTCGGACAGGGCCGCCGCATCGGCCTCGGGCGGGCCGACGAGGAGCACGAACTCGCCCCTCGGCTCGCCCTCCTGCGCATAGGCCGCCGCCAGCGCGGCGAGGCCGCCGCGTCGGGTTTCCTCGAATCGCTTGGTCAACTCGCGCGCCGCGGCCGCCGGCCGGTCGCCGAGCACGGCGGCGCAGTCGGCGAGGCAGGCGGCGATTCGCCGGGGCGATTCGTAGAAGATCAGCGTCGCCGGGATCGTCGCCAGTTCGGCCAGCCGGCGCCGCCGCGCCGCCCCGCGCTCGGGCAGAAAACCCTCGAAGTAGAAGCGGTCGGTCGGCAGCCCGGCGACGACGAGGCCGGCCAGCGCGGCGCAGGCGCCGGGCAGCGGCGTCACGGCGGCGCCCTGCGCCAGCGCCTCCCCGACCAGCCGGAAGCCGGGGTCCGAGACGAGCGGCGTGCCGGCGTCCGAGACCAGCGCCAGCCGCTCGCCGCGGGCGAGGCGCGCCAGCAATTGCGGGCGCATCTGCGCCGCATTGTGCTCGTGATAGGCGACGAGCGGCGTCGCGACGCCGTAATGGGCGAGCAGCGTCTTCGTCACCCGCGTGTCCTCGGCGACGACGAGATCGGCGGCCGCCAGCGTCGCCAGCGCCCGCAGCGTCACGTCGCCGAGATGGCCGATCGGCGTCGCCACGACATGCAGGCCGGGCGCGATCGGCGCGGCGGGAATGCGCGCGCCGGCGATGGTGAAGGCGCGCTCGGCCGGCGCGGCGCTCATGCGGGACCCTCGCGGACGTTCCGGTGCGTTTCCGCGCCGGGCGAACATGGTTTACACTCTCTTGTATATCCCCGGGCGATGGTGTCAGACGAGCCGGCCGCGGGGCGGCGCCGGCGATATTGCCTCCGGCCAGAGGAGCGATTGCGTTCATGACCAGCGAACTGCCGCCGACCGACCGTCGATTCACGCGCCGTCAGGGCCTCGCCGCGCTCGGCGCTTCGGCCGTCGCCGGGCTGGCGGGCGGATGCGCCCAGGTCGGCTTCGGCCCGGGCGCCCAGGAGCCGCCGCTCGCCGCGCCGACGACGCCGGTCCAGTCCGCCCCGCTCGCCGGCGCGCCCGCCGGCGCGACCATCGGCGCCGGCCCGGTGCGGGTCGGGCTCGTCCTGCCGCTCACCAGCCAGGGTGCGCCCTCGGTGATCGGCGGCGCGCTGCGCAACGCCGTCGAACTGGCCCATGCCGAGTCGGGCTCGGGCGAGGTGACCTTCCTCGTCAAGGACGACCAGTCGACGCCCGACGGCGCCCGCGCCGCCGCCCAGCAGGCGCTGTCGGAAGGCGCCGAGATGTTCGTCGGCCCGCTCTTCGCCGGCAATGTGAAGGAGGTCGGCCGCATCGCCCGCGCCGCCAATCGGCCGGTGATCGGCTTCTCGACCGACGCCACCGCCGCCGCGCGCGGCGTCTATCTGCTCTCCTTCCTGATCGAGAGCTATGTCGACCGCATCGTCGATTACGCCGCCGGAAAGGGCCGGCGCGCCATCGCCGCGCTCGCGCCCGACAATGACTACGGCCGCGTCGCGCTGGCCGAATTCCAGAGTTTCGGCGCCACCAAGGGCGTGCGCGTCGTCGCCATCGAGCAATACACGTCCGCCACGCTCAACGCCGCGGCGGCCAAGATCGCCGCGCTCGGCAATCAGATCGACGCGCTGTTCGTGCCCGAGCAGGGCGACGGGCTCGCCGCCGTGGCGCAGGCCATCGCCAACGCCAGGATCGATGTGCGCCGCGTGCAGATTCTCGGCGCCGGCCTGTGGAGCGGCTCGGCCGCGCTGAAGGCGCCTGCGCTGCAGGGCGCCTGGTTCTCCGCGCCGGAAGGCGCGGGCTTTTCCGCCTTCGCCCAGCGCTATCGCGCGAAGTTCAACGCCGATCCGCCGCGCATCGCCACGCTCGCCTACGACGCCGCCTCGCTCGCCGGCGCGCTCGCCCGCGCGCAAGGCTCGCAGCGCTTCGCCGAGAGCGTGCTGACGAGCCCGGCCGGCTTCAACGGCGCCGACGGCGTTTTCCGCTTCCGCGCCGATGGCCTCAACGAGCGCGGCCTCGCCGTCATGCAGGTCTCGAACGGCGGCGCGACGACCATCGCCGCCGCCCCGCGCAGCTTCGGCGCGGCGACCTGAGCGGCCGCCTCACGCCGCCTCGAGCGGCGCGAAGCGCGCGGTGAAATGCCGCAGCGCCGGCGGCTCCCAGGTGATGCGCATGCCGGCGATCTGTCGCTTGTTCGCGACGATCTCGGCGAAGGTCTCGATCACATAGTCGGCATGCGACTGCGTGTAGACGCGGCGCGGCATGGCGAGCCGCACCAGATCCATCGCCGCCGGCTTCTCTGTTCCGTCGGGCTGGCGCCCGAACATCGCCGTGCCGATTTCGCAGGCGCGCACCCCGCCGGTCTCGTACAGCGCGCAGACCAGCGCCTGCCCGGGATAGGCGAGCGGCGGAATGTGCGGCAGCAGCCCGCGCGCGTCGACGAACACCGCATGCCCGCCGGTCGGCTGCACGATCGGCGCGTCGAGCGCCAGCAGCCGCTCGCCGATGTATTCGTTGGTGCGGATGCGATAGGCGAGATAGTCGTGCTCGACGATCTCGACGAGACCCTGCGCGATGGCGTCGAGATCGCGGCCGGCGAGTCCGCCATAGGTCGGAAAGCCTTCCGTCAGGATCAGCCGCATCCGCGCCTTTTCGGCGAGGCCGTCGTCGTTCAGCGCCAGCCAGCCGCCGATATTGGCGAAGGCGTCCTTCTTGGCGCTCATCGTCATGCCGTCGGCGACGGAAAACATGTCGCGCGCGATGTCGGCGACGTCGCGCCCGCTCTGGCCGTCCTCGCGCTGGCGGATGAACCAGGCGTTCTCGGCGAAGCGGCAGCCGTCGATGATCAGCGGCTTGCCGTGGCGATGCGCGATGTCGGCCGTCGCGCGGATGTTGGCGAGGCTGACCGGCTGGCCGCCGCCGGCGTTGTTGGTCACCGTCAGCATGACGCAGGGCGCCGCCTCGCCATGCCGCTCGAGAAACGCCTCCAGCGCGGCGAGGTCGATATTGCCCTTGAACGGGTGCAGCGCCGCCGGGTCCTTGCCCTCGGCGATGACGAGGTCGTGCGCCTGCGCGCCGCTCGCCTCGATGGCGCCGCGCGTCGTGTCGAAATGCGTGTTGGACGGGATCATGCGTCCCGGCCCGCCGATGAGATGGAACAGGATCGCCTCGGCGGCGCGGCCCTGATGCGTCGGGATGACATGGCGGAACGGCATGAGGTTCTTCACCGCCGCCTCGAAGCGCAGGAACGACGGCGAGCCGGCGTAGCTCTCGTCGCCGCGCATCACGGCCGACCATTGCGCCGCGCTCATCGCCGAGGTGCCGGAATCGGTGAGCAGATCGATCAGCACGTCGTCCGAATGCAGCGCGAACAGGTTGTAATGCGCCGCCTGCATCAGACGGCGGCGCTCCTGCCGCGTCGTCATGCGGATCGGTTCGACGGATTTGATGCGGAAAGGTTCGATGATCGTCTTCATGGGGCTCCGTTCCGCCCCGAGGAAGAACGATCGGGGCTGAAGCGCCGCGGTTGCCGACCCCATGGTCTGCCGCGCCCAGCGCCCTGATCACGGGCGCGGCGATACGCCTTTCGCGCCCGCCGCGCACGCGCTGTGGCGTCGCGGCCCGCGCCCGCCTATAAGCGCGCGAGCACGAGGGCCCCGCCGATGTCCGCCGCCACCAACACGCCGCGCCGCACGATGCTGCTCACCGGCGCCTCGCGCGGCATCGGCCATGCGACGGT
>JAEULW010000179.1 GCA_016793505.1 Methylobacteriaceae bacterium | reverse complement strand
TCTCGACGCCGCAATGGCGCAGGATCGCGTAGGCGGTGGTGACGTGGAAATAGAAATTCGGCGTCGCCTGATGCAGCAGGTAGTCGCGGCCCGAAAGCCGCGCCGGCTGGCGCGCGATGGTGAGGTCGAGCATACGGTCGTCCGCTCCCTCGAGCTGCGCCGGGGTGATCGTCTGCACGAAGGCGATCGTCTTGGCGATGCGCGCCTGCAGCTCGGCGAAGGTCGATTCGGTATCCTCGTATTTCGGAATCTCGACGCCGGCGAGCCGCGCGACGCAGCCTTTGGCGAAGTCCGAGGCGAGCTGCACCTGCCGCGCCAGCGCGAACATGTCGGGATAGAGCCGGGTCGCCAGCAGCACGGCGGGGTCGATCTTCCTCGCCAGCGCATGCGCCTCGGCCTTGGCCAGCACCTTGGCGAGCGCCTGCAGGCGGGCGACGAACACGCCGACGGTGACTTCATGGACGGAGAGCGACATCGAGGCGCCTTTCGTTGATCGGGCTGGCGGCGGGAAGCTGCCCGGCTTCGGCGCGCCGCGCAAGCGCCGGCCGCGCATGGCCGCCCGGCGGGCGGGCGCTTCCGCCGGCGCGGCGGACAGGCTAGGTCTCACAGCCGGACCGGGGGAGGGGACCGTCATGACGCTCGCCGCGACGCTGATGGCGATCGGCCGCATCGCGCTCGGCCTGTTCTTCGTCGTCGCCGGAGTGCGCAATTTTCTGCGCTTTGCGCAGCGTGTCGAGATGGCGACGAATTACGGCTGGCGCCTCGGCGCGGCGGCGACGGCGGCCGGCTTCGCCACGCAGCTCGTCGCCGGCGCGGCGGTCATGCTCGGCGTCGGCGCCGTGTGGGGCGCGCTGGCGCTGATCGCCTTCCTGATCGCCGCCACCGCGCTGTTCCACAATCCGCTGATGTTTGCCGGCGAGGCGCGCCTGCCGCACATATACTTCACGCTCGTCAACGCAGCGCTCGTCGGCTACTGCCTGATGGTCATCGGCGCAGCGCTCTGAGGCGTCACGTCGCCCTCAGCGCCTCGACCGGATCGAGACCGGCGGCGCGGCGCGCCGGATACCAGCCGAAGAACACCCCGACGAAGGCCGAGAACACCACCGCCATGATGACGCCCTGCGGCTCGACCAGCAGCGGCCAGCCCGAGCGCATCGCCACGACCTGAGCCGCCCCGATTCCGAGCGCGACGCCGATCGCCCCGCCGATCGCCGACAGCGTCGCCGCCTCGATCAGGAACTGCCGCATCACGTCGCGCGGCCGCGCGCCGATGGCGAGTCTGAGGCCGATCTCGCGCGTCCGCTCGGTGACCGACACCAGCATGATGTTCATGATGCCGATGCCGCCGACGGCGAGCGACAGGGCCGCCACCGCCGCCAGCAGCGAGGCGAGCGTATTGGCCGAGGCCTCTCGCACCGCCGCCATCTCGGCGAGATTGCGGATGCCGAAATCATCCTCCTGATCGGGCTGCAGGCGATGGCGCTGGCGCAGCAGCGCGCGCACATCCTCGATCGCGCTCGCCATGTCCTCGCCCTCGCGCACCTTCACCATGATGGTGCCGACCGAGCGGGCGTTGGCGCGGTTCGAGCCGGCGATGCGCTGGCGCACCGTCGGCAGCGGCGCGAAGGCCGTGTCGTCCTGATCCTGGCCGAGCGCCGACTGGCCCTTGCGCGCGGCGAGGCCGACGACCTCGAACGGCACGTTCTTGATGCGCACCTGCCGGCCGACGGGCGAGTCCTCGCCGAACAGATTTTTCGCCACCGTCTCGCCGAGGATCGTCACCAGCGCGCCGCGCGACACTTCCTCCGGCGTGAACAGGCGCCCTTGCGAAACGTCCCATTCCCGCGCCTCGAACCAGCCGAGATCGACGCCGACGATCTGCGTCGCCCAGTTCGAGGCGCCCGCCACCACCTGCTGGTTGGAGCGGATGATCGGAGCGGTCGCCTGCACCGCCGGCACGTCGGCGAGAATCGCCGCCGCGTCGTCATTGGTCAGCGACGAGGCCTGCCCGGCGCCGAGCCGCACGCCGCCGGCGGTGACGTTGCCGGGCGTCAGCATGATCAGGTTGGAGCCGAGCGTGCGGATCTGCGCCGCCACCTGCTCGCGCGCCCCGCCGCCGACCGCGATCATCGCAATCACCGCGGCGACGCCGATGACGACGCCGAGCATGGTCAGCGCGCTGCGCAGCTTGTGGGCGCGCAAGGCTTCGAGCGCCGAGCGAAAGGCTTCGAGAAGGCTCATTCCGCCGCCTCCTTCTTCGACTCGCCCTTCGCCATCGCCGCGCGCGCGGCCGCATCCTGCGCGTCCTGCGCCGCGGCCTGCGCCTCGGCCTCGGCGAGGGCCGCGCCGGCGTCGCGCGCGGTCTGGCGCACGTCCGAGACGACCTTGCCGTCGAGAAAGCGGATGACGCGGTCGGCGAACAGCGCCACATCCGGCTCGTGCGTGACGACCAGCACGGTGACGCCCTCGCGATGCAGCTCCTGGAACAGCTTCATGATGGCGAGCGAGGTGCGGCTGTCGAGCGCGCCGGTCGGCTCGTCGGCGAGCAGCAGATCGGGATCGTTGACCAGCGCGCGGGCGATGGCGACGCGCTGTTGCTGTCCGCCGGACAATTGCGTCGGGCGATGGTGGATGCGCTCGCCCAATCCAACCCGTTTCAGCTTCGCGATCGCCTTCTCGCGTCGCCCCGCGCGGTCGGCGCCGGC
>JAEULW010000133.1 GCA_016793505.1 Methylobacteriaceae bacterium | reverse complement strand
GGATCGGCGGCGCGCCTGATCGAGAACACCACGTCCTCGGAGGTCATCTCGCCATAGTCGCGATGGAACTTGACGCCCTTGCGCAGCTTGAACGTCCACACGGTGCCGTCGGCGTTCTTCTCCCAGCTCTCGGCGAGATCGGGCTCGAGGCCACCGAGATCGGCAGAGCCCGGCTTGAAGCGCACGAGGCCGTTGAACACCCAGCCCGTCATCGGCTTGTCCTGCGTCGTGACGGCCTTGTGCGGATCGACCTGGCCGATATCGGGCGCGGCCATGCCGATGGTCAGCGTCTTCTGCGCGAAGGCCGGCGCGGCCAGCGTCAGCGCCAGCGCGGTGAGGCCGGCCATGGCAACGTGTTTCATGATGCTCTCCCTGCGATTGGTGATCATTGTTGTCGATTTGCTTCAGAACCGCGCGCCGACGATGGCGTAGGCCTCGATCTCGACGCGGTGCCAAGGCCGCAGCATCGCGGTCACCTGAACCATGGTCGAGGCAGGTCGGATGGCGGCGAAGGTCTCCGAATGGGCCCGCGCAACCTCGTCGGCCTCGGCGATGTCCTTGACGTAGACGACGGTGCGCACGACGTCCTCGAAGCCGCAGCCGGCTTTGCCGAGAGCTTCGCCGATCACCGCCAGCGCCGCCCTGGCCTGCTCGTAGGTTCCGGCCTGCTCGTTGCCGGCCGGCGCGCAGGTGCCGGCGACATGCACCTGATCGCCGAAGCGCACCGCGCGGCAATAACCGAAAACGGCTTCGTAAGGCGATCCTGACTGGATGTTGAGGCGCTTCGCCGTCATCGGTCCCCGCTGGCGCGCCCGGTCGCGCCGGCGCCAGTCAACAGGGTCCGTGGCCGCGATGCAACCTTCGTCGGTGGCCCGCGCGGGTTCCAGGCGGCGGCGCCGGCGGCGCGAAAACGAAAACGCGCGCCGGGCGGGCGCGCGTCACGAAAGACGAGGTCGGGAATGGATCAGGCCGGAACGCGTTCGTCCGCCTCGTTGGGCTCGCGCAGCACATAGCCGCGGCCCCACACTGTCTCGATGTAGTTCTGTCCCTGCGAGGCGTTGGCGAGCTTCTTGCGCAGCTTGCAGATGAACACGTCGATGATCTTCAGCTCCGGCTCGTCCATGCCGCCGTAGAGATGATTGAGGAACATCTCCTTGGTGAGCGTCGTCCCCTTGCGCAGGGAGAGCAGCTCGAGCATCTGGTATTCCTTGCCCGTCAGATGCACGCGCACGCCGCCGACCTCGACCGTCTTCTGGTCGAGATTGACGACCAGATCGCCGGTGGCGATGACCGATTGGGCGTGTCCCTTCGAGCGCCGCACGATCGCATGGATGCGGGCGACCAGTTCATCCTTGTGGAAGGGCTTGGTGAGATAGTCGTCGGCGCCGAAGCCGAGACCTTTGACCTTGTCCTCGATGCCCGCGAGGCCGGAGAGAATCAGGATGGGGGTCTTGACCTTGGCCACCCGCAGAGTGCGGAGCACTTCGTATCCGGACATGTCCGGCAGGTTCAGGTCGAGAAGAATGATGTCGTAATCGTAGAGTTTGCCGAGATCGATGCCTTCTTCGCCGAGGTCTGTCGTGTAGACATTGAAATTCTCGGATTTCAGCATCAGCTCGATGCTCTGAGCCGTCGCGCTGTCGTCTTCGATCAGAAGTACGCGCATGTCGAATCCCCATCCCTGCAACGACGACCCGACGCGAAACGCTGCGCCGGCCCGCGGATGCGCGGCCTGCCCCCCGGGACAAGGCCCGGACCACTCGACTCGAACGGTAACGATCACTGGTTAACAAACTCTGATTCCCCGTGACAAGTTGCGGCGGAGTCGGCGGCAAGATTTTTTCGCAGGCCGGGGACGCCCTTCCCCCGCCGCCCGGCGCCGTCGCGCCGGGGGTAACGGTCGCGAAACTTTGTTGCCGCATGCTCCCTTCGTCTCGCGGTGGCCCCGCCGGGGCCGCGTCAAGTCAGTTCTTGCGTTCTGGAGTCGTGCGTATGAAGTCGCGGGACACGTTGATCCGCCTGAAGCGTTTCCAGGTCGAGGACCGGCGCCGCCGCGTCGCCCAGATCGAATTGATGATCGCCGAATTCACCCGCATGTCGGCCGATCTCGACCGCGAGATCGCCGCCGAGGAGAAGCGGGCGGGCATCAGCGATCCGACCCATTTCGCCTATCCCACCTATGCCCGCGCAGCGATGACCAGGCGCGACAACGTCATGCGCTCGCGCCGCGAACTCGAGGGCCAGCTCGACGAAGCCCGCGCCGCGATGGAGGACGCCCGCGCCGAGCTCGCCAAGGCCGAGAGCCTCGATGGCCGCGAACGGCTGGCCGAAGCGCGGGAGCGCGAGCTGGAGAACCGCGCCCTCGACGGCATGAGCGCCATGCAGGCCGCCCGCATCTGATCCAGACGCCTGATTACGCGACGAAAAACGGCGACCCGAGGGCCGCCGTTCGCATGTCTGGGGCAGATCCGCTCAGCGGCGGAAGGCGCCGCCGATGATCGCCCCCGCGGCGACGCCGCCGAGGAAGCTGCCGAAGGCCGCGCCGGCGCCCGGCGCCGGGCCAGGGGCGTAGGTCGGCCGCGGGCCGGCCGCGCGCTGCTGGGCCCGGATCACGGCGCGCTCGCGCTGGGCCTCCCGGATCGCCGGCGAAACACCCGGGGGCGGCGCCTGGCGGACTGCCTTCTGCTTGCCGAGGTTGCGCGTGTTGGCGACCGGCGTAGCAGGCGCCATGCGCTGGGCTTCCCTGGCGCGCTGGTAGGGCGATTCGCTCTGTTCGTTCAGCGCGGCGAGCTGCAACTTGCCGAGCCAGCCCGTGGCGGCGAGATCGCGCGACTTCTGCCAGTCGGCGATCGCCTTGCGGGTCTTCTCGGCGAACTTGCCATTCTCCGCGCCGGCGGCGAACTGCAACGCGTTGAGCCGCGCCTGCACTTCCTTGCGCTGGGCGAGGTCGAGCTTCAGCGCCTGCTCGGACTGCATCGTGCCCGTCTCCGCCTTCAGCGCGGCGACGTCGATGGTCGGGACGGGCGCAGCAGCGGGCGACGCCGGCGCGGCCAGCGGCGCGGCCGCCGGGGCGACGGCCTGCTGCTGCGTCTGCGGCGCGCGGGTGTCGAGCCGGGCGACGCGCGACCTGGCCATGGCCGCATAGATGCCGTTCGGATAGGCGTCCAGATAGGCGCGATAGTCGTCGACCGTGTTGCCGCGCTCGGCCGACTCCCAGAACCGGTTTTCCATCGTCACGCGGTCGGGGGCGGCGGCGATCGGCGGGGCCGGCGGGGCGGCGCCGGAGATCGCGGTCTGCGGCTGGGCGGCCGGCTGCAGAGCGGCGACCTGCGCCCCCGGATTGAGGATGAACTCGCCGATGATCGAGGTGTTGACCCACGGCATCTGCTTGTTCTTCGTCGAATCCCACACCTCGGCGCGCACCCGGTTCATCACCGTGTCGATCGACACGCCGGGCGTCTCGATATGGCGCAGCAGCGCCTTGGTGAACGGGCTGTTCTCGCCCGCCCGGCCGTCCATCGCCGTGCTCTTCGGATCGGTGGCGAAGGCGATCAGAGTGCCCTTGGCGAGTTCGTTGTCGATGCGCGACAGGCCGCGCTCGGCGACGACCGAACGGCCGCGCCCGGTCGCCAGTTCGCGGGCGAAGGGATTGTCGCGGCAGGCGTCGAGAATGACGACGTTGACCCGCTCCTCGCGCTTCATCTGCCGCAGGATCAGCGACAGGTTCATCGCGTTGAGCTCGAGATCGGAGACGCTCTTGAGCGCGATGTCGGTCGGCAGCAGATAGTTCTCCTCGTCCACCGACACGCCGTGCCCGGCGTAATAGACGAGACCCGCCCGCGCATCCGACAGGGCGGTGGAGAATTCGCCGAGCTTGGTGCGCATCCCGGCGAAGTTGAGATCGTAGCCCTCGATCACTTCGAAACCGAGGCGCTTGAGCGAGGCGGCGACGGCCTTCGCGTCGATCACCGGGTTGGAGAGCGCCGGCGCCGCGGTGTAGGCGCTGTTGCCCACCACCAGCGCGACGCGCTTTTCCGTCGACGCCTGCGCCGCGACCAGCCCTGCCGCCAGCGTCCCGAGAAACGCGAGCAGCGTCATGAGAAGCCTGCTGAGGGACCTGCGCATGACCTGAACCTCCATGCTGCGAATTATGGCCCAACATAGGCGCTCGCGACAGTCCTTTCCTGTGCCGTTGCGCACCTCTCAAGTGCTTGTGAGCATTGGCGCGTGTGAGCCGGCTTCACACGACAGGGCGCCGTTGCGGCGGGGATCGCGAGCGATCTCGACGGCCCGCCTGTAGGGCCGGAAGCCGGACCGGCGGTAGAACTCCAGCGCCCCCGGGTGGTCGAGCGTGCAGGTGTGGACGAAAAGCCGGCGGATCGGCCGGGCGAAGGCCCGGCGGAGCGCCTCCTGCATCATCCAGCGGCCGACGCCGCCGCCGATTTCCCGCTCGATCAGGCCGAAAAAGGCGAGTTCCGTCTCGTCCTGCGCCCGCCCGTCCAGCTCCAGCAGGCCGATGTCCGCGCCCGCCCGCGTCACGACGAAGGCCTCCACCGCCGGGTCGTCGAGCAGCGCCGACAGGGCCGTGCGCGGCATGGCGAGCCGGGAAAACCACAGCCAGCGCTCGCCGATCGCCCGGTAGACGGCGAGATAGCGCTCCGCCGCCGCCCCGCCGAGCCGCTCGAGGCCGACCCCGGCGGGCGCCGCGCCGGCGATCGCCGGATCGGGCGGATCGCGACGCTCGAGAAAGGTGACGACGGCGGCGATCAGATCGTCCGGCAGGTCGGTCGTCGCGTCGATCTTCAGAATCAGGCTGTCCATGCGTCGCGTCCCGGTCGGCGGCCGGTCCAGTCTGCGGCCTCGCACAGACTTCGTGAAGCCTGTTCGGGCGATGCGCTTGCGCGCGGCGGCGCCTTGGTGCAGGGATGCGTCAGGCGGTCGCGGATCGCCCCCGAGAGCATCAAGAACGAGACGGAATGAAACGTCTGCGCGATCTCATCTGGCCCGCGATCGCGGTGGCGGCCGTCGTCTGGTCGGTGCGGCTCCTCTACAAGAAGCTCATCGCGGAAGTGTCCGTCGATCCCGCTGTGAAGGCGCTGCTCGGCCACGGCGTCTGGGCCGATCTCGGCCTCATCGTCTCGGTGATCGGCGAAAGGCTGGCCGACATTCCGCTGCAGGGCTATGCCCTGGCCTTCGCCTCGACGCTGCTCGCCTATGCCGCCCTCGCCTGGTACGACCGTATCGCGCTGCTGCATCTGGGCCGCGCCAAGGGCATTTCCTGGACCTATGTGTCGGTGTGCTCTTTCGTCACCTATGCGCTGTCGCACAATATCGGCGCCTCGGTATTTTCCGGCGGCATGGTGCGTTTCCGCGCCTATACGGCGAAAGGGCTGACGGCGCACGAGATCGCCGTGCTGGTGGCGATCTGCTCCTACACCTTCGCCTTCGGCACCATCCTCTTGACCGGCGTGGTGCTGCTCTACGAGCCGCAGATCCTGCGCCCGCTCGCCGAATTGTCGCCCTTCCTCGCCCGCCGCGCCGACATCGACGCCTTCGCCCGGCTGGTCGGCTTCATCTGCCTCGCCTTTGTCGCGATCTACACGATCGGCGCCTGGCTGCATTTCCGGCCGCTGAAGATCGGCGGCTTCAACCTCGTCTATCCGCGCCTGCCGATCGTGCTGCGCCAGTATGTCGCCGCCCCGCTCGAACTGGTCGGCGCGGCGGGCATCATCTATTTCGCCCTGCCGGCCGAGGGCAATCCCGGCTTCATGATCGTCATGGGCGCCTTCCTCCTGTCCTTTTCCGCCGGGCTGCTCAGCCAGGTGCCGGGCGGCATCGGCGTCATGGAGGCGGTGTTCCTGGCGATCATGCCGGGCGTGCCTGCGACGGCGGTTTTCGCGGCGCTGCTCGTGTGGCGACTGTTCTACCTGATCCTGCCGCTCATCCTGTCGATTCCGGTGATCCTCGCCTTCGAGCATTCCCAGCTCGGCGCCGCGGCGCGCCAGGTCGATCCGCCCTCCGATCTGCTGCGCCATTGAACCGCGACGTTTGAAACCGCGACCCTTGCATGCGTCCGCAGGGGCGCGTATAGACCCGCCCTGCCCGCGCTGCTCCCTTCGTCTAGCGGTCTAGGACGTCGCCCTCTCACGGCGAAAACAGGGGTTCGAGTCCCCTAGGGAGCGCCAGTTCAGCCCTGCTCCGTCCCGGCGCCGGCCAGAAAATCGAAATCGCACCCCGCCGAAGCCTGCTGCACCGTGCGCGCATAGAGCGCCCGGTAGCCGCGCGTCGGCGGCTGCGGACGCGGCGCGGCGGCGAGGCGCGCGGCGATCGTCGCCTCGTCGACGAGCAGATCGAGCCGCTTGTCCCGCACGGAGAGGCGGATGCGGTCGCCGCTGCGCGCCGCCGCCAGCGGCCCGCCGACCGCGCTCTCGGGCGCGACATGCAGCACGATGGTGCCGAACGCCGTGCCCGACATGCGCGCGTCGGAAATGCGCAGCATGTCCTTGACGCCCTTCTGCGCGAGCTTCTTCGGGATCGGCAGATAACCGGCCTCCGGCATGCCGGCGGCGACCGGCCCGGCGTTCTTCAGGACGAGAACATCGTCGGCGGCGACGTCGAGCGCCGGATCGTCGATGCGCCGGGCGAGATCTTCCAGATCCTCGAAGACGACCGCCCGGCCCTCGGTCTCGAACAGCGCCGGCGTCGCCGCCGCGCGCTTGAGAATGGCGCCGTCCGGCGCGAGATTGCCTTCGAGCGCGATCAGCCCGCCGACCGGCGAGACCGGCTCGGCGAAAGGCCGGATCACCTTGCGATCGACCCATTCGAGCGGCCGCGCGAGCCGCGCGCCGAGCGTCTCGCCGAGCACGTCCACCGTGTCGAGATGCAACAGATGCCGGATTTCGCGCAGCACCGCGTCGACGCCGCCGGCGGCGTGGAAATCCTCCATATAGCCCTCGCCGACGGGCTTCAGATCGACCAGCACCGGCGTCTCGTCGGAGATGGCGTTGAAGCGTTCGCGCGAGATCGTCACGCCGACGCGGCCGGCGATCGCCGCCAGATGCACCACCGCATTGGTCGAGCCGCTGACCGCCATCAGCACGCGCAGCGCATTCTCGATCGATTTTTCGGTGACGATCTCGGCCGGCCGGATCGGCCGCCGGATCAGGTCGACCGCCGCCGCGCCGGACCGCTCCGCGGCGACGAGCCGGTCGGCATGCACCGCCGGGATCGCCGCGCTGCCCGGCAGCGCCAGGCCGAGCGTCTCGGCGATGCAGGCCATCGTGCTGGCCGTGCCCATCACCGCGCAGGTGCCCGCTGTCGTCGCCAGCCGCCCCTCGACGGCGGCGATCTCCGCGCCGTCGATCTCGCCCGCCCGGTAGCGCGCCCAGAAGCGCCGGCAATCGGTGCAGGCGCCGAGCCGCTCGCCGCGATGGCGCCCGGTCGACATCGGCCCGGTGACGAGCTGCACCGCCGGAACGCCCGCCGAGATCGCCCCCATGATCTGCGCCGGCACGGTCTTGTCGCAACCCCCGATCAGCACCACCGCGTCCATCGGCTGGGCGCGGATCATCTCCTCGGTGTCCATCGCCATCAGGTTGCGATAGGCCATGCTGGTCGGATTGAGGAACACCTCGCCGAGCGAGATGGTCGGAAAGGGCAGCGGCAGCGCCCCTGCCGCCAGCACCCCGCGCGACACGGCCTCGACCAGCGCCGGCGCGTCGCGATGGCAGTTGTTGAAACCCGAATAGGTCGAGACGACGCCGACGATCGGCTTGTCCAGCATCTCCTTCGACAGGCCCATCGAGCGCGCGAAGGAATTGCGCAGATACTGCGCGAAGGCGCGATCGCCGTAATTCGTCAGGCCCCGCCTGATCCCGTGTCCGTCCGTCATGTCGAAACCGCCTTTCCTCGCCGCCGAGCCTGGACGCGGCGGGCCGCCTTGCGCAAGCAGTCCTTGACGACAATTCCGACCGGCGTCGCCTGCTTCAGCCGCGCCGCGCCAGCGCCTGACGCAGCACGATCGGCGCGGCGACGACGAGGCCGATCAGCGTCGCCGTGCGGTTCGGCAGGATGACCAGCACCGAGGCCAGCGCCAGCGCGACCCGCTCGAGCCCGACGATCGGCGCGCGGCCGAAGCCGGTCAGCGCCGCCGCGAGCATGACGATGCCGACGACGCAGCCCGCCGTCGTCTCGATGAAGGCGGCCCAGGTGAAATCCTTCGTCACCAGCAGCATCGCCGGCGAGGCGACGAAGACGAACGGCACCAGCGCTTTCGCCGAGCCGAGGCGGAACGCCGTATTGCCGGTGCGGAACGGATCGGCGCCGGCCATGCTGGCGCCGGCATAGGCGGCGAGCGCCACCGGCGGCGTGATGTCGGCGAGCAGCCCGTAATAGAAGACGAAGAAATGCGAGACGATCGGCTCGACGCCGAGCTTGCCGAGCGCCGGCTGGGCGATCGTCACCATGATGATGTAGCAGGCCGTGGTCGGCACGCCGGCCCCGAGCAGCAGGCAGACGAAGGCCGTCATCACCAGCGTGAAGAACAGCGTCAGCGCCCGCGCGTCGTAGAGGCTGGCCGGCGTGAATGCGGCGGCCAGAGCCGCGAGATCGCCGGCAAAGCCGGTGACGATCGTCGACAGTTTGAAGCCGACGCCCGTCAACGTCACCACCCCGACGATGACGCCGACGCTCGCCGCGGCGGCGCCGACGCCGATTGCATATTTGGCGCCGGTGACGAAGCCGTCGAGAATATCGATGGCGCGCGCCTTGCCCTCCGCGTCGCGCAGCACGCAGACCGCGCTCGCGGCGGCGCCGAAGCCGAACAGCGCCAGCAACCCGCTCCATTGCGTCAGCAGACCGAGCGCGATCAGCCCCGCGAGACCGGCGAGGAAGGCGAGCGCGATCGGGCCCCTGCGTCCCGTGAGGCCGACGACGATGCAGGCGGTGATGCCCCAGAAGGCCGCCAGATAGGGCGTGAAGCCCGAGAACAGCACGATCAGCAGCGCGGCCAGCGGGATCGCCGTCGGCCAGTCGCGCGCGATCACCGCGCGCGCCCTCGGCAGTTCGTCAGCCGGCACGCCGCTCATGCCGCGCTTCTTCGCCTCGAAATGCACCTGGCAGAACACGCCGAAGAAATGCATCGCCGCCGGCACGATCGCGGCGAGGATGATGGTCTGGTAGGGCAGGCCGAGATACTCGACCATCAGGAAGGCGGCCGCCCCCATGATCGGCGGCGTGATCTGGCCGCCGGTCGCCGCCGTCGCCTCGACGGCGCCGGCGAAATGGCGCGGATAGCCGATGCGGATCATCATCGGAATGGTCAGCGAGCCGACCGTCACGGTGTTGGCGATCGACGAGCCCGAGATCATGCCGAACAGGCCCGAGGCGAAGATCGACACCTTCGCCGGCCCGCCCGAAAAACGCCCGGCGAGCGCGGTGGCGAGGTCGATGAACAGCCGGCCGAGGCCGATGCGCGTCGCCAGCACGCCGAACAGGACGTAGTGGAAGACATAGGTCGCGACGACGCCGAGCGCGATTCCGTAGACGCCCTGCGAGGTCAGATAGAGGTGGTTGACGACCGCCTTCCACGAATTGCCGGGATGGGCGAGAATCCCCGGAAGGCTCGCTCCATAGAGCGCATAGAGGATCGACAGCGACGCGATGATCGGCAGCGGCCAGCCGATCGAGCGGCGCGTCGCCTCGATCAGCACGAGGATGGCGAGGCTTCCCATCAGCCAGTCGGCGAGCAGCGGATTGCCGACGCGGAAGGCCAGATCCTCGAAAATCCACGGCACATAAAGCGCCGAGACCACGGCTGCGATCGCCATCAGCCAGTCGTGCAGGCCGATGCCGAGCGGCCGAAGGAGCGAGGGCGCGTCCGCCGCGCGTTTCGGCCTGCCGCCCGGAAAGACCAGGAAGATGAGTCCGATGACGAAGGCGAGGTGAATGCCGCGATGCGTCGTCTCGGGCAAGAGGCCGAAGCCGGCCGTGTAATAGTGGAACAGCGACAACGCCAGCAGCGCGCCGGCGACGAACCAGCCCGCAGCCGGCGTCAGCGGCCGGAATCGAATTTCGGAGTCGAGTTTTTCCTCGAGCTCCTGCGCCTGTTTCGCGTCGAGCTCAGCCGTCATGTGTTCCCCGACAGGGTCGTGGTCGCTTCGCGTGGAAAAGACGGCGCCGCCGGCCGCCGCGTCATTGCGAGCGGAGCGAAGCAATCCACGGCGTCGTTGCTTTCTGCGCCGGGCGTGGATTGCTTCGTCGGCTTCGCTTCGCTCGCAATGACGGGGAGAGCGCGCCTTATTTCAGCAGCCCGGCTTCTTTGTAGAATTTTTCCGCGCCGGCATGCAGCGGTATGCCGAGCCCGGCGAGCGCCGTCGCCTTGGTGATCGCCTTGCCCTTGGCGTGCCCGGCGTCGAGCACGCCGCGCGTCTTGTCCGACCACAGCGCCTTGGTCACCTCGTAGACGAGATCGGCGTCGATCTTCGACGACGTCACCCATTGCGCGCCGACCGCCAGCGTCCTGACGCCCTTGACGTCCTTGTAGGCGCCGTCCGGGATCGTATCGTCGGCGAAGAAGCCGAACTGCTTTTTCAGCTTCTCGGCGACCTCGCCCTCGATCGCCAGCAGCTCGAAACCATGCGTCGCCGCCATCTCGGCGAGCGCGCCGGCGGGATAGCCGGTGGTGATGAAGAAGGCGTCGAGCGAACCGTCCTTGATCTTGTCGACCGAGGGACCGGCCTTCAGATGTTCGGCCTTGTAGTCGCTGGCGCCGACGCCATAGGCGGTCAGGATGGCGCGGGCGTTGACGATCGTGCCCGAGCCCGGCTCGTCGATCGACACGCGCTTGCCCTTCAGGTCCGCGACCGTCTTCGCGCCGGTTCCCTTGCGCACCACGACATGCACCGTCTCGGGGAAGAGATTGGCGATGGCGCGCAGCTCCTCGACCTTCGGCCGGCCTTCGTAGATGCCGGTTCCGGCATAGGCCCAGCTCGCCACGTCGGCCTGCGAGAAGCCTGATTCCATCGCCCCGCCGACGATGGCGTTGACATTGGCGACCGAGCCGTTGCTCGCCACCGCGCTGGCGTTGACCTTGTCGGAGGAGACCGCGTTGGCGATCATGCCGCCGACCGGATAATAGGTGCCGCCCGTCCCGCCCGTGCCGATGCGGAAGAACCTGGCCTGCGCGAAGGCGCGCGAGGCCGCAAGACTCGCCAGGCTGACGGCGCCGGCCAGCGCGGCGCGACGGGAAATCATCATGGACTGTTCCTCCTGTTGCGGGCGCGATCGGCTCTGACCGGCCAGCTCGCCCTTCTGGCACGGACCATAGCCGGGGACGCGGCGGATATCGAGCCGGCGGATGGGGGCGCTCCAGGCGCCGCTTTGGCATGGCGCGCCGCATTTCCGCATTCGCTCTGGCCTGCGCCAGACGCTAGTCTCGGCGCCGGGACGACCGACAGGGAGCACGCAACGTGAACGCCGTCGACGTCGGGCCGGGGAACGCCCCCGCCTGGCAGGAGCAGGTCTACGCCGTGCTCAAGCGGCACGCGGTGCGCCACATCGTCTATGTGCCCGACGCCGGTCACGCCGCGGCGATCCGCCTCGCCGAGGCCGATCCGCAGATGAACGCGGTGGCGCTGACGACGGAGGAGGAGGGTATCAGCTTCCTGGCCGGCGCCTGGCTCGGCGGCGAGCGCGGCGCGCTGCTGATGCAGTCGAGCGGCGTCGGCAACTGCATCAATACGCTGGCGCTGCAGAGCTGCGCGCGCTTTCCGTTGCTGATGGTCGTGACGATGCGCGGCGACTGGGCCGAGTTCAATCCCTGGCAGAATCCGATGGGCCGGGCGACGCGCCCGGCGCTGGAGCTGATGGGCGTCATGACCTGGCGCGCCGACGCGCCGCAGGATGTCGAGCCGCTGCTGCATGGCGCGGCCAGCATGGCCTTCAACGGCGACGGCGCCTCAGCGCTGCTGCTCGGCCAGCGCCTGATCGGGGAAAAACAATGGGTGAAGGAATGACTGCCCCTCTCGACCGTCGCGCCGTCGTCGCCGCGTTGCTGGAGGGGCGCGACAGGTTGCTCGTCGTCAGCGGCCTCGGCTCGCCCTCCTATGACGTCATGGCGGCCGGCGATCATGACGGCAACTATTACCTTTGGGCGGCGATGGGCAGCGCGGCGATGGTCGGCTTCGGCCTCGCCTGCGCGCAGCGCGCGCGCCCGGTGCTGGTGATCACCGGCGACGGCGAGGCGCTGATGGGGCTCGGCGCGCTGGCGACGATCGGCGCGAAGCGGCCAACGAACCTGACCATCGTCGTGCTCGACAACGGCGTTTACGGCGAGACCGGCATGCAGAAGAGCCATAGCAGCTACGGCCTGCGGCTCGAACGGGTCGCGGCCGCCTGCGGCTTCGCGCGCGCCGAGCGCATCGACGACATGGCAGGCGTGGCGGCGCTGCGCGGCCGCCTTGAGCGAGGCGAGGGCCTCGCCTTCGCCGCGATCGACATCCGCGCCGACGCCCCGCCGCGCGTGCTGCCGCCGCGCGACGGCGTCCACATCAAGAACCGCTTTCGCGCCGCCCTCGGCTTTTCACCGATCTGAAGGCGCCTCCATGCGCTGTGTCGACGGCGATCGATGCGACGACGTCCGCGACGGAGTGCGCGCGGTCTGAGCGGAGTTCCCGGTCGAAGATCGCCGCAACAGCGACGATGCGCGCGCCGTCCCGAATCCCTCGTCGCCCCGCTGACCAGAGCCAGCCGGATGGCCACGCGGACCCCGGAGGACGACGGCGGCGCCGGCCTCGGGCTCACCGAAGCCGCCGTGATCATGGAGGAGATCGGCCGCACGGGCCGTCGCCGATCGCCGAGAGCTTCATCGAGGTCGAGGCGGCCGATCAGATGCGCTCTCGCGCCTGCGGACTCGACGACGCCGGCGAGCCCTGTGGGGCGGCGGCGAACATGGCGAAACCCCTCGCCGCCAAAGCCTCGTGGCAGCGGCCAACGTCTGCCTGCATTTGCACGGCGGCTGCGGCTACGCCTGCAAAGACGAGGTCGCGCGTAAATTACGCGGGACCCGATTCATCGGGTCGCGCCGATCTCGACAACCGCATCCTGTCTTTCGTCGCCGGGCGCATCCAAGAGCCTGCCGCGCAGCTTCCGAGCGCGGCGAAGGCGGCAGACGGCACGACAGTCGACGATCAGCGGCTCGCGCCGGCGTCTGATCCGGCCTGTGCGCCGCCGAACCGGCGCGGTTCGACGCGCACTGTCGCGCCTGCGTCTGGCGCCGGCAGGATCGTCGCCTCGCAACGGTCGGATCAGAACTTGATCTTCTTGAATTTCTTCGTCTGCTCCACGAGCGCGACTTCGGTCGGCAGCCGCTCCATGCTGCTCGCCCCGTAGAAGCCGTGGCAGCATTTCGTGCGCGACAGGACGTAGTCGGCGTCCTCGGGCGAGGAGATCGGCCCGCCGTGGCAGAGCACGATGACGTCGTCGCGCAGCTTGCGCGCCGCCGCCGCCCAGTCGTCGATCAGCTTCACGCAATCATCCAGCGTCTTCGATGTCTCTGCGCCGATCGACCCGCCAGTGGTCAGGCCCATATGCGGCACCAGAATGTCGGCGCCGGCCTTCGTCATCGCGATGGCGTCTTCGGCGCTGAACACATAAGGCGTCGTCAGCATGTCCGCCTTGTGCGCGGCCGCGATCATCTCGACCTCGAGGCCATACCCCATGCCGGTCTCTTCGAGGTTCTGACGGAACACGCCGTCGATGAGGCCGACGGTCGGGAAGTTCTGCACGCCGGAGAAGCCCAGCGCCTTCAACTGGTCGAGGAAATGATCGAGGATCATGAAGGGATCGGTGCCGTTGACGCCGGCGAGAACCGGCGTCTTCAACACCACGGGCAGCACCTCCCGCGCCATCTCGACGACGATGTCGTTGGCGTTGCCATAGGCCATCATCCCGGCGAGCGAACCGCGGCCGGCCATGCGGTAGCGGCCGGAGTTGTAGATAACGATGAGATCGATGCCGCCCTTCTCCTCGCATTTGGCGGAGAGGCCGGTGCCCGCGCCGCCGCCGACGATCGGCTGGCGCTTCTTGACCATGTCGCGATACGTTTTCAGCAGAGCCTTGCGTTCGAATCTGGGCATGCGCGTCTCCTCGACCTTTCTTGCGATCCCGTGGCGATTCGCGACCGGCGCGTCGGCGAATTGCGGATCGTCGACGGCTTGGACCGTGAACTCGCTTTCCGGCTCTTGTCCGTCTTCCGAAACGCCGCGACCTGACCGACCAGGTCGAGGCGCAGCGCGCCGCACGGGCCGACTCTGTCGGCATGGCGGACAGAGAACTCGTAGCTGTCCTTTGGCCTGTCGACAATCGCATCGACGCCGGGCGCGGACCAGCGAGCCGGAGCGGCCCGGCGCGAGCCGACTCCTGAGGCGCAGCCGTGCGCTGCGGCGCGCGCGTCTTTCCGACGCGCCTACTTGTCGTGATCCGGGCGCGGCGGGACCGCCGCGCCGCGATCATAGATCTCCCAGCCCTTGCCGCCGAAGACATCGACGCCGAGCTGTCGCAGCACGTCGGGAAAATCCACCATCACCCAGTTGTCGACGATCTTGCCGTCCACCACTTTCCAGAAATCCATGTAGCGGATGACGACGCGCTTGCCGGTCGGCGCAATGCCCATGAACTCGCCGCTGTGCACCGCGTGCTGCGCGCCGAAGCAGGCGCCCCATTCGCCATCGAACAGCCGCGCCTCGTCGATCGCCACTTTTTCGGAGAAGGCGGCCTGGAACGGCCTTTGCCAGTTCTCCTGAAACTCCCGCAGCCCGGTCTTCACGCCGCAGCCGCAATTGCCCATCCACCGGAAGGCCGGATGGAAGAACGCGGACATGCCGTTGATCTGGTGATCGTTCAGCCCCTCGACCATCGCCTCGATGACGCGGCGCGTCTCCTCGCGCCTGGTCGGATCGTTGTGCGCGGTGAGCGCGGCCTGCGGCGGGCGGGCGGTCGGCAATTGCGTCATCCTTTCACGGCGCCGGCGGTCAGGCCGGAGACGATCTGCTTCTGGAACACCATGACGAGCACGAACAGCGGCGCCGTGATCGACACCGCGGCGGCGATCGCCTCGATCTGATCGGCGGCGCGCGTCTCGCGATTGAGGAACTGACTGATGCCCGGCACCATGGTCTGCGACTGCGCGTCGAGCAGCAGCGCGGTGACGAGGTAGTCATTGTAGGCGAGCAGGAAGGAGAACAGGCCCGTGGTGATCACCCCTGGCCACATCACCGGCATGATGACGCGCCAGAAGGCTCCAAAATGCGTGCAGCCGTCGACGAGCGCCGCCTCGTCGAGTTCGGCCGGAATATTCTGGAAGAACGAGCGCATCATCCAGATCGTGAAGGGCTGATTGATCGCCACCAGCACCGCGATCACCGCCCAGGGCTTGCCGTAGAGCGTCGGCGCCGAGGCGCTGAACCACGACAGGACGCCGCCCAGGATCGGCGCGTCCCACAAGGGCTGCAGCAGTTCGCGCGAATTGAGGAACATCGGCACATAGCCGGTGACCAGCACCGAATGCGGCAGCGCGCGGAAGATCAGCGCCAGGATCAGCAGCCAGAAAGCCAGCGCGCCCGGCGTGCGCGCCAGCGCATAGCCGGCCAGCGTGCCGACCGTCAGCGACACGCTGACGACGCCGGCAGTGACGATCAGCGAATTGAGAAAATTGCGCCAGAACCCGTTCGTGACCCATACAGCCTTGTAATGGTCAAAGGTCAGCTTGCCGAAGATCACGTCGAGCGGATTGGCCGACAACGCGTCGATCGGCTGGCGCAGCGACATCAGCGTGATCCACATCAGCGGAAACAGCGCGATGACCAGCCAGACGACGAGAAAGCCGTTCGACGTCAGGCGCAGCCACAGCGGCGGCTGCAGCGCGCGCGGGCGGATGTCCGTCATCGCCGCCCCCTTTGTTCGCGCCAGGTCCTGCGCAGCAGCGGCACGAGCAGGAGAACGATGCCGATCATCGTCAGCATCGAGGAGGCGGCCGCGCGGGTGATGGCGCGGTTGCCCGTCTCGTCCGGCGTCAGGAAGCTGAAGGTCAGATACTGCAGCGAGATGACATGCGCCTGGCTGGCGAAGCCGATGATCTCGTCGAACACGCGGTAGCTGTCCATCAGATGGATGAGCGCGACGAAGGCGATCAGCGGCGCCAGATGCGGGATGATCACGTAGCGCAGCCGCTCGCCGCGCGAGGCGCCGTCGACGATCGCCGATTCGAGCGTGTCCTGATCGACCGTCTGCAAGGCGGCGTAGAACACCACGAAGGCAAAGGGCGCCACATGCCAGACCTTGTAGATCAGCATCATGATCTCGATCGTCCAGCCTTGTGCGAACATCGAGATGTCGCGCTGCACCACCCATTCGATGGCGCGAGTCAGAATGCCGTCGCCGAGAAACAGCCAGCGGATCGACAGGGCGCCGATGACCGGCGTGATGATGAACGGCAGCAGCGTGACGAAGATGGTCGGGCCTCGCAGCGAGCGGACCATGGCGTTGACGGCGAGCGCGATGGCGAGGCCGAGGCCGATCACCAGCGGCAGCGTGATCAGCGTGAAGGTCAGCGTGAAGCGCAGCGCCCGCCAGAAATCGATCTTCAGGATCGCCGCGATCCCCTCGCCGCCTGCGCTCAGCGCGGCCATCACCGCGTCAGGCGAAAGGATGCGGCGATAGGCGTCGAGTCCGACATAGACGGTCTCGGTCACCGGCTTGCCGTTGGGCCCGAGTTTGGCTTGCGTACGCGTCTCCTTCGTGCAGGTCGGCGCGAGAAAGCCCGGCGTGCAGTTCTCGACGACCGTCTGCTCGAAGGCGGCGCGCGTTTCGTAGAAGCTCTGCACGAACACCGAGACCAGCGGCGCGGCGATGAAAGCCAGCATCATGAACAGCGACGGCGCGACGAAGGCGAGGAAAGTCCTGCGCTTCATGGGAGTGGCTCCGCTCGCGCCGTCGCCGGGCCGTTACTTCACGAGGCCCTGTTCTTTGGCCTTGACGAGATAGGCGGCCTCGATCGCCGCGAGCGTCGCCTTGGCGTCGGTCTTGCCGGTCATGAAGTCGGCGATCTTCTCGCCGATCGCCGAATGCATCAGCCCCATGGCGACCGTCGAGGGATAGCTCGGCGCCCCGCCCTCGGCCGAGGCGATGGAGCCGCCGGCGAGCTTGGTCGGCTGATAGCCCTTGACGAGCCACACCGCCGCGCTGTTGTTGGCCTTCACCATGTCCTCGTCGAGCCCTTCCATCGCCACGCGGAAGGCGGCGTCGGCCTCTGCGTCGGAGATGTTCTTGGCGATGACGATTCCATCCCACCACAGCGTCGTCGACGGCTTGCCGCCGGCCATGGCGAGCGGCGCCGCCGCGACGCCGATCTTGCCGACCACCTGGCTTTCCTTCGGATCATCGAGCGCGCCGAGGCGCGAGGCCCACAGATTGGCCATCGCAATCTTGCCCTGCTGGAACTGGCGCTGCACGAAGGTCGATTCCGAGACGAGATACTCCGGATCCATATAGGCCGAGAGCTTCTTCATCATCGCCAGCGCTTTCTCGCCGGCTTCCGAGGCGACGGCGGGCGTGTTGTCGGCCTTCACCCACTGGCCGCCATAGCCGGCCAGCATGTTGTTGAAGTCCTGCGCCAGATCCCAGCCCGCCTTGAAGGTCGCGCCGAGCGGATAGGCGACCTTGCCGGACGCCTTGATCTTCTCGGCGGCCGCGAGCACTTCGTCATAGGTTTTCGGCGGCGCTATGCCGAGGTCCTTGAGAATGTCCTCGCGATAGACGAGGTGCTGGGCGTTGACCATCATCGCCACGGCCATCGTCTTGCCGTCGATCTTGATCAGTTGGTTGGGCGTCAGGTGCTTGCCGTACTTGGCGACGAGATCGTCGAGCGGCCGGATCGTTCCGGCGTTGACGAGCGGCGTCAGCGTGCCGTTGGCGACGCCGCCGATGTGATACAGCGCCGGATTGGCCGCGAAGGCCGCCGGCTGCTTGGTGCGGAAGTTCTGGTCGAGCTCGGACTGGACATTGCCGCACTCGGCCCAGGCCGAGGTGACCGCCTTCCAGGCGTCGAAGCCGGCGGTGAGCGATTTCAGCGCGGTTTCGTTCTTGAAGCCGCAGGCGGCCTGCGCCCCGGCGCAGAGCGTCAGCGACAGGGCGGCGGCGGATACGAGCGTCCTGATCATGTGCTTCTCCCTGATTGATCTCTAGTTGCCGAGACGCATGCCGGAAGCGGCGTCGAACAGGTGGCAGGCGTTCGCCGGAACGGCGATGGCGATCGGATCGCCGATCGAGGCGCGATAGGACTTGGCCGCCTTCACCGCCGCCAGCGCCGCGCCGCAGCGCACCGAAACCATGGTCTCATCGCCGAGCAGCTCGACGGTGAAGATCGGCGCCTCGATCTGGCCGCCCGCCGCGCTCACCTGCGCATCCTCGGCGCGGAAGCCGAGCGTCACCTTTCCGGCGAGACGCCCCGGCAGGCCGCCGACTCGCACATGCGGCGCCGTGAACACGCCGCCGGCGATCTCGCCGTCGATCAGGTTCATCGCCGGCGAGCCGATGAAGCCGGCGACGAACGTGTTGGCCGGCCGATCATAAATGTCGGTCGGCGCGCCGACCTGCTGGATTTCGCCGCGATTCATCACCACGACGCGATCGGCCAGCGTCATCGCCTCGATCTGGTCATGCGTGACATAGACCGTCGTCACCTTCAGCTCGTGCTGGAGATGCTTGATCTGCGCGCGCGTCGAGACGCGCAGCTTGGCGTCGAGATTGGAGAGCGGCTCGTCCATCAGGAACACCGCCGGTTCACGCACGATCGCCCGGGCGAGCGCGACGCGCTGGCGCTGCCCGCCGGACAATTCCTTCGGCCGGCGCTCGAGCAGCGGCCCGAGCTCCACCATGTCGGCGGCGCGCCGCACGCGCGCGTCATGCGAGGCGGCGTCGACCTTGCGCACCTTCAGCGGGAACCGGATGTTCTCGTAGACGGTGAGATTCGGATAGAGGCCGTAGTTCTGGAACACCATGGCCACGTCCCGATCCTTCGGCTCGAGATCGTTGACCCGGCGCGCGCCGATCAGGATGTCGCCCTCGCTCGGATCCTCGAGGCCGGCGATCATCCGCATCGTCGTGGTCTTGCCGCAGCCGGACGGGCCGAGCAGCACGATGAATTCGCGATCGGCGATGGTCAGATCGACGCCGCGCACGGCTGTCACCGCGCCCCAGCGCTTGCTGACGCTCTTCAGGGCGACCTCGACCATGCGCCGTCCTCTCCCCAGGGGCGATGTCGCACACTGGCAGAAAATGAATACGTATGCAATAGTCAGTTGTGCGAGGATGTCCCGCCGCCGCCGGGAAGGAAGAGACGATGCCGTCACAACTGGTTTCAGACAAGATCGCCATGCGCGCCGCCCTGTCGGCGCTCGCCGAATCGACGCCGGCGACGCTGGAGCGTCGTTTCGACGCGGCCTATCATCTGCAGGCGGAGTGGCGGGGGTCGCATCCGCTGAACGAGATGGCGGGGCGGGAGGCGATCCTGTCGCGCGTCTGGGCGCCGCTCATCGCCTCCTTTCCCGATCTCGAACGACGCGACGCGATCTTCGTCGGCGGCGACTGGAAGGGCGTCACGATGATCGCGGCCATGGGCCACTATTGCGGAACCTTCGCCCGCGACTGGATGACGATCCCGGCGACGGGCAAGACGATCTATTTCCGCTATGGCGAGGTGCACGAGATGCGCGAAGGCAGGATCGCGCGTTCCTCCGTGCTGCTCGACGTGCTCGATCTGATCCGCCAGGCCGGTTTCTGGCCGGTGGCGCCGAGCCTCGGCGTCGAGGAGCAGTGGCCGGGACCGATCACCGCGGACGGCGTCGTCTTGACGCCGCAGGACCCGGCGCAGTCCGCCGCGAGCCTCGCGCAGACGCTGGCGATGCACAAGACGCTTGGCGACTACAACGACCTCGAGCATCGCGGCCGCGAGGGGTTGCTGAACATGCCGCAGAAGCAGCACTGGCATCCGCGCATGATGTGGTACGGGCCGGCCGGCATAGGAACCTCGCGCGGCCTCGCCGGCTTCGTCGACATCCACCAGTTGCCGTTCCGCATCGCCTTTCCCAACCGCAAGGGCGGCAATCACTACATCCGCATCGGCGACGGGCCCTATTCGGTCACCGGCGGCTGGCCGAGCGTCTACGCCCGGCACCTCGGCGGCAATTTCATGGGCCTCTCGCCGACCGGTCGCGACGTGACCATGCGGGTGATGGATTTCTATCTCCACCATGAAGGGCTGATCCGCGAGAACTGGGTGCCGCTCGACATTCTCGATCTGCTCCGGCAGATGGATGTCGACGTGCTCGCCCGCCTGCAACCCTTCTTCCGGCGCGGCGTCACGCCCGGATGAGCGGGCCGACGGGCGCCGCTCCACCATCGGGGGACAGGCGATGCGTTTCGTCGGCGACGACAGGTTCGAGGACATCCGCGAAGGCGTGCGCGCGGTCTGCGCGCAGTTCCCGGCGGAGTATCATCGCAGGATCGACGAGGCGCGCGGCTATCCGGCCGAATTCGTCGAGGCGCTGACCAGGGCCGGCTGGATGGCCGCGCTGATCCCCGAGGAGTATGGCGGCTCCGGCCTCGGCCTCGCCGAGGCGACCGTGATCATGGAGGAGATCAACCGCGCTGGCGGCAATTCCGGCGCCTGCCACGGCCAGATGTACAACATGGGCACGCTGATCCGGCACGGATCGGAGCGCCAGAAGCGCGACATCCTGCCGAAGATCGCCGCCGGCGAACTGCGCCTGCAATCGATGGGCGTCACCGAACCGACCACCGGCACCGACACGACGCGCATCAAGACGACCGCGATCCGCAAGGGCGATCGCTACGTCGTCAACGGCCAGAAGGTCTGGATCAGCCGCATCCAGCATTCCGACCTGATGATCCTGCTCGCCCGCACCACGCCGCTCGATCAGGTGCGCAAGAAGTCCGAGGGCATGTCGATCTTCCTCGTCGATCTGCACGAGGCGCAGAAGCAGGGCCTGACGGTGCGGCCCATTCTCAACATGGTCAATCACGAGACCAACGAGCTGTTTTTCGACAATCTCGAGATTCCCGCCGACAATCTGATCGGCGAGGAGGGCCAGGGCTTCAAGTACATCCTGACCGGCCTCAACGCCGAGCGCACGCTCATCGCCGCCGAATGCATCGGCGACGGCTACTGGTTCATCGACAAGGTGACCGCCTACACAAAGGAGCGCGTCGTCTTCGGCCGGCCAATCGGCCAGAACCAGGGCGTGCAGTTCCCGATCGCCGAGAGCTTCATCGAGGTCGAGGCGGCCAATCTGATGCGCTACCGCGCCTGCGAGCTCTACGACGCCCACAAGCCCTGCGGCGCCGAGGCCAACATGGCCAAATACCTCGCCGCCAAGGCGTCCTGGGAGGCGGCCAACGCCTGCCTGCAGTTCCACGGCGGCTTCGGCTTCGCTTGCGAATACGACGTCGAGCGCAAGTTCCGCGAGACCCGCCTTTATCAGGTGGCGCCGATCTCGACCAACCTGATCCTCTCCTTCGTCGCCGAGCATGTGCTCGGCATGCCGCGCAGTTTCTGATCGGCCGCCCGGCTCGGGGCAAACTGTATGCAGCATACTTGCGAGCCTCGGCGCCTCCGATATAGTGGCGGGCGCGTCGAGAGGGGGCGCCCATTCCAGCGCAGGTCGAGCCGCAGGCAGACGAGGGAGACCGCCCGCCGGCGCGGGCGATCGTCGACGCGCATCACCACCTCTGGGACCCCGGACGCAACTATCATCCCTGGCTCTGCGACCAGCCGCCGATCGCCTTTCGCTATGGCGACTACGCGGCGATCCGCCGCCCCTATCTCGTCGCCGACTACCGCGCCGACGCCGCGCCCTGGCGCATCGAGGCGAGCGTCTATGTCGAGACGGAATGGGACCCGCGCGATCCCGTCGGCGAGATGGACTATGTCGCCGGCCTGCGCGCCGCCTCCGGCCTGCCAAGCGTCGCCGTGGCGCAGGCCTGGCTCGACCGGGCGGACAGCGCCGCGATCCTCGACAGCCACGCCGCGCGCGGCTTCGTCCGCTCGGTGCGCCACAAGCCGCGCGCCAATGCGACGCCGCGCGAGGCTGCGCCCGGCGGCATGACCGACCCCGCCTGGCGCGCCGGCTTCGCCCGGCTGGCGCCGCTCGGACTCGCCTTCGATCTGCAGACCCCCTGGTGGCATCTCGGCGAAGCGGCGCGGCTCGCCGCCGACTTTCCCGATACGCGCATCTTTCTCAACCATGCCGGCCTGCCGGCCGACCGGTCGCCGGAGGGCCTCGCCGCCTGGAAAGCGGCGATGGCGCGTCTTGCCGAAGCGCCGAACGTCGCCTGCAAGATTTCCGGCCTCGGCCAGCCCGGCGCGGCCTGGACGATCGAGGCCAACCGGTTCGTCGTGCTGACTGCGATCGACCTGTTCGGCGTCGGGCGCTGCATGTTCGCCTCGAACTTTCCGGTCGACTCGCTCTGCGCCAGCTTCGCGCAGATCTATCGCGGCTTCGGGACGATCGTCGCCGACTTCGCCGAGCCGGAGCGCGACGCGCTGTTTCGCGCCAACGCCCGCCGCCTCTACGCGATCGTGAACGACGATGTCTGAGCCCGCCCCGCGCCCGCGCATCGGCTATCTCGGCCTCGGCCTTATGGGCCTGCCGATGACGGGCCGCCTCGTCGCGCAGGGCTATGTCGTCACCGCCTACGACATCATCGCGGCGCGCTGCGATCTCGGTCGCGCCGCCGGCGCCGCGATCGCCGACTCGCCCGCCGGCGTCGCCGACGGGGCCGACCTGATCCTGCTCAACCTGCCGACCGCCGAGGCTGTCGAGACGGCGGTGTTCGGCGCCGGCGGCGTCGGCGCGGCGATGGCGCCGCCGCAGCGCCTCGTCGATTTCTCGACCATTCCCGTCGAGACCTGCCGCGCCTTCGGCGCACGGCTCGCCGCTGCGACCGGCTGCGGCTGGATCGACGCGCCGGTGTCCGGCGGCCCGCCCGCCTCCGGCGCCGGAACTCTCACCGTGATGGCGGGCGGCGCGCCCGCCGATCTGCCGGCGATCGCGATGCTGATGCGCGACGTCGCGGCGCGCTGCACGATCATGGGCGGGCCGGGCGCGGGCCTCGCCGCCAAGATGATCAACCAGATGATCGTCGGCTGCACGAACGCTGTGCTCGCCGAGGCGCTGAAGGTGGCTGAAGCCGCCGGGATCGACGCCGCGCGCATTCCCGAATGCCTCGCCGGCGGCCATGCCGACGGCACCCTGCTGCGCGTCAATTTTCCGCGCATGGCGAGCCGCGATTTCGCGCCACAGGGCTATGCCCGCCAGCTGCTCAAGGACCTCGAGATGGTCAACGCCTTCGCCGCCGCTCTCAAGACGGCGACGCCGATGACCGGGCAGGCGCTCAATCTCTACCGCCTGCTGATCCAGCTCGGGCGCGGCGAACGCGACACCACCGCGATCGCCACGCTCTACGATCGCGAGGCCTGAGCCTCGCGCATGATGCGGCCGAATGGCCTTCAAGGGAGGAACACCCGATGCGACTGAAAACCTGGTTTCTCGCCGCCGCCGGCGCGGCGCTGCTGCCGTTGCTGGCGGGCGCGGCGCAGGCGCAGGTGAAATTGCGCTACGCCCATGTCGGCGTCGCCAATGCGCCGCAGACGCTCTACGCCGACGAGGTCGCAAAGCTCGTCAAGGAGCGCACGCAGGGCCGCGTCGAGATTCAGGTCTTCGCCAATTCGCAGCTCGGCGGCGTCGCCGAAATGGTCGACGGCGTCAAGTCCGGCGCCATCGCCATGGGCCACCACGATTTCGCCTCGCTCGGCCGCATCCTGCCGACGACCGCCGTCTTCAACACGCCCTTCGTCTATCGCGACGCCGAGCATTCGCTGCGCGCCACCGACTCGCGCTCCTCGCCGGCGCTGCAGGCGATCAACAAGGAGCTCGTCGAGAAGGGCGGAATGCGCGTCGTCGGCTCCTTCTTCCAGGGCACGCGCCATCTCACCTCGAAGGAAAAGGTGCTGAGCCCGGCCGACATGAAGGGCAAGAAGTATCGCGGCGTGCCGGTGAAGCTCTGGTCCTCGATGCTGACCGGCATGGGCGCCATCGCCACGCCCGTCGAAGTCTCGGAACTGGCCACCGCGCTCGCCACCGGCCTCGTCGTCGGCCAGGAGAACCCGCTGCCGAACATCTTCAACCTCAAGCTCTACGAGGTGCAGAAGTTCGTCATGCTGACCGGCCACATGCAGTCGATCCTCTCGGTCTTCGTCAACGAGCGCGTCTGGCAGTCCATCCCCGCCGCCGACCGCAAGATCCTCGAGGACACGATGGCCGAGGTCGGCGTCAAGACGCTGGCCTGGGACAAGGAGAGCTTCGACCGCTACCGCAAGGAGCTCGAGGCCAAGGGCATGACCTTCGTCGAAGCGAAGGACGGCCTCGACATCCCCGCTTTCCGCAAGGCGGTGCTCGATCAGGTGGCCAAGGACTTTCCGGACTGGACCGGCTACATCGCTCAGATCGAGGCGGTGAAGTAGCGTCCGCGTCAGGCGGCGCGGCGCCATTCTCGCCGCGTCGCCGTCGCCCTCCGGCCGGAGACGTCATGCGCCTGCTCGTTCACGCCCTGCGCGCGCTCGCCTGCGCGCTGCTCGCCGGCCTCATCCTCACGCCCTTCGCGCAGATCGTCATGCGCGGCGTCTTCGACGTGCCGATGGCCGGGGCCGAGGAATTCGCCCGCTATCTCCTCATCTGCCTCGCCTTTCTGTCGGCGGCGCTGGTTTCGTTGGAAGGCGGTCAGATTCGCATGGAGGAATTTCAGGCGTTGATCGCCGAGCGGCCGCGCTGGCTGCTGCAACTCGTCATCGAGGCTTCGGGCGTCATCGCCTTCGGCCTGCTCGCCACGGCGGCCGTCGTCACCATCGCGCGCAACATCGCCAGCGCGACGGCGACGCTCGAAATCCCGTTCCTGATCTTCATGGGGCCGCTGGCGATCGGCGCCGCGCTCCTGGCGCTCGTCAGCCTTCGACATCTCGTCGAGACGTTCCGTCGCGGCCGCCCCGACGACAAGCACACCACTCTCACCTGAGCCCAGGGCATGGCCGGATTCCTCGTCATTCTCGCCTTTGTCGGCCTGTTCGCGCTGGGCTTTCCGGTCGTTCTGGCGATCGCCATTCCGAGCATGATCTACATGGTCGCCGCCGATCTGCCGGTCGATCTCATCGCCCAGCGCACGCTTTATGCGCTGGATTCCTTTCCCCTCGTGGCCGTGCCGGTCTTTCTCTTCGTCGGCAGCCTGATGAATTCGGCCGGCATCTCCAAATACATCTACCGTTTCGCCGACACCCTCGTCGGCCGCCTGCCCGGAGGGCTCGCGCAGGTCAACATCTTCGGCAGCCTCGTCTTCGCCGGCATGTCGGGTTCGGCGCTCGCCGACATCGGCGGCATCGGCCGCATCGAGATCGACGCGATGCGCGCCAAGGGCTACAGCCAGCCTTTCGCCGCGGCGGTGACCTCCTCCTCGGCGATCGTCGGGCCGATCTTCCCGCCCAGCATTCCGCTGATCATCTACGGCACGGTGACCGGCGTGTCCGTCCTGCAACTTCTGCTCGGCGGCATCCTGCCAGGGCTGCTCTGCGTCGGCGGGCTGATGCTGATGACGGCCTGGCTGGCGCGCCGTCGCAATTTCCCGCGCGCCGAGCGCTGGCCGACGCTCGGCGAAATCGCCCGCGACGCCGGTCCGGCGCTGCCGGCCATGCTGGCGCCGTTCCTGTTGATCGCCGGCATGCTGGCCGGCTTCTTCACGCCGACCGAGATCGCCTCGGTCACCGTGATCTACACCATCGCCATCAGCGCCTTGTTCTATCGCGAGCTGACATGGGCCGGCCTCTACGACGCCGCGCTCGAGACGATCCGCTCCTCCTCGGCGATCCTGCTGATCGTCGCCGTCGCCGCCCTGTTCGGCTGGATTCTGTCGGTCGAACAGGTGCCGCAGACGCTCGCCGGCTGGATGCTGTCGATCTCGACGAATCCTTACGTGCTGCTGCTGCTGGTCAACATCCTGCTGCTCGTCGTCGGCATGTTCCTCGATTCCACCACCGCCATCCTCGTGGTCGCGCCGATCATCGCAAAGCCGCTCACCCTCGCCGGCGTCGATCCGGTGCATCTCGGCATGGTCGTCGTCTTCAATCTGATGATCGGCCTGCTGACGCCGCCGATGGGCCTCGCCCTCTATCTCGTCGCCGACATCGCCCGCGTGCCGATGCGTCTGGTCCTCAAAGAGATGCTGCCCTTCTACATTCCGCTCGGCCTGACGCTGCTGGCGATCACCTACGCGCCGTGGATCACCACCTTCATTCCGCGTCTTGCGCTGGGGAACTGACCATGCCGCGCCCGCGCCCCTCGACCGCTCTCGATTCGCTGCGCGTCGTCGATTTGACGCGCGTGCGCGCCGGGCCGACCTGCGCCCGCATCTTCGCCGATTTCGGCGCCGACGTGATCAAGGTCGAGGCGCCGCCGGGGCTCGACCCTAACGAGGCGATGAGCGGGCCGCGCCACGGCTACGACATGCAGAACCTGCATCGCAACAAGCGCTCGCTGACGCTCGATCTGAAGACCGCGCCCGGCATGGCGGCGCTGCGCCGCCTGATCGCGACCGCCGATCTCGTGATCGAGAATTTCCGCCCCGACGTCAAGGATCGGCTCGGGCTCGACTTCGCCACGTTGCATGCGCGCCACCCGCGCCTCATCCTCGTCTCGCTCTCCGGCTTCGGCCAGACCGGCCCCTATCGCGACCGCGCCGGCTTCGACCAGATCGCCCAGGGCATGGGCGGGCTGATGTCGGTCACCGGTCTGCCCGGTCAGGGGCCGGTGCGCGCCGGCGTCGCCGTCGCCGACACGTCGGCCGGCCTCTATGCGGCGATCGGCGCCCTGATCGCGTTGCAGGAGCGCGCCGTCTCCGGCCTCGGCCAATGGGTGCAGACCTCGTTGCTCGAGGCGCAGATCGGCGTCATGGATTTCCAGGCCGCGCGCTATCTGGTCGATGGCGTCGCGCCGCCGCAGGCCGGCAACGATCATCCCTATCAGACGCCGATGGGAGTCTATCGCGCCGCCGACGGCCATCTCAACATCGCCGTCGGCGCCGATGGCCAGTGGCGCGCCTTCTGCGCCGCGATCGGCCGCGCCGATCTGGCTGAGGACGCGCGCTACGACACGGTCGAGAAGCGTTTCGCGCGCCGGCCGGAATTGCGCGCCGCGATCGAGACCGCGCTCGCCGCCGCGACCT
Organism: Methylobacteriaceae bacterium; assembly: GCA_016793505.1. Classification (GTDB taxonomy): domain Bacteria; phylum Pseudomonadota; class Alphaproteobacteria; order Rhizobiales; family Beijerinckiaceae. The sequence goes on along the minus strand of JAEULW010000133.1, from coordinate 6,430 downwards.
GCGACGAATGGCTGCGACGGTTCGAGGCCGCGCATGTGCCGGCCGGCCCGATCTATGCGCTCGACCAGACCTTCGCCGATCCGCAGGTCGTCCATCTCGGCCTCGCGCAATCGGTCGTCCATCCCGCGCTCGGCGAGATCCGTCTCGTCGGCGAGCCGGTGACGCTGTCGCGCACGCCGGCGCGAATCGCGACGCCCGCGCCCGACGCCGGCGACCACACACGCGAAGTCCTCGCCGAACTCGGCTATGACGAGGCCGAAATCGAAGCCTTGATCGCCGCGCAGCGGCGCCCGGAGCGCGCATGACGCAAGATCCCGAAATCCTCTTCGTCCATCGCGACGGCGTCGGCGTCGTGACGCTGAACCGGCCGCAGGCGCGCAACGCGCTGACCTTCGCCATGTATGACGAGATCGCCGCGATCTGCGCCGATCCGCAGGCGCGCGGCGCGACGCGCGCCCTGATCGTCACCGGCGCCGGCGATCGCGCCTTCGCCGCCGGCACGGACATCGCCCAGTTCCGCGACGTGACGACCGCCGAGGCCGCCATCGCCTATGAGCGACGCATCGAGGGCGTGCTCGAGGCGATCGAGGCCTGTCCGGTTCCCACCATCGCGGCGATCGCCGGCGCGGCGACCGGCGGCGGCGCGGCGATCGCCGCGTGCTGCGACTTGCGCATCGCCGCCGCCTCGGCGCGCTTCGGCTTTCCCATCGCCCGCACGCTCGGCAATTGCCTGTCGATCCGCAACTACGCGCGGCTCGCGACCCTGCTCGGGCCGGCGCGCGTCAAGGAGCTGATCTTCACCGCCCGGCTGATCGAGGCCGACGAGGGAAAGGCGATCGGTCTCTACGCTGAAGTGCTGCCCGACCACGCCGCGCTGATGGCGCGCGCAGAGAAGCTCGCCTGCACGATCGCCGGCCACGCCCCGCTCACCTTGCGCGCCACCAAGGAAGCCCTGCGTCGCATCGCCCAGGGCGAGAGCCACGGCGACGACCTCGTCACGCTGTGCTATCTCAGCGCCGACTTTCGCGAAGGCATGCAGGCCTTTCTCGACAAGCGCCCGCCCGTCTGGCGCGGCGGGTAGCTCGCCGTCACAGCACAGCGTCGCGCACCCGCTCCATCGTCTGGTCGAGATGCCGGCCGAGCACCTCGACAAGCCGGTCGCCGTCGCGGGCGACAAGCGCGGCGATCATCTCCTCGTGCTCGGCGACGGCTCCCGCCCAGCGCTCCGGCTTCTCGTTGCCGACGAAGCGGATGCGGCGGATGCGCGCCTGCAATTGCTCGTGCGTCTGCGCCAGCGTGGCGTTTCCCGAGGCGCGCACGATCGCCGAATGGATCGCCTGATTGAGCTTGAAATAGGCGAGCCGGTCGCCGCTCTCGTAGAGCTGCATCATGCGCGCATGCAGATCGGCGATGGCGGCGATCTCGGCCTCCGGCGCGCGCCCGCAGGCGAGCCGCGCGGCGGCCTGTTCGAGCACTTTCAGAACCGCGAGAATCTCGGCGATGTCGCCCTCCGAGAAGCGCCGCACGACGGCGCCCTTGGCCGGCAGGATTTCGACCAGCCCCTCGCTCGCCAGCGTCTTGATCGCCTCGCGCAGCGGCGTGCGCGAGACGCCGAGCGAGGCGCCGACCTGCCCCTCGTTGATGCGCATGCCGGGCGGCAGTTTGCCCTCGATGATCATGTCGCGCAGCTGGTTGAGCACAGCCTCGTGCAGCGTCATGCGCGTGATGCGCGCCACGCCCTCCATCGGCTGCTCCGCTGCTCCGGCCGGCGCCGCCTTGTGCATGTCGCTCACCTCGTCTCCCGCGCATCTGGCGCCGACGCGTCCGATCAGAAGCCCGCCAGCCCCTCGATCGCGTAGATTCGCGCCGGCGCGCCGTCGGCGCCGGGTATTTTCAACGGCGCCGCCGAAAAGAAAACCCGTCTTTCGACGATCGCCGCCGTGTTGACGAGATATTCGATCAGCGTGATTCCCTGTCGCAGGCAGACGTCGTGCGTCACATGCTGCTCGAAGGGAACGACGCCGCCGTCGAGCAGCAGGCGGATCGGATAGTCCTGCGGAAAGTCGAAGGCGATCGCCCTGGGCTTGCGCGCCGCCAGCCACAGCGCCGCCTCGCGGTTGAGCCAGGGCGCGTCGAGCCAGAAGTCGCGCGTCTCATAGGAGCGTTTGCGATCCCACCCCGTACTGAGCACGAGAATCTCGCCTTCTCGCCCGCCCGGATCGGCCGCCGTCAGCCGCGCCGCGCCGATCTCCTCCTTCGCCGCCGCGTCGCGCAGATCGAAAATGCGCGCCGCGCCGACGACCGCCTCGAGCGGCGTCGCCTCGATCGTCGGCGCGCCGGCGAGGATATGCGCCTGCGCATCGACATGCGAGAAGCCGTGACAGGTCGCATGCAGGCGGGTGACGCGGAACTGGTCGCCGCCCGCGATGTCGCCTTTCACCGGCGTTTCCGTCGGCCAGCGGAAATGCGGGCCGATCGGCATCGACAGGTCGATGATGCGCATCGCCTCACGCCGCCTTGACGATCGCGTCGAGCACCATCGAGCCGAACTTGCCGACGAACTCCTTGCGCACCTCCTCGGTGACGATCTTCGAGAACGACTCGCGATCGGGACTCTCGACCGCCTGCATGCCGTTCTTCTTCAGCTCGGCGAGGCTGGAGCCCTCGGCGTCCTCGTTCATCTTGCGCTGCGCCGCCGCCATCTCGATCGCCGTCTCGACCAGCGCCTTCTGCAGGTCGGGCGCGAGCGCGTCGAACTTCTGCTTGTTCATCACCAGCGGCGCCGAGGTGAAGGCGTGACGCGTCAGCGACAGATGCTTCTGCACCTCGTAGAACTTGGCGTTGAGGATCAGCGTCACCGGGTTCTCCTGCCCGTCGACGGTCTTGGTCTCGAGCGCGGTGAACAGTTCGGTGAAGGGCATCGGCGTCGGCGCGGCGCCGAGCAGCTGGAACGCCTTCACATGGGCCGGATTCGGCGTCGTGCGGATCTTCAGACCCTTGATGTCGGCCGCGGTCGCCACCGGGCGGCGGCTGTTGGTCAGATTGCGCCAGCCCACTTCCCATGTGGCGAGCGCCTTCAGGTTCGAGCCTTCGAGGTCCTTGCGCAGCCCCTCGCCGATCGCCCCGTCCAGCACCCTGGCGGCATGCGCGCGGCTGTCGAACAGGAAGGGCAGATCGAGCACGTTCAGCTGCGGCGCCATGCCGGTGAAGAACGGATTGCCGGTCAGCGTGATGTCGAGCGTGCCGCCGCGCACGGCGCTGATCATCTGCGGATCGGAGCCGAGCGCGCCATTCGGGAACACCTGCACTTCGATCTTGCCGCCGGTCTTCGCCTTCACCTTGTCGGCGAAGGCGAGCGAGGCCGTCTGCCAGCTGTCGGAGGTCGGGTGCGGATGGCCGAAGCGCATCACCGTGGCCTGCGCCTGCGCGGGGCGGCCGATGGCGAACAGCGCGACGCCGGCGGCGGCGCCCGAGACGAATGTACGGCGGGTGACAGTCATGGCTTTCCTCCTTTGATAGCGTCTATCGTCCGTAGAAGAAGCGCGCCGGCGCGGTCACCAGCGCGGGAAAAAGCACGAGCAGCGCCAGCACGACGGTCTGCGCGATCAGGAACGGCATGACGCCGCGCACCACGCGGTCCATGCTGATGTTGGCGACGGCGCAGACGACGTTGAGCACCGTGCCGACCGGCGGCGTCAGCAGGCCGATGGCGTTGTTCATGATGAACAGCACGCCGAAATAGACCGGATCGATTCCCGCCGACTTGACGAGCGGCATCAGCACCGGCGTCAGGATCAGCACCGTCGGAATGAAATCGAGCGCCGTGCCGACGACGAAGACGAGCAGCATCATCGCCGCCATCAGAAGGATCGGCTGCTGCGCCAGGCCGCCGAAGGCGCGCGCCACCTCGCCCGGAATGTCGGCGATGGTGATCAGCCAGGCCGAGACCATCGCCGCGCCGACGAGAAACATCACCGCCGCCGAGGTATGGATCGCGCCGAGCAGCGCCGGCCTGATGTGTTCGAGCTTCAGCTCGCGGTAGACGAGCAGGCCGACGAGAAAGGCGTAGACCGCCGCCACCACCGCAGCCTCGGTCGGCGTGAAGGCGCCGGCCTTCATGCCGCCGAGAATGACGACCGGCAGCGCCAGCGCCCACAGGCTGTCGAGAAAGGCGCGGCCGATCTCGCCCCATGACGCGCGCTCGGCGCGCGCCACCGGCTCGTCGCGCGCCACGATGCGCCAGGCGACGAGCAGCGCCGCCGCCATCAGCAGCCCGGGCACGATGCCGGCGATGAACAGCCGGGTGATCGACACGCCCGCCGCCACGCCGAACACGACGAAGCCGATCGACGGCGGAATCACCGGCGCGATGACGCCGCCCGCCGCGATCAGTCCGCAGGCGCGATCGAGCCGATAGCCCGAGGCGCGCATCATCGGCACGAGAATGGCGGCGAGCGCCGCCGTATCGGCCACCGCCGAGCCCGAAATGCTCGCCATGACCACCGAAGCGGCGACGGCGACATAGCCGAGTCCGCCGCGGCGATGGCCGAGCAGCGCCGCCGCCAGGCCGATGATGCGGCGCGACAGCCCGCCGGCGTTCATCAGCTCGCCCGCCAGAATGAAGAAGGGCACGGCCATCAGCGTGTAGTTGTCGGCGCCGCCGACCAGATTCTGCGCCACGATCTGCGCGTCGAAGACGCCGAGCCAGAGCATCAGCGCGACGCCGCAGGCGAGCAGCGCGATGGCGATCGGCATGCCGATCGCCATCGCTCCGAGCAGCGAGGCGAGGAAGATCAGAACGGTCACGGCGCCGGCCCCCTGCGCTGCGCCGCGCCGGAGAGCTCTTCCGACTCGACGCCGACGACCATCTCGTCGGCGCGCATGCGCCCGGTGAGCAGCCGCGCGAGCGTCGCGACGTTGAGCGCGGCGAGACCGAGGCCGGCGACGAAGGCCGCCATGTAGGGAATGGCGAGCGGCGCGCCGGTGATCGGCGCGCGGTTGTCGATGTTGATGACGATCTGCCGCCAGGCGCCGACGATCACCAGCACGATGCAGAGCAGCGAGACCGCCTCGGCGAGACCCCGACACAAGGACCGGCCCGCCGGGCCGAGCCGCGCGACGAGGCTCGTCATGCCGAGATGGCCGCCGCGCAGCGCCACCAGATAGGCGCCGCCGAAGGTCAGCCAGACGAAGATCATGCGCGACACTTCTTCGGCCGCCAGCACGCCGGAATCGAAGACGTAGCGCATCACCACATTGGCGAAGACCAGCGCCACCATCGCCACGAGGCCGAGGATCAGCGCGCTCTCGATCAGCCTGACGAGCCGCCCGGCCATGCCCATCGCGACGTTCCCCCGAACTACTGTATGCAGAATACAGAAATCAGGCGGCGGGCTGTCAAGCCGCGAAGAACAACACGTCCTGACGCCGCCTGAGATCGAGCAGGGCGGCCTGCGCGCCCCAGTCGAGATCGGACGGGCGGATCGCCGCCCCGGCCGCCACCGGCCGCCCCAGCCGCCGATTGGCGGCGAGGTAATAGGGCGTCGTCTCGTCCCGCGACAGCGGCGCGGCCGGCCGCATCTCGGCGCCGACGCCGTCGATCGTATGGTGATGGCCCTTCGCCTCCAGCCATTCGCCGGCGGCCAGATCGCGCGTCGCCACGGCGACAAGATCGCAGCGCGGCGCGTAATCGGACCCATAGGCGGACTGGCCGAGGCCGGCGAGATCGAGCACGCTCGTCGCCGCCTCGAGCCCGAGCAGGTGGCGCGGCAGATAGATCATCGCGCTCGCCCCGTCGGCGCTGACGGCATGACCCTTTTCGGCCAGCACGCGCCAGCTCGCCCGGTCCTGACTGCGCACGACGATGAACACGCCGCCCGCGAAACTTGCCTCGTCCGGCGCGCGCAGATGATGGAAGACGTCGAGCCGACCCGCGCCGGAGAGCAGTCCGTCCGGCCCGTCCGACAGCAGCGCCGCGACTTCCGGGATGCGCGCCACCGGCGCATGGAACGGCGGCGCGTCGGCGGCGAGGCCGCAGGCGTTGGCGACCAGCGTCATCTCGCACAGGTCGGGCACGGCGCGCAGCCGGTACTGCGTCCCGAGCGCCGCGGCCCGCCCCGCCGCGACGGCGCGCAGGCTGCGCCCGCGCGGCGCCCACCAAGCGGCAAGATCAGGCAGATCAGCGGCGACGCCATTGCTGGTCACGCGGCCCGATGAGCGCTCGAACACGAAATCATACTCGCTCGACTTGCCGGCGGAGATGATCTCGAAGCCGAGCGTCCGCCCCCAGGTGACGAGGTCGATCAGCAGGCTCGGCTGGTCGCCGTCGACCGGCGTCACGCCGACGCCGGCCGCCCGCGCCATGTGCGCCAGCGCGGGTCCGGCGACCGAGTCGGTCTCCTTGGTGACGAGCAGGACGTGGCGGCGCGCC
>JAEULW010000053.1 GCA_016793505.1 Methylobacteriaceae bacterium | reverse complement strand
TCACCAGCGGCCGCGCGACGCCGCCCGAGCTGGCGCGCGTTCTGGCGGCGATGGGGAGCGCGGCGGCGGGCGCGCCTTTGGTCGAGTCGCGCCTTCGTTGACTTGGCCGGCCGCGCTTGCGATCCTGACCATTCAATCAGGAGGCCTGGATCGCTCGCGTCCCGGCGCGTGGGGTTGACCGAACTCGTCGTCGCGTTCCTGCTGATCCTGCTCAACGGCGTCTTCGCCCTTTCGGAACTCGCCATCGTCTCGGCGCGCAAGTCGCGGCTGAAGACGATGGTCGAGAGCGGCCGCAGCGGCGCGCGCACCGCGCTGGCGCTGGCCGAGGATCCGGGGCGATTCCTGTCGACGGTGCAGATCGGCATCACGCTGGTCGGCCTCGTCGCCGGCGCCGTGTCGGGCGCCGCGCTCGGCGCGACCCTCGCCGACTGGCTGCGGCAGAAGGGCGTCGCCGACTGGGCGGCCGAGCCGGCCGGCTATGGCCTGGTGCTGGCGGCGATCACCTATTTTTCGGTCGTCGTCGGCGAGCTCGTGCCCAAGCAGCTGGCGCTGCGCGACCCGGAAGGGCTGGCCTGCCGCGTCGCGCCGACCATGGCGCTGCTGTCGCGGCTGACGACGCCCTTCGTCTGGCTGCTCGACGCCTCCTCGCGGCTGGTGATCCGCCTGTTCGGCGCGCCGGAGACGCCGGCCTCGACCGTCACCGAAGAAGAGATCAAGACGCTGGTCGCCGAGGCCGCCTCGGCCGGCGTCATCGAGGGCGACGAGCGACGCATGATCTCGGGCGTGCTGCGCCTCGGCGACCGCTCGGCGCGGGCGCTGATGACGCCGCGCACGGAGATCGACTGGATCGACGTCGCCGCCGACACCGAGACGCTGCGCGCCAAATTCGCCAGCGTGCGCCACACCCGCCTGCCCGCCGCCGAGGGCAGCGTCGATTCGATCATCGGCGTGATCGAGGCGCGCGACGTGCTCGGCGCGCTGGCGGCGGAATCGACGCTCGACGCGCGGGCGCTGGTGCGCGCCGCCCCGATCGTGCCGGACACGCTCGACGCGCTCGGCGTCATCGACGTGCTGCGCGGCGCCGCCGTGCCGATGGCGCTGGTGCACGACGAATACGGGCATTTCGAAGGCGTGGTGACGCCGGCCGACGTGCTCGACGCGATCGCCGGCGCGGTGCTCTCCGATCAACCCGCCGACGAACTCGAGGCGCTGCAGCGCGACGACGGCTCGTGGCTGATCGACGCGGCGATGCCGGCCGACGAATTCGCCGATCTTCTGGCGCTGAAACTGCCGGAGCGGCGCGCCTACGAGACGGCGGCGGGCTTCGCGCTCGAGCATCTGCAACGCCTGCCGGCGACCGGCGACCGTTTCGAGGAGCAGGGCTGGCGCTTCGAGATCGTCGATCTCGACGGGCGGCGCATCGACAAGCTGCTGGCCAAGCGCCTCGGCCCGCGCGCCGAGGCGGAGACGGCGGCCTGAGGGCGCAGGAGGCGGAGATGACGACGAACAAGGCGTTCCTGCTCGACTCGCGGCCGGGCGAACGGCCGGCGGGGCCGCACAATTTCCGCCTCGTCGAGACGCCGCTGCCGACGCCCGACGAGGGGCAGGCGCTGGTGCGCCATCTCTGGCTGTCGCTCGACCCTTACATGCGCGGGCGGATGAACGAGGCGAAGAGCTACGCCGAGCCGCAGAAGCTCGGCGAGCCGATGATCGGCGGCACGGTCGGCGAAGTGGTCGAGTCGCGCCTGCCCGGCTATGCGCCGGGCGATCTGGTGCTCGGCATGGGCGGCTGGCAGCTTTATTCGCTGGCCGGCCGCGGCCATCTGCACAAGCTCGACCCCAGGATCGCGCCGCCCGAGGCCTGGCTCGGCCCGCTCGGCATGCCGGGCGTCACCGCCTGGGTCGGCCTGCACGAGATCATCGAGCCGCAGGCGGGCGAGACGATCGTGGTCAGCGCGGCGACCGGCGCGGTCGGATCGGTCGCGGCGCAGCTGGCGCGGCGCGCCGGCGCGCATGTGATCGGGATCGCCGGCGGGCCGGAGAAATGCGCCTTCGCCGTCGAGACGCTCGGCGCAGACGCCTGCGTCGATCATCGCGCGCCGGATTTTTCCGAACGCCTGAAAGCGGCGACGCCGCGCGGCGTCGACGGGATCTTCGAGAATGTCGGCGGCGAGCCGCTGGAGGCGGCGCTGACGCGCTGCAATCCGTTCGCGCGCATCGCCATCTGCGGGCTGGTGGCGACCGGCTACGACGGCACGAAGGCGGCGCTGCGCAATTTCGGCGTGACGCTGGCGATGCGGCTGAAGATTCAGGGCTTCATCGTCAGCGACGACATGAGCCTGTGGCCGCAGGCGCAGGCCGAGCTGACGCGCCTCCACGCCACCGGCGCGCTGCACTGGCGCAAGACCGTCGCCGAGGGACTGGAAGCCGCGCCGGAGGCTTTCTTCGCCATGCTGAAGGGCGGCAATTTCGGCAAGCAGCTGGTGAAGCTGAGGTGAGGGCGAGGACTTGCGAGTGAAGGCTGCGCCGGATTGAATGCAGGCATGATGGATCGCCATGACGCCCCTGTGACTGCTGCCGAGGTCGTGGCGCAGCTTCGCGCGCATCGTCCCGCGCTCGAGGCGGCCGGCGTGCGGCACGCCGCGCTGTTCGGCTCGCTGGCGCGCGGCGAGGCAGGCGCGGCGAGCGACATCGACATCCTGATCGACATCGCGCCCATGCCGCGATTCAGCGTCTACGACTATGCCGCGATCCGGGAGACGGCGGCTGCGTTGTTCGACGCGCCGGTCGATGTCGTGGCGCGGCGCTATCTGCGCCCGGAAATCGCCGCACGCGCCGAAGCGGACGCGGTTCGTGCTTTCTGACCGCGCGCGTCTGGCGGCAGGCGACATCATTGCGCATTGTGAACATGCGCAGGCGTTCCTGCGCGAGGCGCGTGGCGATCTCGCCGCCGATCTGCGGAGCTACTACGCGATCATCCACTGCCTCGAAGTCATACCGGAAGCGAGCCGGCGCTTGCCGGAGGAACTGAAAGCGCGCCATCCGGAGAAACCCTGGCGAGCAGTGGCGGCGGCCGGCAATATCTATCGTCATGGCTATGACGTCGTCGATGCGCAGATGATCATCGCGACAGTGGAGGATGAATTGCCGAGACTCGCCGCAGCGCTACGCAGCGCATCGAACTGAACGTCCGAACGAATCGCCGATCGACGTCAACGACATGTCGCACGAGACCATCCATCAGTTCATCGCCGCCTACGGCCTCATCGCCGTGGCGGGGATGATCTGTCTCGAGAGCTTCGGCCTGCCGCTGCCGGGCGAGGCGACGCTGATCGCCTCTGCGCTCTATGCGGGGGCGAATGGCGACAGCGTCGTCGCGATCGTCGCCGCGGCGATCGTCGGGGCGATCGTCGGCGACAATATCGGCTATCTCGTCGGCCGGCGCGTCGGGTATCCGCTGCTGCTGCGCCACGGCGCGGCGATCGGCGTGACGCCGGCGCGGCTGAAGCTCGGGCGCTACGTCTTCGCGCGCTGGGGCGCGATGACGGTGTTTCTCGGCCGCTTTGTCGCGGCGCTGCGCATCCTGGCGGCGTTCCTGGCCGGCGTGAACCGGCTCGGCTGGCGCGTCTTCCTCATCGCCAACGCCGGCGGCGCCGCGGTCTGGGCGAGCGCGATCGGCTTCGGCGCGAACGCGCTCGGGCATGCGGCGGGGCGTCTGCACGGGCCGCTCGCCTGGATCGGCGCCGCCTTCGCCACGGCGGCGATGATCGCGGCGGCGGTCTGGCTGAAGCGCCATGAAGCGGCGCTGACCGCAGCCTCCGAGCGCGCCTTTCCCGACGCCGATCGCTGATCGCCAGCGGCGCCGCGCGTCACAGCTGCCTGAGGATCGTTTCGTCCCTGATCCTGTCGTCGGCGGCGAGCAGCAGAGCCTTCGACAGCACGATCGAGGTCATGCGGTCGCCCTCGAAGGGCAGGAACACCTCGTCGGCGCCGGCGCTGTTCGGCACGATGCACAGATAGCGGCCGTTCTCCATCAGGATGTTGCCGGAGCCAAGATGAATCCGGTAGGCGTGGCGCCTGCCCTGCACGACGAGATGCCGGTCGTCGAAGCTGCATTGCGCGGCGATCGACAGCGAGGGCAGCAACTGCTGCAGAAATTCGCGCCGCGCCCTGGCGGTGACGTCGAGGTCGCCGCTGGCATGGGCGTTCCAGTATTGCGTCGCCGCCTCGCGCCGCCACTGGCTGGGATGTTCGGCCGCCGCGCCGCCGTCGGCCCAGGTCGGATCATTGGCGACCGAGGCGACGCCGACGAACAGATCGACGTCGCGCATCGCCTCGGAGAAGATGCGCGGCGGCACATCGGCGAGCGGCGCGACCTCGCCGAGCTTGTGTTCGTCGAGCGCGCCGTCGAGCCGGCGGAAGCGGACGCGATCGGTCTGCAGGAAGACGTAGCCGAGCCCTGCGGTGAACTCCGCCTCGTCGCCGCCGGCATGCGCGGTCCAGAACTCGACCGCAAGATTGAAATCGGGGATGCGCCGATGCGTCGGCTCGTCATTGGGCCGATCGGCGGAGATGCGCATCGTGGCGCGCCAGCCTTTCAGTCTGGCCAGCGCCAGGCTCTGGTGCTGACGCAGGATGTGGCCGGCGTAGCGGTTGGAATAGGTCGCCGTCGTGCGCTCGGCGTCGGTCAGCGGATACATCTCGCGATGCGCCTGCTTGAACGGCTGGACGATGCGCCGCGCCATGACGAATTCGCGCCAGCGCGCGATCTGCGCGTCGTCGGCCTCGATCGGATGCCAGAGACGCACCTGCGCGGCGGACAGATCGCGGGTGATCGCTTCGCCGCGCGAGTCGATGAGCGCGCCGTCGACCAGCATCGCCGACAGGCTCTCGCCGTCGATGTCGAGGCGCCAGATCAGGCGGCGGGCGATGCTTCCGACGAAGACGTGGTCGAGCGTGCGCGCGCGCCAGTCGGCATAGGCCGTCGCGCGATCGGAAAACCAGCTCGCCTCGATGCGCCGCGCATGCACGGGCAGGGCCTGCTCGATCTCCTTCTGGCGCGCCTTCAGCGCCTTCAGCGCGGCGGCGGCCTCTGCGTCGGCCTTGACGCTCGCCGGAACGCTCTTGACGATCTTTCCGTCGGGCCGGGCGATCTCCAGCGCGACGTCCTTCGTTGAATGAATGGCCAACGTCGCGACATGATCGCCGAGCGCGAGGCGGGCGCGGCCGACCTCGTCGAGATCGAAGGTCGGGGCGGAGACTTCCTCGAGCTCCTCGACGCTCATGCCGGCCTTGGCGCTCGCCGCCTGCATGGCCGCGGCGACCTGTTTGACGAGGCGCTCGTCGCGCAGCTTCAGCTTGATCGCGCCGAGCGCGGTGACGGCCTCGGGCGTCGCGATCTCGCCGAGCGCGGCGATCGCCGCATTGGCGACGGTGAGCGAGCGATAGGCCTGCGGCTGCGAGGGCGTGGCGATCTTGACCAGCATGGCGAGGGCGAGATCGCGCAGCGCGGCGACGGCTTCGGCGTCGCGCCATTGCGCCAGCGCCCAGGCGGTCGAGCGGGCGAGGATCACGGCGCCGTCGGAGAGCAGCGCGGGATCAGGCCTGCGCCCGCCGAAATTGCCGGAGCCGTCGGCGTAGATGATGAAGTAGCCGAAATAGTCGAACATCTGCACGCAGGTCGCGGCGCCGACATCGCCGAACACATGGTTCTGCGTCTTCACATGCTCGCGGAACTCCTGATAGGCGTCGACGAGGCGCCACAGGCGCACGCGCGAGGATGACGAGGTCGCCGTGGCCAGCGCGCGGGCGAAGGCGAGCAGCGCCTCGCGCGCGGCCGCGCCCTGCGGGCCGGCGGCGGCGCGGGCGATTTCGGCGCGCCATTTGGCGGCGGGCTTCGCCTGACGCTGGCTCCACAGCAGATCGCCGAGCGTGCGGCCGCCGACATCGAGCGCGGCGAAGGGCGCGGCGCGCGGCACGCGCTCGCCGGACCAGTCCGGCTGCGGGCCGAGCTTGCGCCACTGCGCGGCGCCCGCGCGCAGTTCGGCGAGCCAGTCGGCGTCGAAATGGCGGATGCCGGGCAGCGTTCCGAAGCCGCGGATGTGATCGAAATTCGCCCGGTCCATGGCGTTGCGCAGCTCGTAGCCGACAGACTTGGCGCGCGGGATCGCCGCCTGGATGATCGCCTCAGCGCTGCGCCGCGCCTTGTCGAAATTCGAGGCGCCGAAGCCGAAGCTGCGGCCGAGCGCCGACAGGGCGCCGACGGGCTGAGACGCGAACAGGCCGGAGCGCAGCTCCTCGATGCGGCGCGTCCAGGCCGCGATCCAGGCGTCGAGCAGCGCAGTTTCCTGCGGCGACTCCTCGGCGATCGTCAGGTCGTTCTCGTCGGCGAACAAAGCGGCGGCGCTGGCGGCGCGGACATCGCCTGCGCCCTCGACGCCGAACAGGCGGGCGTAGCGAGCGAGAATCTCGACCATCGTCACCGGATTGTCGCAGAGCCGGCTGGTGCGGATCGCCGCGCGCGCGCGTTCGAGCAGGGCGCGGCATTCGGCGTCGTCGAATGTCTTCTCCGGCCGGCGTTCGAGCGCGGCGAGGATCGCCTTGTGATCGAGATTGCGGGCGAAGGTCTCGAAGCCCGCGATATGGGCGAGTAGGGCGCGCACGGTCGCGACGTCCGGCGCCGTGATCTGGGCGAGCAGCGCGGCGGTCAGGCCGGCGGCGTTCGCCTGCAGCGTCCAGTCGTCGTTGCGCGCCAGCAGCGCGCCGAGATCGCGGATGATGGCGGCGCGCTTGTCCTCAGGCAGGGCGGCGAGCGCGGCGGCGGCGTCCTTCAGGTTGAGATATTCGGTCAGGACGGACGCCCAGGGCGTCGACGACTTCCAGCCGGCGGCGCGCAGCGTGAAGTCCATCAGCGACAGGCTGTCGGGCGTGCGGGACATGAACATCGGATCAGCCTCCGACGAGAGGGAGAAGACGCACGAAGGTGACTTCGCTCGTCGGGCGCAGCGGGATGGTCTCGTCGAGGCGCGTCACCTGCGCGCCGTCGACGAGCAGGAAGAAGGCGTTCTTGTCGAAACCGGCGAGGGCGATCTCGACCGCGTCCTCGACGGTCGGCTCGCGGCGCGGGGCCGGCGCGCCGCGGCGCCAGGGGTTGAGCGCGACGAGGCGGCGGGCGAGGGCGGCGCGGGCCTGCTCGCTGTCCGGCCGAAGCGCGGCCTCGGCGGCGCGCTCCCATTCGATGCGCACGCGCTCCTCGATCAGCAGGCGGGCGGTGAGCGGCACGCCGTCGCGCCAGCGCAGGATCAGCGCGTCGACAGGCGCGCGGGCGCCGTGGCGGTCGCGCAGAATGAGATCGAGATCGGTCATGCCAGGCCTTCCCCCGGGACAATCTGGGCGGCAGGCCTGAAGGAACGCTTGCGAAACGTCGTTAATCCGCCGCGCAAGGCGGACGCGCGATCCCCGGCGGGGAGATGCGCAAGTCCGATATTTCCGGATTGCAAATGGCCGCTGGGCGCGCCGCGCCTATATCTGCGCCGACGCACTCAGCGGAGATCGGCCAATGACCAAGGTTCTCGTTCTTTACTATTCCTC
>JAEULW010000278.1 GCA_016793505.1 Methylobacteriaceae bacterium | reverse complement strand
AGGTGCATGCGCTTGGTCGCCTCGAATGACAGCGACGCCGATACTGATATGGGGCGGCGGGGCGATCGGCGGCGTGCTTGCGGCCTATTGGGCCCGCGCCGGACTTCCGGTGACGATGGTGGACATCGTGGCCGAGCATGTCGAGGCCGCTCGCACGCGCGGGGTCGCCATTTCCGGCCCGGTCGAGTCCTTCACGCAGATCGTCCCGTCCTTTACGCCGTCGGAACTGTCGGGCCGTTGGCCGATCGTCGTGCTTGCCGTCAAGGCGCAGGCGACCCGTGAAGCCACGGCCCGCCTCGCGCCGCATCTTGCCGATGACGGCTATGTGCTCTCCGCGCAGAATGGACTGAACGAACTGACGATCGAGCGCATGGTCGGTGCTGCGCGAACGATGGGCTGCTTCGTCAACTTCGGCGCCGACTGGCTCGCGCCCGGCGAAATCCTGTTCGGCAATCGCGGCGCCGTCGTCGTCGGCGAGATCGACGGCGCCGTTCGCGACCGTACGCGCGCCATGCACGAACGCCTGCGTGTGTTCGAGCCCGCCGCCGTGTTGACCGACAACATCTGGGGCTACCTGTGGGGAAAGCTGGCCTATGGCGCGATGCTCTTCGCCACGGCGCTGACTCCCGACTCGATGACCGAGAATTTCGCCGACCCCCGCCGCTTCGCGGTCTTCGATCGGCTCGCGCGGGAAGTGATGGCGGTCGCCGCCGCGCGAGGAGTCAAGGCCGTCGGCTTCAACGGCTTCGATCCGGCGGCCTTCGCGCCGGACGCGCCGGAGGAAGGCGCGCGCGCCTGCATTGCCGCGCTCGCCGAGTTCAACAGCCGCACCGCCAAGACGCACAGCGGCATCTATCGTGATCTGGCCGTCCGCAAGCGCCGGACCGAGGTCGACCCTCAGATCGGGATCATCGCTGAACTCGGCCGTGAAGCCGGCATTGCGACGCCGGCGATCGAGCGCCTCGTCGAACTTGTCCATGATATCGAGGATGGCCGCCGTCCGATGGATTTCGCCACGTTCGAGGCGTTGATCCAGATTTGCGAGAAAACTCGATGACGTTCGACTTCTCCGGGCGCGTGGCGCTTGTCACCGGAGCGGCGCAGGGCATCGGACAGGCGATCGCCCGCTCGCTCGCCTCGTCCGGCGCCCGCGTCGCGGTGGCGGACATCGACGCGCCGCGGCTGACCGCCTTTGCGGACTCCGAAGGGTTTCAGGCCGAGGCGATCGACCTCGGAAACCGCGCCGCCTCGCAAGAGCTGATCCGCAAGATCGTCGCGATATGCGGTCGACTTGATGTTCTCGTCAATGCCGCCGGTGGCGTGCGCGGCCAGGTCGGCAGGCCGATCGAAGAGGTCGATGAAGCGAGCTGGAGAACGATCTTCGCGGCGAATGTCGACGGCGCGTTCTGGCTGGCGCAGGCGGCCTCCGCGCCCATGCGCGCTGAGGGCTACGGCCGCATTGTCAATATTGCCTCGGGCGCCGGTCTGCGCCCGAGCCTGACAGGCATCCAGGCCTACACCGCCGCCAAGCACGCTCTCGTCGGGCTCACCAGACAGCTCAGCCAGGATCTGGCGCCCGCAGGCATTACGTGCAACGCCGTCGCGCCCGGCTTCGTCCGTTCCAATCCGACGACGGAGCGCCAGTGGGAATCCTACGGCGCAGAAGGCCAGGCGCGCCTCTTGGCCTCGATCCATACGCGCAGGCTCGGCTCGCCCGCCGATATCGCGTATGCCGTGCTGTTCCTTGCGTCCGAAAAAGCGGGTTGGATTTCCGGCCAGATTCTCTCCGTCGATGGCGGCAGATCATGACAGGAAAATCGATGCGGCTCAGTGACTTCAAGGCGCTCACCTTCGA
Organism: Methylobacteriaceae bacterium; assembly: GCA_016793505.1. GTDB lineage: Bacteria > Pseudomonadota > Alphaproteobacteria > Rhizobiales > Beijerinckiaceae. The sequence goes on along the minus strand of JAEULW010000278.1, from coordinate 8,265 downwards.
CTGCTATGGAACGCTGATCGACTGGGAGAGCGGCATGATCGCCGCGCTCAAGCCTTTGACCGATCGGTTGCCGGCGGAGCTGTCGCGCGACGCTGTTCTGGAAGCGCATGCTCGTGTGGAGTCGGCGCAACAGAAGGCGACGCCAACAAAGCTCTACAGCGATCTGCTCTCCGTCGTTTACCGGCGCCTCGCCGAGCAATGGGGCGTCGCCGCTTCATGGGATGAATGTCGGGCCTATGGCCGCTCGGTCGCAGACTGGCCGGCCTTTCCCGATTCTGCCGAGGCTCTGGCTTATCTGAAGCGGCACTTCCGGCTCGTGATCCTCTCGAACGTCGACAATTGCAGCTTTGCGGCGAGCAACGCCAGACTCAACGTGACCTTCGACGCGATTTGCACGGCCGAGGACATCGGCTCGTACAAGCCCGACACGCGCAACTTCGACTACATGCTCGGCCAGCTCGCAGCCATGGGGCTGCGACGGGACGAGATTCTGCACACGGCGGAGAGCCTGTTCCACGACCACGCCCCGGCCAATGCCGTCGGTCTGGCGACAGCCTGGATTCATCGCCGTCACGCCCAGTCGGGGTTCGGCGCCACCATGGACCCTGGCGCAATGCCGCGGATCGACTTTCGGTTTACCAGCCTCGGCGCGCTGGCCGAGGCGCATCGCGCCGAGCAGGCGCAGGGCTGAGCGTCGGGGCGCGCTGGCGGCCCCCTCGCGCTTCCGCTAGACTGACGGCAGTCTCCGGCGCGCTGGCTGACGCGCGACGTCGCGGCGACGCCGGACCATGACAGGGGATGCGCCGCAAAGGCGCGCTCCGACAGAGGGGAGTCACAGCGTGACGCACGCCATCATCCGTTCTTTGAAGTCAGCCGCTGCCGCGATGGTCCTCGCTGGCGCAATATGCGGAGCTCCGGCGCTGGCGCAGGATCTGAAGATCGCGATGTCCGCCGAGCCGAGCTCGGTCGATCCGCACTATCACAATCTGACGCCGAACAATCAGCTCGCCAAGCACGTCTTCGAATCGCTGACCGAACATGACGAGCTGCAGCGCATCAAGCCGGCTCTCGCCGAGAGCTGGAAGGTGATTGACGATCTGACCTGGGAGTTCAAGCTGCGGGCGAACGTCAGGTTCCACGACGGCTCGCCCTTCACCGCCGATGACGTGATCTTCTCTTTCAACCGCGTGCCGAACGTGCCGAAATCGCCGGCGCCGAAGACCTCGTACACGCGCGGCAAGACGATCGAGAAGATCGACGATTTGACCATCCGTATCCGCACGCCCGCGCCCGAGGCGCTGATGCTCAAGCATCTGGCGCAGATCGACATCATGTCGGCCAAGGCCGCGGCGAGCGTCACCACCGAGGATATCAACGCCGGCAAGGGCGCGGTCGGCACCGGGCCGTACAAGTTCGTCGAATTCGTTCCCGGCGACCGCTACGTGGTCGCCCGCAACGACGCATATTGGGGCGAGAAGGAGCCTTGGGCGAAGGTCAGCTACCGCTTCATCAAGTCCGATCCGACGCGCGTCGCCGCCGTGCTCGCCGGCGATGTCGATGTCATCGAGACGGTGCCGACCGCCGACGCGCAGCGCTTGGCCAAAGAGCCGAAGCTCGCTCTGGCGAGCGCGCTCTCGAACCGCGTCATCTACTTGCATCTCGACCGGCTGCGCGCCGAATCGCCGTTCATCAAGGGCAAGGACGGGGCGACGATCAAGAACCCGCTGAACGACCTCAAGGTGCGCCAGGCGCTGAGCAAGGCGATCAACCGCCCCGCCATCGTCGACCGCATCATGGAGGGCGAGGCGGTGCCGGCGAGTCAGCTCGTGCCCGACAGCTACGCCGGCACCTCGAAGAATCTGAAGCCGGTCGCCTATGACGTAGATGGCGCGAAGAGGCTGCTCGCCGAGGCTGGTCTGCCCAACGGCTTCCAGCTGACGATCCACGGGCCGAACGGGCGTTACACCAACGACACCAAGCTGATCGAGGCGGTGGCGCAGATGTTCACGCGCATCGGCGTCGACACGAAGGTCGAGACGTTGCCGCCGTCCGTGTTCTTCTCGCGCGCCTCCAGCGGCGGGCCGGACAAGACGCCGGAATTCTCGATGATCCTCGCGGGTTGGTCGGCGGGCACCGGCGAGCCCGGCGATTCGCTGAAGGCGCTGCTCGGCAGCTTTGATCCGAAGGCCGGCAGCGGCTCGGCCAATCGCGGCCGCTATTCCAATGCCGAAGTCGACAAGCTGCTCGCCCAGGGCCTATCGACGGTCGACGACGACAAGCGCGCGGACCTGCTCGCCAGAGCCACCGAGATCGCCATCAACGATGTCGGCATCATCCCGATCCACTACCAGAAGAACACCTGGGCCGCGAAAAAAGGCCTGAAAGTCATTCCTCGCACCGACGAATACACTTTCGCGATGTCGGTGCGGACGCAATGAAGGAATGAGGGGCGGGGCCTCGCGCCCCGTCCCTGCGCGCGGCCCGGGCCATGCTCGCCTTCATCATCCGTCGCCTGGCGCAGGCCGTCGTCGTCGTCCTGGCGATGGTCTCTATTGTCTTCTTCGGGGCATATGTGGTCGGCGATCCGGTGTGGATGATGGCGCCGGGCGACGCGACGCAGGAGCAGATCGAGGAGATCCGCCGCACTTTCGGTTTCGACCAGCCGGCGCATGTGCAGTTCCTGCGCTTTCTCGCCGACATCGCGCGCGGCGAGTTCGGCCGCTCTTATGTGCACGGCTCCTCGGCGATCGGACTCATCCTCGAGCGCATGCCAGCGACGCTTGAACTCGCCTTCGCCGCGCTCGTCTTCGCCATCCTGTTTGGCATACCGCTCGGCCTCTACGCCGGGCTGAAGCCGGATCACTGGTTCTCGCGCGCCGTGATGGCTGGCTCGATACTCGGCTTCTCGCTGCCGACCTTCTGGGTCGGGCTGATGCTGATCATGCTGTTCTCGGTAATGCTCGGCTGGCTGCCGGCGACCGGACGCGGCCCGACCGTCAACGTGCTCGGCGTCGAGACATCGCTTCTGTCTCTCGAGGGCTGGCGTCATCTCATGCTACCGGCCATCAATCTCGGTCTGCTCAAGCTCTCTTTGGTGATCCGCCTGACGCGCTCGGGGGCGCGCGAGGCGAGCCTGCAGGACTACGTGAAATTCGCGCGCGCGAAAGGCCTGTCGCAGGGGCGCATCATCGGCGTGCATATTCTCAAGAACATCCTCATTCCGATCGTCACCGTGCTCGGGCTCGAATTCGGTTCGCTCGTCGCCTTCTCGGTCGTCACCGAGACGATCTTCGCCTGGCCCGGCATGGGCAAGCTGCTGCTCGAATCGATCCAGCGGCTCGATCGCCCGCTCATCGTCGCCTATGTGATGGTCGTCGTGCTCCTGTTCGTGACCATCAACCTGATCGTCGACATCCTCTATTCGGCGCTTGATCCGCGCGTGCGCATAACCGGAGCCGAATCATGAGCGGCGCCGCCGCGGCCCAGCGCGAGAGCGGCGAGTTCGGCCGCTTCGCAGCGCGCTTCATGGAGGATCGCGTCGCGCTGATAGGTCTGGCGATGCTCGTCGTCATCGTCCTCGCCGCGCTGCTCGCGCCGTGGATCGCGCCGCAGAACCCTTATGATCTCGCCCGCGTCGACATCATGGATTCGCGCCAGCCTCCTGGAGCAAAGGCGGGCGAGGGCTTCGTCATGTGGTTGGGGTCGGATGGAGTCGGCCGCGATCTGTGGTCCGGCATTCTCTACGGGCTGCGAATCTCGCTCGCTGTCGGCGTGCTCAGCGGCGTGCTCGCCGCGACGATCGGCATGGCCCTCGGCCTGCTCGCCGCCTATGCCGGCGGGCGGACCGAGACGCTGATCATGCGCGTCGTCGACCTGCAGCTGTCGATGCCGTCGGTGCTGCTCGCGCTCATTCTCGTCGCGTTGCTCGGAAAGGGCGTCGACAAGATCATTGTCGCGCTGGTCGCCGTCCAATGGGCCTACTATGCGCGCACGGTGCGCGGCTCGGCTCTCGTCGAGCGGCGCAAGGAATATGTCGAGGCTGCGCTCTCCCTCGGCCTGTCGCATGCGCGCACCGTGTTCCGCCACATCCTGCCCAACTGCCTCGCCCCGGTGATCGTCATCGCTACCGTGCAGACGGCGCACGCGATCAGCCTCGAGGCGACGCTGTCCTTCCTCGGCGTCGGCCTGCCGCAGACCGAGCCCTCGCTCGGCGTGCTGATCTCCAACGGTTTCCAGTACATGCTGTCGGGAAAATACTGGATCAGCTTCTTCCCCGGCGTCGCGCTGCTCTTGACCATCGTCGCGATCAATCTGGTCGGCGACAGGCTGCGCGACGTGCTAAACCCGCGGCTGGAGCGCTGAGCCGTGGCGGCCGTGCTCGAAGTCGAGAATCTCGCCACGCATTTCGCGCTGCGCGAGGGGCTGGTGAAGGCCGTCGACGGCGTCTCATTCTCGATCGCGCCCGGCGAGGTGCTCGGTCTCGTCGGCGAATCCGGATCGGGCAAATCGGTCACTGGTTTCTCGATCATGGGCCTCGTCGATCCGCCCGGCCGCATCGTCTCCGGCTCGATCCGCCTCGAGGGCCGCGAACTCGTCGGCCTCTCCGAGGACGAGATGCGCGGCCTGCGCGGTCGGCGCGTGGCGATGATCTTCCAGGACCCGATGATGACGCTCAATCCGGTCCTGCGCATCGACACGCAGATGATCGAGTCCGTTCTCGCCCATGACAGGGTGAGCGAAAAGGCGGCGCGGGCCCGAGCCGCGGCGGCGTTGACGCAGGTTGGCATCCCCTCGCCAGAAGAGCGCCTCGCCTCCTATCCACACCAGTTTTCCGGCGGCATGCGCCAACGCGTCGCCATCGCCATCGCGCTGTTGCATCGGCCAGCGCTGATTGTCGCCGACGAGCCGACCACCGCGCTCGACGTGACGATCCAGAGCCAGATTCTTGCTGAGGCGCAGAAGCTGTGCCGAGAAAGCGGCGCCGCTCTGCTCTGGATCACGCATGATCTCGCCGTTGTCGCCGGCCTCGCCGATCGCGTCGCGGTGATGTATGCCGGCCGCATCGTCGAGCAGGGCCAGGTTGACGACGTCCTCGATCATCCGCTGCATCCCTACACCAAGGGCCTGATCGGCTCGGTCCCCTCCGGCGCGATGCGCGGATCGCGACTGGCGCAGATTCCGGGCGCGACACCTTCGCTCGGCCGTCTGCCGCCGGGCTGCGCCTTTGCGCCGCGCTGCCCGCGCGTCATCGATGTCTGTCGCGTCACGTCGCCGCCCGAGTCGCAGCGCGAGGGCAGACGCCTGCGCTGTCACAACGCTGAGCCTGCGCCATGACGGATCCGTCCGCGCCAGCAGAACTCGTCCGCGTCGAGCATGTCTCGAAGCGCTTCGTCAAACGCGTCGATTTCGCCGGCCGCCTCGCCAATGCGCTCGGCGCGGACAATCGCGAGACCGTGGTGCGCGCTGTCGACGATGTCGACCTGACGGTGCGCGAAGGCGAGGTCGTCGGCCTCGTCGGCGAGTCGGGCTGCGGCAAATCGACTCTCGGCCGCGTCGTCGCCGGCATTCATGCGCCGAGCGAGGGCCGGGTGTTCTGGCGCGGCCGCGACGTGATCGAGCTCGATGCGCAGGGCCGGCGCGACTACACACTCGGCGTGCAGATGATCTTTCAGGATCCGATGTCCTCGCTCAATCCGCGCATCCGCGCCGGCGAGATTGTCGGGGAGGCGCCGCGCGTGCATGGCGTCGCGGGCGGCGATCACGCCGCCTATGTCGAGGAGCTGTTCCGCCAGGTCGGACTCGATCCGGCCTATCGCCGGCGCTATCCGCACCAATTCTCGGGCGGCCAGCGCGCGCGCATCGGCATCGCGCGGGCCATCGCGGTGAAGCCGAAGCTGCTGGTCTGCGACGAATCCGTCGCCGCGCTCGACGTGTCGATCCAGGCTCAGGTGCTCAACCTGTTCATGGATCTTCGCCAGCAGCTCGGCCTCGCCTATCTGTTCATCAGTCACGATCTCGGCGTCGTGCGCCACATCTCGGACCGCATCCTGATCATGTATCTTGGCCGCGTCGTCGAGAGCGGCCCGTCGGCGTCGATCTTCGCCGATCCGCAGCATCCGTATACGCGCGCGCTGCTCGACAACGTGCCGCGGCTCGATGCGCGCAAGAAGAGTTTCGCCCCGGTCGCCGGAGAGATTCCTTCCCCGCTCGCCCCGCCGCCGGGCTGCCATTTCCATCCGCGCTGCCCGCATGCCGGGCCACGCTGCGCCCGCGAGCGTCCGGCGCTCGTAGCTGAGGGCGAGGGGCGCGCGGTCGCCTGCCACCTCACTGACGGCGGCGTCGCCTGACCTCAGGCCGGTTGCCTGCGGAAAAGACCTTTCGCTGCGCGTAGCAGCGGCGAGATCACGGCGCTGGCGATCGGAATCAGCGCCAGCCCGAGCGCCAGCCCGACGAGGCCGGACAGGGCGGCGTCGACGAGCCAACCGACAAAGCCCTTCAGCGCCGCCGGAACGATGTGCGCGACCGCCTTCGAAGCGTCCTGCACGAGATGTGCCGGCCCCGCGAGGTCGAACGCCTCAAGACCGTGCAGGATGATCTGCCCCCCGACCCAGATCATCGCCGCCGTGCCGACGATGCTGAGCGCGCCGAGCACGATAGGCATGCCCTTGACCATGCCGCGTCCCAGCGCGCGGATCGGCGCCGACAGCGCGGTCGCGCCGTGGTAGCGCGCCAGCGCGACGCCGGCGTCGTCGGCCTTGACGATCAGCGCAACAGCGCCATAGACGCCGATCGTGATCAGGATCGCGACTGCGGCGAGCACGGCGGCGCGCATCGCCAGAGACCCTTCCGGAATCGCCGCCAGCGAGATCGCCATGATCTCGGCGGACAGGATGAAGTCGGTCTTGATGGCGCCGGCGACTTTCTCGTCTTCGAGCGACTGCGCGTTCAGCGCCACACTTTCGACCGCAGCCTCGTGCGCATGCGCCTCGTGCGGGAAGACGTGCTCATAGATCTTCTCCGCGCCCTCGTAGCACAGATAGGCGCCGCCGATCATCAGGAGCGGCGTGATCAGCGCCGGCGCGAACTGCGCCAGCACGAGCGCGATCGGCAGCAGCACCACGAGCTTGTTGCGCAACGAGCCGACCGCGATCTTCCAGATGATCGGCAGCTCGCGCTTCGCCGCGAAGCCGACGACATAGCGAGGCGTCACCGCCGCATCGTCGATAACGACGCCGGCCGCCTTCGCGCCCGCCTTCGTCGCCTGCGCGACGACATCGTCGAGCGAGGCCGCCGCCACCTTGGCGATGGCCGCGACATCGTCGAGCAGGGCGATCAGTCCGATGGCCAAGCGGGCCTCCCGGTTTCGTGATGCGGCGACGATCGCGAACGTCCCGCCTTGAGCGATGTTCCGCCGATCGACGCAGTAGGTAACGGGGGAAAGGGCGCGATGGCAATCCGGCCGCAGGGCAACTTTCGGGTGGCCCGCCGCTCTTCGCAGGCGCGTGGCTCGATGCATTTCGCGATCGAGATATACCATGCGCCGTTGTTGTCTGCCGCGGGCGGCTGCCGCGCGATGGCGCGCGCCAGCTCGCTGGCGAAAACAGCGGGTGTTTGCCGGATCATCGAGTTGCGCATAGTCGCCGCCGGCGGCGCGCAGCGATCGGAAGCAGCGACGCATCGCCGACAGCGGAAATGCGATCTATTGCTTGTGGCGCCTGGGCGTCCTTGCTTCCTGCGCCACCTCGGCCATCGGCACGACATCGCGGGCCAGCGCGAGCCGGTTCAAGCACGAAACGCCCTGTTACATCTGATCGCTGAGAACAAAATACAAACACCGCAACGCGTTGGCCGCGGTGGCGTCTTTGCCCGTCATGCGGCAGGTCCTGACTTGCGCAGCCTGTTAGCCGTCGCCGCACAGAGCCTGGGTTCGTCGAGCGTCATCGGCGCGACGCGATGCAAAGTCTGATTGGCGCGAAAATGAGCTGCGAGCCGGCGCATGGTTTCGGCCGTTATCGCTGCAGGGCGCAGAAGGCGTAGAATTGCCCTAAGGTTTCGGCGGCGTGCTTTCCGACGTCGTTGCGGCAGGGGAAATCGCCGCAGTCCCGGTCGCCGCCGGCGCCGTGAGGGCCTTCGCCGTCGCCTGTCCCACGGACTCGGCGACCGCCGGCGTCGGACCGCCTGGCGCCGGCGAAACCGAGCCGGTGGCGCCGAAGTCGGGCGATGCCGGTGTGCGCGGCGGCTCGACGAAGGCGGCGCGCAGCGGCC
>JAEULW010000047.1 GCA_016793505.1 Methylobacteriaceae bacterium | reverse complement strand
AATGTCGGGCATCGCGCTCGACGTCGCTGGGTCCCGGCTCTCCGCTTCGCTTCGGCCGGGATGACAGGGCGGGCGTCGTTTCTGATGACGCCCTGCGGGAGGCGCCTCAGCGTTGCGGCGTCAGCACGCGGCAGCCGCGCGCCTTCAGGGCGCGCGCCAGCGCCGGCGGCGGCGGACGGTCGGCGACGAGGCCGGCGGCGCGACCCTCGACACGGGCGTTTTGCGAGAGAGCGAACTTGCCGCGATCGGCGAGGAACCAGGCCTGGCGCGCGGCCGCGAGCATCAGGCCGCGCAGGCGCGCGGCGTCGCGGCTGTAATCGGTGACTGCGCCGTCGCGATCGAACCCGCCGACGCCGACGAAAGCGATGTCGACGGCGAGCGCCGCGACGGCGCGGGCCGCCGCTTCGCCGCGCGTCGCGTCGTCGCGCGGGTCGAACTCGCCGCCGATCAGATGCGTGACGACGCCCGGCGCGCGCGCCAGCGCGATCGCCGCCGGCAGCGAGGTGGTGTGGACGGTCAGGCGCCGGCCGGCGCGGGCGAGCGCCTGGGCCAGCGCCAGCGTCGTCGTGCCGGAATCGAGCAGCAGGCTCGCCCCGTCCGGCGCCAGGTCGAGCGCGCGCCGGGCGATCGCCCGTTTGCCCGCCGGATTGTCGGCGCGCCGCGCGGCGAATTCGGCCTCCTCAGCGCCGACCGCGCCGCCATGCACCACGACGAGACGTCCGCGCGCGGCGAGGCCTTTCAGATCGCGGCGGATGGTCTCGCCCGAGACGTCGAGCGCGGCGGCGAGATCCTCGACGCGCACGCCGCCGACAGCCTCGAGACGGCGCAGGATTTCGGCGTGACGCTGGGCGGCGACGAGTCGGGCCATGCGCCAAGTCTAGCCGATCGGGCGCGTTGCGCGAGCGCGCAACGCACAGCGCCTCGCCGCAGGACGCGACGAGGCGCGACGGCGCGCGCGGCGCCGAAAGGGGCGAAAGCAGCGTCAGACTGCGTGATAGATCGGAGGCGGCGTGAGCAGCCGCATGGGCGGCCAGGTTCCGGCAGCAGCTTCATGCTCGAGACGGCGCGAACGCGGCATGATGGCCTCCTGTGCGACGAACCGAAGAACCCTGAAACGCTCACTCCTTGCGACTCGGGCGTTTCGCCCGACGCTTCGAGGCTGACGGCAATTCGTGCATGAACCGCTAACGCGATCGTCACAGGCGCGTCGTCGACCCGTGTTTCAGGGAACGGCGCAGAGCCGGCGCATGGCGCGCTCCAGCACAGCGAGCGCGACGGCGACGTCACGATGATCCGTCGCCTCCTCCGGGCAATGGCTGCGGCCGCCGATCGAGGGCGCGAACAGCATCGCGGCGGGGGCCACGGCGGCGATGATTCCGGCGTCATGCCCGGCGCCGGAGGGCAGCGACAGCGGCTCGCAGCCGCAGTCGCGAGCCGCCCCGGTCAGCAGCGCGGCAAGGCCGGCGTCCATCGCCACGGTCGGCGCAGCGTTGAGGCGGGCGGCGGCGACGGAAACGCCGAACTGCGGCGCGATCGCCTCGGCGAGCGCGACGGCGCGGTCGCCGAGCGCCTGTGGCCGTCCTGCCTCGACGTCGCGAATCTCGAGGCCGAGCTGGACGCGGCCGGGCACGACATTGCCGGCGTTGGGCGTCAGCTTCAGAAAGCCGATCGTGCCGCGCGTATGCGCGCCGCCTTCGGCCAGGATCATGTCGCGGAAGCGGTCGGCGAAGCGGGCGGCGGCGGCGAAGGCGTCGCGCCGCATGCCCATCGGCGTCGTGCCGGCGTGATCGGGCGCGCCCTGAAAGTCGAAGCGCCAGCGCGTCTGGCCGGCGATCGCGGTGACGATCCCGACGGGCCGGCCCGCCGCCTCGAGCACAGGGCCCTGCTCGATGTGCAATTCGAGATAGGCGGCGATGGCGCCGGGCGGGCGCGCCGCCTCGCCGACGCGGGCCGGATCGAATCCGGCGGCGGCCATCGCCGCGGCGAGCGCGACGCCGTCGGCGCTTTTCAGCCGGGCGACCTCCTCGGCGCTCAGGCGTCCCGACATGGCGCGGCTGCCCGGCAGCGAGCCGAAGCGGCCCTCCTCGTCGCGGAAGGCGACGACCTCGATCGCCCGCATGCCGATGGCGTCGGTCTCGATCAGGCGGCGCGCCACCTCGAGCCCGGCGAGGACTCCGAGCGCGCCGTCGAGCGGGCCGCCATTCGGCACTGTGTCGAGATGCGAACCCATGACCAGCGCCGGCGCGCCGGGGCCGGCGCGGCCCTCGCGGCGGGCGACGACATTGCCGAAGGCGTCGAACCGCACCTCAAGCCCCGCCTCGCGGGCGCGGCCGCAGAACCAGTCATGCGCCTCGACATCGGCCGGGGAAAAGGCGCGGCGGGTCCAGCCGCCGGCCGGATCGACGCCGATGTCGGCGAGGCGCGCCAGATCCTGCATCAGGCGCGCGGCGCGGGGATCGTCGGTCATGGGCGGCTCCGGCGGCGAGGGCGACTCGCCCGGTCCGGGCGCGGCGGGACGGGTCCACAGGCGGGGCTGTGCGTCAAGCCGAACTATTTCAATATGCGCACCGTTGTTTTATGATTTTGCGGATAGGAGGCGGAGCGGGTGTCGGAAACCGCCGAAAAGGCGATCAAGGTGCTGGAGGTCCTGTCCTCCTACGACGCCCCGGTGCGGCTGGTCGACCTGTCGCGCCAGATGCAGATGAACAAGAGCACGACCTATCGTCTGCTCGAGAAGCTGCGCCAGCTCGGCTATGTGCGTCAGGACGAGCCGAACGGGCGGTACATGCTGACCGTGCGCATGTGGGAGATCGGCGTGCGCGCCTTCCGGCGCTTCGATCTGCGCGCCTGGGCGCGGCCGCACCTCGAGGACATCCACCGCGCCACCAATGAAACCGCCGTGTTGGCCATCCTCGACGGGCGCGAGGTGGTGATCATCGACAAGATCGATTCGGCGCAGGCGATCCAGCCGTTTTCGCCGCTCGGCAGCCGCACCCCCCTGCACTGTTCCTCGCTCGGCAAGGCGCTGATCGCCGCCGACCCGCAGACGCTGCTGGCGACGTTGTCCGATCCGCTGCAGAGCTTTACGCCGCGCACCGCGCCGAGCGTGGCGCGACTCGCCGCCGAGATCGAGACGGCGCGCGCCGAGGGAGTGGCCGTCGCCGTCGACGAGTTCCGCGAAGGCGTCAGCGGCGTCGCCGCGCCGATCGCGGGGATGGAGCGGACGCCATTCGGCGTCCTCGGCGTGACGCTGCCGACGGCGCGGGCGACGCCGGACCGCCTGCCGGGGATCAAGACCGCGGTGCGCACCGCGGCCGCCGCCCTGTCGACGGCGCTCGGCCGCGGCGCGGGCTGACCGACTGCATCATCAACCCCTCGACGCGAAGCGGCCGGCCCCGGTCCGCCCGCCGGCGCCTGCCGGGCGGGCGGGACGGCGCGCAAAAGTGACTTGTTTTGAATCCAGAAACGCGGTTGCATCTATCGAGCCTTAGCGGGAGCCGCCCGCCACGCCCCACGCGCGGGCGGGCCGAACAGGGGAGCGCCGAGATGCGTCGTCGGGATTTTATGGCGTTGATGGGCGGAACGGCGGCGATGGGCGTGCTGCCCGCGCGCTTCGGTCAGGCGCAGACGCGGGCCGAGAGCCTGCGCATCCTCAGCGAGGCGGGACCGAACTCGCTCGACATCATCGGCGTCGGGGTGAACCGAAACTCGATCCAGGCGACGTGGAACGTGTACGACCGGCTGGTGCGCTTCACTTCCAAGCCGGGCCCCGGCGGCACGCTCTATTACGACTATTTCGCCCTCGAGGGGGAACTCGCCGAGCGCTGGCAGGTGTCGGACGACAAGCGCAGCATCACCTTCCACCTGCGCAGGAACGCCGTCTTCCATGACGGTTCGCCTGTGACCGCGGAAGACGTGAAGTGGTCGCTCGACCGCGTCGTCAGCCTGCCGGTGGGCAAACCGCAATTCGCCACCGGCTCGATGACCGATCCGGCGCAGTTCGAGATCATCGACGCGCACACGATCAAGGTGACGACGCCCAAGCCCGACCGGCTGACGCTGCCCAATCTCGCGCTCACCTATCCGGTCATCTACAATTCGAAGGTGGCGAAGCAGAACGCCACGGCGCAGGACCCCTGGGCGGCGGAGTGGCTGAAGAGCAATGTCGCCGGCGGCGGCCCGTTCAAGCTCGACTCGTTCCAGCCGGGGCAGAGCCTGCAGCTGTCGCGCAACGACGCCTGGACCAACGGCCCGCTGCCCGGCTATCGCCGCATCCTCTGGCAGTTCGTGCCGGCGGCTCAGTCGCGGCGCTCCTCGCTGGAGCGCGGCGATGCCGACATCGTGCAGGACGTGCCGCCGGTCGACGCGGTCAGCTTGTCGAAGGACGACAAGCTGAAGGTAGTCGGCGTGCCGATGGCGGGCGCCTTCCAGTTCATCGGCATGAACAACGCCATCAAGCCCTTCGACAACGTCAAGGTGCGGCAGGCGATCGCCTACACCCTGCCCTACAAGCAGATGTTCGAGGCGGCGCTGTTCGGCCGCGGCCGGCCGCTCTTCGGCGGCAAGCCGGGCGCGCCGGAGACGACCGAGTTCCCGCAACCGCTCGGCTACGACACCGACCTCGACAAGGCGAAGGCGCTGCTCGCCGAGGCGGGGCTCGCGGGCGGCTTCGAGACGACCTTCACCTTCGAACTGTCGATGGCGACGATCGCAGAGCCGCTGTCGCTGCTGGTGCAGGAGGCGCTCGGCAAGATCGGCGTCAAGGTGACGATCGTCAAGGCGCCGGCCGGACAGCTCGGCACGATGCTGCAGAAGAAGGAGGTTCCCTTCTTCTTCGAGGCCTCGGCCGCCTATCTCGCCGATCCGGACTATTTCTTCCGCATCTTCTATCACGGGCCGACGCGCTGGAACTTCGGCAGCTATTCCAACGCCGAATTCGCCGGCCTCGTCGACAAGACGCGCTACGAGCCGGATCAGGCTGTCTACGAGAAGGATGTGCGCCGCATGATCCATCTCGCCAAGGACGAGGTTCCGATCATCCTGCTCTGGCAACCGACGCTCGACACCGGCATGCAGAAGTCGGTGGACGGCTACAAGTACCAGTTCCACCGCCAGCTGGAGCTGCGCACCCTCAAGCGCGTGTGAGCGGGACCGCGGCGAGGCGGCGATGAACGTCCTGCTGCGCCGCCTGCTCGGCGTCGTCCCGACGCTGGCCGGAGTCGTCGTCGCCACCTTCGTGCTGACGCGAATCCTGCCGGGCGATCCGGCGGTGTTCTTCACCTCGAGCCCGTCCGCGGACGCGGCGACGATCGAGGCCGTGCGCCAGAAGCTCGGCCTCGACCAGCCGCTGTGGCGTCAGTTCGTCATCTATGTCGGGGCGCTGCTGCGCGGCGATCTCGGCCAGTCGATCACCACGGGCCAGCCGGTGCTGACGGACCTGTTGCAGCGCCTGCCCGCCTCGGCCGAACTGACGATCGTCGCCTTCGCGCTCGCGGTTGCGGTGGCGATACCGCTCGGCGTCGCGGCGGCGCTGCGGCCCGGTTCGCTCGTCGATCATCTGTGCCGGCTGATCGCGACGGCCGGCGTGTCGCTGCCGACCTTCGTCACCGGGCTCCTGCTCATCTACCTGTTCTACTATCTCGCCGGCGTCGCGCCCGAGCCGATGGGGCGGCTCGATCCGTTCGCGACCGCCCCGCCGAGGCTGACCGGCTTCCTGCTGATCGACGCGCTGGCGGCGCGCAACGGCGAGGTCTTCGTCTCGGCGGCGCGGCAGCTGATCCTGCCCGCTGCGACGATGGCGATCTTCGCGCTGGCGCCGCTCGCCCGCATGACGCGGGCGGCCATGATCGCCTCGCTCGGCTCGGACTTCGTGCGCACGGCGCGGGCCAACGGCCTCAAATGGCGTACGATCGTCGTGACCTATGCGCTGCGAAACGCGCTGCTGCCGATCATCACCACGCTCGGCATGGTGTTCTCCTACATGCTCGGCGCCAATGTGCTGGTCGAGCGCGTCTTCGCCTGGCCGGGCATCGGCTCCTATGCGCTCGATGCGCTGATCGGGCTCGACTATGCGCCGGTGCAGGGCTTCATGCTGGCGATGGCGGCGATCTTCGTGGCGATCAACCTGATCGTCGACATCGCCTATTCGATCGCCGATCCGCGCACGGGCCTGTTCGGCCATGCGTGAGCGGCTCGCGACGGCGGCCTATGTGCTGCGCGCCAATCCGGTCAGCCTGGCGGCGCTGGCGCTGCTGGCGCTGCTCTTCGGCGCGGCGCTGTTCGGCCCGGCGCTGGCGCCCTACGATCCGCTCGCCACCAATACGAGCCTGGCGCTGCGCCCGCCCTCTGCTGCGCACTGGTTCGGCACCGACCAGCTCGGCCGCGACGTGTTCTCGCGCGTCGTCGTCGCGACGCGGCTCGACCTCGCCATCGCCTTTGCGGCGGTGGCGTTGTCGCTGGCGATCGGCGCGGCGATCGGCGCGGCGACGGGTTATTTCGGCGGCTTCGCCGACGCCGCTGTCGGGCGCGTCGTCGACGTGCTGATGGCCTTTCCGCTGTTCGTGCTGGCCATGGCGATGGTCGCCGCGCTCGGCAATTCGGTGTCGAGCGTCGTCATCGCCACGGCGGTGATCAACCTGCCCTTCTACATTCGCCTCGCGCGCGCCGAGACGCAGATGCGCCGCCATCTCGGCTATGTCGAGGCGGCGCGCGTCGGCGGCTCGGGGCATCTGCGCATCCTGCGCGTGTTCCTTCTGCCGAACATCGCGCCGCCGCTGATCGTGCAGGCCTCGCTCAATCTCGGCTGGGCGGTGCTGAACGCGGCCGGCCTGTCCTTCATCGGCCTCGGCGTGCGCGCGCCGACGCCGGAATGGGGCATCATGGTCGCCGAAGGCGCGCAGTTCATCATCTCGGGACGCTGGTGGCTCTCGGTCTTTCCGGGACTTGCGCTGATGATCGCGGTGTTCGCCTTCAACCTGCTCGGCGACGCGCTGCGCGACATCGTCGATCCGAGAAGCCGCACATGAGCGCGCCGCTGCTGACGATCGAGGATCTGACGCTGTCCTTCGCGACGCGCCGCGGAACCGTGCGCGCGCTGGAGGGCGTCAGTTTCGAGGTGCGCGCGGGCGAGATGGTCGGCCTCGTCGGCGAATCGGGCTCGGGCAAGTCGGTCACCGCCTATGCGGCGATGGGCCTGCTCGACGCCTCGGCGCGCATCGCCTCGGGCCGCGCGGTCTTCGCCGGGCGCGACCTGCTGACATTGCCGCGCCGCGAACTCGACGAGCTGCGCGGCCGCGACATCTCGATGGTGTTCCAGAACCCGCGCGCCGCGCTCAATCCGATTCGTCCCGTCGGTCGGCAGATCGCCGACGTGCTGGCGCGGCACGCCGCCGCCGGCCGCGCCGAGATCGAGGCGCGCACGCTGGATGCGCTCCGGCAGGTGCGCATCGCCGATCCCGAGCGTCGCGCCCGCGCCCTGCCGCATGAACTTTCCGGCGGCATGTGCCAGCGCGTCGGCATCGCCATGGCGCTCGCCTGCCGTCCCAAACTGCTGATCGCCGACGAGCCGACGACAGGGCTCGACGTGACGACGCAGGCCGTTGTGATGGACCTGTTGCGCGAGGCGGCGCGCGCCAACGGGGCGAGCGCGGTGCTGATCACCCATGATCTCGCCCTCGCCGCCGAATATTGCGAACGCATCGTCGTGATGCATGCCGGCCATGTGGTCGAGACGGCGCCTGTCGCCGAGCTGTTCGGCGCGCCGCGCCATCCTTATACGGGCCGCCTGCTGGCGAGCGCGCCGTCGGGCGCGGCGACGATCGAGGCGCTGACGCCGATCGCCGGCGCGCTGCCTGATCTCAGGCGCGACGATCTTCCGCCCTGCCGCTTCGCCGAACGCTGCGAGCGCCGCGCGGCGGACTGCGCGGCGCCGTCGCTGCGGCTCGAGCCTTGCGGTCCCGACCACCGCGTCGCCTGCCGGCATCCGACATGACGGCGCTGCTGGAGACGCGCGGGCTCGGCAGGAGCTTCGTCATCGGCGCGCAAGGCGGGCTGGCGCGCTGGCTCGGGCGCGGCGGCGGCGCGCGGCTCGCGGCGGTCGAGGGCGTCGATCTCGTCATCGGACGCGGCGAGGCGCTCGGGCTCGTCGGCGAGTCGGGCTGCGGCAAATCCACGCTGGCGCGGCTGATCGCGCGGCTGATCGACGCCGACGCAGGCGAAATCCTGCTCGAGGGAGCGCCGATCCATGCGATCGCGGCGCGCGATTTCGCCCGCGCGCCGGCGCGGCGGCGCATCCAGATGGTGTTTCAGGATCCGACCGACAGTCTCAGCCCCGCCTTCACGGCGCGGCAGGCGATCGCCGATCCGGCGCGCCAACTGATCGGCGGAAGCCGCGCCGACATCGAGGCGCGCGTCGCGCGCGCGGCCGAGCAGGTCGGACTCGGCGCCGAGTTGCTCGACCGCTTTCCGCATCAATTGTCGGGCGGGCAGAAGGCGCGGGTCGGCATCGCGCGGGCGATGGTGGTCGAGCCGGCGCTGCTGGTGCTCGACGAGCCCACCTCGGCGCTCGATGTCTCGGTGCAGGCTCTGGTGCTGCGGCTGCTGGCGCGACTGCGACGCGAGACGCAGCTGTCGCTGCTGTTCGTCAGCCACGATCTCAACGTCGTGCGACTCCTCTGCGAGCGAATCGCGGTGATGTATCTCGGCCAGATCGTCGAGACGGGGCCAGCGCAGCAGGTGTTCGAGGAGCCGCGCCATCCCTATACGCGGGCGCTGATCTCGGCGATCCCGCGTCTGCCCGGCGCTGCGCGCGGTCCGCGCGAGCGGCTCGACGGCGAGCCGCGCAGCCCGATCGATCCCGATCCCAACGCCTGCCGCTTCTGCGGGCGCTGCCCGATCGAGCAGCCGCGCTGCGCGGTCGAGCCGCCGGCGCTGCGCGCGGTTGCGCCGGACCGCAGCGCGCGCTGTCACTTTCCACTCGGCGAGGCGCGGCCATGAGCGGACGCGACGACCGGTTCTGGCCGCGCGACGTTCCGCGCCACATCACCAACCTGCCGGCGACGATGAACGAGGCCTTGCGCCGCGCCGCAGCGCGCGCCCCCGAGCGCGTCGCGCTCGCCTTCTACGGGGCGACGATCACCTACCGCGATCTCATGGCTTGGATCGAACGGCTCGCCGCCTTCCTGCATCACGAGGCGGGACTGAAGCGCGGCGATCGCGTGCTGATCCTCATGCAGAATTCGCCGAATTTCGTCATCGCCTATCAGGCGATCCTTCGCGCCGGCGGCGTCGTCGCGCCAGTCAATCCGATGAGCCTGACCGACGATGTCGCCTGGCTGATCGCCGACAGCGGCGCGCGCATCCTGTTCGTCGGCGGTGAATTGTTCGAGCGCGTGCGCCCGCTCGTCGGCGGCGATCTTGCCGTGATCGTCGCCGGCTATCGGGACGAGACTCCCGATCCGCCGCCCTTCCGGCTGCCGCGCGAAGCCTTGGACAGCGTCGTTCCCGACGTCTTGCCGAAGGGGTGCGTCGCCTGGCGCGAGGCGCTGGCGTGCGACGCGCCGGCGCCGCCCGACATGGTCGGCCCCGATGATCTGTGCGTGATGCCCTACACCTCCGGCACGACGGGCCGGCCCAAGGGCTGCATGCATCCCCATTCCAACGTCGTGTTCACGGCGATGGCGCAGGCCGAATGGTATCGCTATGGCGCGGATGCGGTGCTGACCGCCTTCATGCCGCTGTTCCATGTCGCCGGCATGCAGTTCTCGATGAATGGCGGCCTCGCCGCCGGCGCGACGCTGGTGCTGATGACGCGGTGGGATCGCGATCTTGTCTCGCCGCTGTTCCTGGCGCATGGCGTCACCGGCTGGAGCGCCGCGCCGCCGATGGTGATCGACGTGCTCGCCGCGCCGAATTTCGATGCGCGCGCTTTCGCGCCGCTGCGCTTCATCACCGGCGGCGGCTCGTCGATGCCGGCGGCCGTCGCCGAGGAACTGCAACGGCGCTACGGCCTGCCCTATGTCGAGGGCTACGGGATGAGCGAGACGATTGCGCCGACGCATATCAACCCGCCCGACCGGCCGAAGCGGCAGTGCCTCGGCATTCCGATTCACGAGACGCAGGCGCGCATCGTCGATCCGCGGACGCTGGCCGAGCTGGCGCAGGGCGAGGTCGGGGAGATCGTCGTCGCCGGGCCGCAGATCATGCGCGGCTACTGGCGACAGGCGGAGGCCGACGCCGAAGCGATCTTCACGCGCGGGGGCCGGCGCTGGCTGCGCACCGGCGATCTCGGCTTCGTCGACGAGGACGGCTACTATTTCATCGTCGACCGGCTGAAGCGGATGATCAATGTCGGCGGATACAAGGTGTCGCCGGCCGACTGCGAGGCGACGCTGCATCGCCATCCCGCCGTGCAGGAATGCTGCGTCGTCGCCGCGCCAGACGCGCAGCGCGGCGAGATGGTGAAGGCCTTCGTGGTGCCGCGCGCCGGCGCCAGCGTCGAGGCGGAGGCGCTGATCGCCTGGGCGCGCAGCGTCATGGCCGCCTACAAGGTCCCGCGCCGCATCGAGTTCGTGGCGAGCCTGCCGCGCTCGGGCTCCAACAAGATCGACTGGCGATCGCTTCAGGATCGCGAATGGGCGAAGGAGCGGACATGACGGCGCAGATCTGGTTCGAGGATTTCGAGCCCGGACGCGTGCTCGAAAGCGGATTGCGCGAAATCACGCTCGCGGACATCGACGCCTACGCCGCGCTGACCGGCGAGCGCCATCCCGTCCATATGGATGACGACTTCGCGCGTCGCGCCGGATTCCGCGGGCGCATCGCGCATGGCCTGTTCGGCCTCGCCCTGATCGAGGGGCTGAAGGCGGAGCTCGGCTGCTTCGAGACCAGCGTCGTCGCCTCGCTCGGATGGGACAAGGTGCGCTTTCACGCGCCGCTCGAGCCCGGCGACCGGGTGCGGCTCGCGCTGGAATTCGTCGATCGCAGGCCCTCGTCAAAGCCGGGGCGCGGGATCGCGACCGAGCGAGGCCGGCTGATTCGCGAGGACGGGATGCTGATCACCAGCGGCGATCACGTCGTCGTGCTGCTCAACCGGCCGGCGTGAGCCGGCGTCAGAACGCAACGGCGCCGGCGCCTTTCAGGCCGAGCATCTCGCGCGCCTCGTCGGGCGTGGCGATCTCCAGCGAGAGGCTTTCGAGAATGCCCCGGATCATGCGCACCTGTTCGGCGTTCGACGTCGCGAGCCGGCCCTTGCCGGCGTAAAGCGAATCCTCGAGGCCGACGCGGACATTGCCGCCCATGGTGGCGGCCATGGTCGCCATGTTCATCTGGTGGCGCCCGCCGGCAAGCACCGACCAGCGATACTTGTCGCCGAACAGTTTGTCGGCGGTCTTCTTCATGAAGACGAGATTTTCCGGATCGGCGCCGATGCCGCCGAGCGTGCCGAAGATCAGCTGCACGAACATCGGCAGGCGAACGAGGCCGCGATCGACGAAATGCGCCAGATTGTAGAGGTGTCCGACATCGTAGCATTCGAACTCGAAGCGCGTGCCGAGCGCGCCGAGCTTGTCGAGAATGGTCTCGATGTCGGCGAAGGTGTTGCGGAAGATCGCGCCGCGGCTGGCCTCGAGCCAGTCCTCCTCCCAGTCGTATTTCCACTGGCCCTTGTATTTGTCCTTCATCATATAGGCGCCGAAATTCATCGAGCCCATGTTGCAGGAGGTCAGCTCCGGCGCAGCCGTGAGCGGCGGGCGCAGACGCTCCTCGATCGACATGAAGGTCGAGCCGCCGGTCGTCATGTTGAGCACGGCGCCGGTGCGCTGCTTCAGCGTCTTGAGGATGCGCATCCAGACATCGAGATCACCCGTCGGGCGGCGGGTTTCGGGGTCGCGCGCATGCAGATGCAGGATGGCCGCGCCGGCCTCGGCCGCCTGTGCCGCCTGATCGATGATCGCATCGGGCGTGACGGGCAGATGCGGCGACATGGTGGGCGTGTGCGTCGCGCCGGTCACCGCGCAGGTGATGATGACTTTCGAGGCCTTCGCCATGACGCGCGTCACTCCGTATATTCGAGGCCGCCGCAGATCGACATGACCTGGCCGGTGATGGCGCGGCCGGAGGGGCCGCACAGATACATCACGAGATCGGCGATCTCCTGCGGCTCGACCATGGTCTTCAGCGACACGGCGCGCAGCGCGATCGCCTGCATCTCGTCGTAGGAAATACCGCGCGTTTTCGCCCGATCGGTGAAGACGCGGCGGATGCGGTCGCCGGCGACGACGCCGGGGGCGATGGCGTTGACGCGGATCCTGTGCGGGCCGAGCTCGACCGACAGGCTGCGGGCGAGCGAAATCACCGCCGCCTTCGAGGCGGCGTAGGGCGTGCGCAGGGGAAACGCGTATTTGCCGGCGACCGAGGCCATGCAGACGATGGCGCCGCCGCCGCGCTTTTTCAGATGCGGGATGGCGGCGCGGGCGATGAAGAACTGGCCGTCGACATTGACGCGCATCGTGCGCCGCCAGTCCTCGACCGCGATCTCCTCGAGCGGCGCGGCGGGGCCTGCAATGCCGGCATTGTTGACGAGAATGTCGAGCCCGCCCATGGCGCGCGCCGCCTCGTCGACGAAGCGCGAGGCCTGATCCGGGTCGGCGACGTCGCAGGGCGCGGCGAAGACGCCGGGCAGCGCGGCGCGGGCCGCGGCGAGCGCGGCCTCGTCGACATCACAGATGGCAAGGCGCGCGCCGGCGCCGCGCAGCGCGCGCGCGATCTCGAGGCCGATGCCGGCGGCGCCCGCCGTGACGATGGCGCAGGTGTTGGACCAGTCCTTCATGTCCCGCCTCAGGATGAAAATTCGGCCAGCCCGCCCTCGAGCGCGGGCGCGGCGCGTTCGCGCGTCTGCGCGCGGAAGGCGAGCGTCGCGCCCTCGCGCCAGAAGGAAAAGAGCAGCGTCTCGCCCGGATAGACGACGCCGGCGAAACGCGCCGCAACGCGCTTCAGCCGCGCCGGATCGAGGCCGCAGACCTCGCGCAACACGGCCAGGCAGGCGACGCCGAAAGTGCAGGCGCCATGCAGGATCGGCCGGTCGAATCCGGCGGCGCGGGCGGCGGCGGGATCGACATGCAACGGATTGCGATCGCCGAGCAGGCGAAAGAGCAGCGCCTGATTGGCGGCTGTGGCGATTTCGCGCATGGCGTCAGGCGGCCGGTCCGGCGTGCGGAACAGCTGCGCCGGACGGCCGGTCGAGCCGCCGAAGCCGCCGCCGCCGCGCACGAACAGGCTCGACGTGACGACGGCGCGCAGCGCGCCATTCTGGGCGATCCGCGTCTCCTGCAAGATGATCGCGCCTTTGCCGGGGCCTTTGTCGTCGAGGCCGACGATGGCCGGGGCGATCTCCACGTCCCCAGATGGCGCGAGCGGCGCGTCGAAGGCGACGTCGAGCCCGCCATGCAGCACCTGCGCCAGATCGATCCCGGCGCCGTCGATCCAGGAATCGTCAAAGGCGAGCGTGACGGCGAAGCTCGGCGCAACGACGAGACCGCTCTCATAGACGAAGGGAAGATCGGCGGCCTCGCCCGTCTGGCCGGCGCCGATCGCCAACGCATAGAGCATGACCTCCCGCGGATCGACCGACGCGCCGCGCCGCGACAGCTGCAGACGGCTCAAATTTTGGGCATCGAGCGGCACGCGCCTTCCCCGGACCGGACAAGGGCAAGGATGACGCACCGGACGACTCCTTGCAACAGCGTCTCACATAGTAAAACGAGAAGGCTGATCTGCATTCGACTCGGTTGACTCGCGCGGGGCTCCGCGCCAGCCTACAAAACGCCGTTTTTGCAAATGAAACGCCCTTGACGCCAGACCCGCGCACCGACCTTGCAGCGACCGACGAACAGCGCCTCATCGCCGAGGGTCTCCGCGCCTTCGTGGCCGCCGAGCTCGCGCCCCACGAGGCGACGATCGAGGCGCGCGACAGCGTGCCGGACGACCTGTTCCGCGACATCCAGCAGAAGGCGATCCGCGCCGGCTGGTATGCGCTCAACATGCCGGCCGAGCATGGCGGCGGCGGGCTCGACGCGCGCCATCGCGCCGTCGCCGAGATCGAGTTCGGCCGCGTGTCGCGCGCCCTGTCGTCGATCTGCAATCGCCCGGCGCCGATCCTCAAGGGCTGCGCCGGCGACCAGATCGAGACTTATCTGAAGCCGACGATCCGCGGCGAACGCTGGGAGTGCTTCGCGCTGACCGAACCCGGCGCAGGATCAGACGCGCGGGCGATCGTCACGCGGGCGCGCCGCGACGGCGACGACTACGTCATCGACGGCGTCAAGCAGTTCATCACCATGGCGCTGCGCGCCGACTACATCATCACCTTTTGCGTCACCGGCGTCGACGAGACGCCAAAGGGGCCGCAGAAGCGCATCACCGCGATCCTCGTCGACAAGGCGACGAAAGGGGTGAGCGTCACGCCGCTCGACATCGTCTCCAATCGCGGCATGAAGTCCTGCATCATCGCCTATGACAATGTGCGCGTGCCGGCGCGCAATGTGCTGGGCGTGGAGGGCGGCGGCTTCGCGCTCGCCAAGAACTGGATCTTTTCCGGCCGTGTGATGCTGGCGGCCAATTGCGTCGGCCTCGCCGAGCGGGCGATGGAAATGGCGGCGCGATACGCCAACCAGCGCAAGGCCTTCGGCCAGGCGATCGGCGCCTTCCAGGGAACCGCCTTCAAGCTCGCCGACATGGCGATGAACATTCATGCGACGCGGCTGATGGTGGCGGACGCGGCGGCGAAGATGGACGCCGGAACGATCACCCAGCGCGAGGCCTCGCAGGTCAATCTGTTCGGCTCGGAGATGGCGGGCCGCGTCACCGACGAGGCGTTGCAGATGTTCGGCGGCATGGGTCTGACGCGCGACATGCCGCTCGAGCGCTTCTGGCGCGACGCGCGCGTCGAGCGCATCTGGGAAGGAACGTCGGAAATTCATCGCGACATCATCTCGAAGGACGTGCTGCGGGAGTTTCGCGGATGAGGCGGCTTCGCACCGACATCGTCATGGCCGGGCTTGACGCCGCGAGCAGGCGCTTGACGAAGCAGCCATGAGCGCCACCTCCCGCATCCGCGTCGAGGCGAACGGGCCCATCCTCGAGATCACCTTCGACCACCCGCCGGCCCACGCCTTCGACCGGCAGGCGAGTTTCGATCTCGACGCCGCCTTCACGCGGCTCGAGACGGACAAGACTCTGCGCTGCGCCATCGTCACGGCGACGGGCGACCGCATCTTCTCGGGCGGATGGGATCTGAAGTCCGTCGCCTCGGGCGGCGACAGCGAGGATTTCGGGCCGCGCGGCTTCATGGGGCTGCGGCGCTTCGATCTCACAAAGCCCTTCATCTGCGCGGTGAACGGGCTTGCCGTCGGCGGCGGCTTCGAACTGGCGCTGATGGCGCCGCTGGTGATCGCCGCGCCGCATGCCGAATTCGGCTTGCCCGAGTTGCATCGCGGCTTCGTGCCGGAGGCGGGCGGGCTGTGGCGGGCGCAACGCAAGCTGCCGCTCAACGTCGCGCATGATCTGTTCCTCACCGGACGACGGCTGACGGCGGAGGAAGGGCTGCGTCTCGGCTTCGTCAACCGCATCGTGGCGCGCGAGGCGCTGATGCAGACCGCGCGCGACATGGCGCAGCAGATCGTCGCCGCCGCGCCGCTCGCCGTCGCCGCCTATCTCGATCTGACGCGCGCGCTGGAGACGAAGAGCGACGAAGAGGCGTTCCGAATCATCAAGGAGGAGCGTCGGCCGCTGCATCTGCGCGCCCGCGCCTCCAGCGACTATCATGAAGGCGCGCGCGCCTTCGCAGAGAAGCGCCCGCCGCGCTGGCGCGGGGAGTGAGGCCATGAACTTCGAACTGACCGACGACCAGAAGGCGATGCGCGACCAGCTGCGCGCCTTGCTCCTCGCCGAATGCAAGCCGGAGTATGTGCGGGCCTGCGACGAGGAAGAGCGTTATCCGCGCGAACTGTTCGAAAAGCTCGCCGCCGGCGGCTGGCTCGGCCTGCCGATCGCCGAGGAGTATGGCGGATCGGGCGGCAGCTGCGCTGACATCTGCGTCTTCCTCGAGGAGCTCGCCTGGCATTTCGAGGCGGCGGCGAACATCTATTACACCTCGATCATCATCGCCGCCGACGCGTTGCAGCACTTCGGCACGGAGGCGCAGAAAAAGGCGCTGCTGCCCAAACTGGCGCGCGGCGAATTGCGCTTCGCCTTCTCGCTGTCGGAGCCCAATTCCGGCTCGGACGCCGCCTCGCTGCGCACCCGCGCCGTCCGCGAGGGCGATGAATGGGTCATCAACGGGCAGAAGATGTTCTGCTCCTGCGCGCAGATCGCCGACTACATCCTGATGATGGCGCGCAGCGACGCGCAGGCGCCCAAGCATGACGGCATCACCATGTTCCTGCTCGACGCGAAGACGCCGGGCGTCGACATCCGCCGGTTGAAGAAGCTGGGCCTGAAACCGATGGATCTCAACGAAATCTTTCTCACCGACGTGCGCCTGCCGGCGGACGCGATCGTCGGCGCGGTCAACAAGGGCTGGCGCAACGTGCTGAAGACGCTCGATTACGAGCGGTGCTGCCTGTCGGCGGTGAATGTCGGGGCGGCGCAATCCTGCCTCGACAAGGCGATCGCCTACGCCAAGCAGCGCGAGCAGTTCGGCCAGAAGATCGCCGATTTCCAGCTGATCCGCCAGAAACTCGCCGACATGGACATGGAGATCGACGCGGCGCGGCTGATGCTTTGGCGCAGCGCCAATCTCGTCGACCGCGGCGTGCCGAACAACAAGCAGAGCGCGATGGCCAATCTCGCCTCGTCCGAAACCTATGTCCGCGCCGCGCTCAACGGCATGCGCATCATGGGCGGATGGGGCTATCTCATGGAATACGACATGCAGCGTCACTATCGCGATTCCAAGCTCGCGGAGATCGGCGGCGGCACGTCGGAAATCCTGCGCATCGTCATCTCGCGCGAACTGCTGCGGTAAAGTCCGGAGTCCGCCATGGCCGTCGATCTGGTCGTCGCCAACGGAACAGTTGTCACGCCGCAAGGCGCTGCGACGGCCGATGTGTTGATCGGCGACGGGCGGATCCTCGACATCGTCGCGCCCGGCGCAGGACGCGGCGCACAGACCGTCGAGGCGCGCGATCGCGTCGTGCTGCCGGGCGGCATCGATCCGCATGTGCATTTCCTGATGAATTTCATGGGCCAGCGCAGCGTCTATGATTTCTTTTCCGGCTCGGTCGCGGCGCTGCGCGGGGGCGTGACGACCTTCATCGACTTCGCGCTGCAGCGGCAGGGTCGCTCGATCGCCGACGGGCTCGCCTTCCGTCGCTCGAAAGCCGATGGCGAGGTCGCCTGCGACTATGGCCTTCACCCCATCGTCACCGACGTGAATGACGCCTCGCTCGCCGAGATCGACGGGCTTGTCGCCGGCGGCGCCTCGACCTTCAAGGTCTACACGATCTATCGCTCCGAGAAGCTGATGCTCGAGGACGGGCCGCTGCTCGAACTGATGCACGCGGCGGGACGCGCCGGCGGCGGCGTCATCCTGCACGCCGAGAATGCATCGATCATCGACACGGCGATCGCGCGGGCGCTGGCGCGCGGCGACGTCGCGCCGCGCTTTCATGCGGCGACGCGTCCGACGATCTCGGAGACCGAGGCGGTGCAGCGCGCCATCCTGTTCGGCGCGCAGGCTGATTGTCCGATCCACATCTTTCATCTCAATTCGGGTCCGGCGGTTGCGCTCGTCGCGGCCGCCCGGGCGCGCGGTCAGTCGGTCAGCGCTGAGACCTGCACGCATTATCTGGCGCTGACCGACGAGGTTTATGATCGCGTCGACGGCCATCTCTTCGTCGCCAGCCCGCCGCTGCGCGACAAGGCCAACCAGGACATGATCTGGGCCGGCCTCGCCGAGGGCGCGCTGGCGATCGTCACGTCGGACGACGCCTCCTACAGCGCCGAGGCGAAGGCGCTCGGCAAGGCGCGGTTCGACACGATCGCCAACGGCATGCCGGGCGTCGAGGCGCGGTTGCCGCTGCTGTGGACGCTCGGCGTCGCCTCCGGCCGCCTCACGCTGGAGCGGTTTTGCGAGGCGTGGGCGGGCGAGACGGCCAAGCTGTTCGGCCTCGCCCCGCAGAAGGGCGCCATCGCGCCGGGCGCCGACGCCGATCTCGTCGTCATCGACCCGCAAACGCGGCGCAGCATGACGGTCGACAGCCATTTCGGGCCGATCGGCTACAATCCGTTCGCCGGCATGGAGCTGACGGGCTGGCCGGTGGCGACGATCCGGCGCGGCGCGATCGCCGTCGTCGACGGCGTCTTCCGCGGGGCGCGCGGCGAGGGGCGCTATCTGGCGCGCAAGCCTGTCGGCTGAGGCGCGCTCAGGCGCCGATGTCGTAGAGCGCCGCGCCCTGCTTCATCGCGTTGCGGGCGATGGTGAAGCGATGGATTTCGGAGGCGCCGTCGAAGATGCGGTAGATGCGCGCGTCGCGATAATAGCGCTCGATCGGCAGATCCTTGCAAAAGCCCATGCCGCCGAAGATCTGCACGGCGCGATCGACGACGCGGCCGAGCGTCTCGGCGGCGTTGACTTTCACCATGGCGATGAGATCGCGCCCGTCGCGTCCCGCGTCGAGTTCGGCGGCGGCGCGCAGCAGCAGCAGGCGCGCGCAGTTCACCTCGATGATCGAGTCGGCGATCATCTGCTGCACCATCTGAAAATCGCCGAGCGCCTGACCGAACTGCTTTCGTTCGCGGGCGTAGTCGATGGTCAGTGCGAGGACATGCGTCGCCTTGCCGACGGCGCGGGCGCCGACCTGGGCGAGGCGGACGCGGCCGAGCGTCGTCAGCGCGAGGCGCAGCCCCTGCCCCTCCGCCCCGAGCAGCGCGACCGGCTCGAGCGGCGTCTCGTCGAAGGACAGTTCGACATGGCTGGTGCCGCGCAGACCCATCATCGGCTGGTCGCGGCCGATCGCGAACCCGGGCAGGCCCTTGTCGACGAGGAACATCGAGATGCCGCGCGCCCCCGCCGAGGGATCGGTGACGGCGGTGACGAGGAAGAAGTCCGAAACGAGTCCGTCCGAAATGAAATGCTTCGACCCGGTGAGGCGCCAGCCGGCGCCGTCGCGCAGGGCGCGGGTGCGGATGCCCGCTGCGTCCGAGCCCGCGCCCGGCTCTGTGATGGCGATCGAGCAGACGCGTTCGCCGCGCACGCAGGGGCGCAGCCAGCGCTCGACCTGCTCGCCGCGGCACTCGAGCAGCATCTCGTAGACATTGCCGAAGGCGCGGCGGATCAGAATGTCGGTGGTGTGGCCGAACTGCTCCTCGACCAGCATGTGATCGACGGCGCAGAGGCCGCCGCCGCCATGCTCCTCCGGAATGTTCATCGCATAAAGGCCGAGCGCCCTGGCCTTCTCGTGGATGGCGCGCGCCTTGTCCGGCGAGAGCGCGCCGTTCGTCTCGACCTCTTCCTCGAGCGGGGCGAGTTCCGTGGCGATGAAGCCGCGCACAGTGTCGATCAGCATGCGCTGCTCGTCGCTGAGCAGGAAGTCCATGGTCGTCTCCTTGCGCCAGCGGCGGTTCACGCGGCGCGTGTGAAAAGCCGCTTCCACAGCGCCGTCTTCGACACCAGGAGGAAGATGATCGAGCCGAACAGCAC
The DNA here is from genome assembly GCA_016793505.1 of Methylobacteriaceae bacterium. Classification (GTDB taxonomy): domain Bacteria; phylum Pseudomonadota; class Alphaproteobacteria; order Rhizobiales; family Beijerinckiaceae. Next base: position 24,375 of record JAEULW010000047.1, on the reverse strand, counting down.
GATCGACAGCGGACTCATCAGCGTGCCTTTCAGCAAGAGCCACAGGCTCTCCTGATCGGAGATGATGGCGCGCCGCCAGTTGTCGTCGAGCAGACGCGACAGGATGACGCCGAGGATCACCGGGCCCAGCTGATAGCCGTAACACTTCATGAAGTAGCCGAGCACGCCGAAGGCGAGCGTCCAGTAGACGTCGGTCAGAGAATTGTTGACCGCATAGGCGCCGACGATCGACAGCAGGATGATCATCGGCAGCAGCACGGTGCGCGGCATCTCCACCACTTTCACGAAGAAGCGGATGCCGGTGAGGCCGAAGATCAGCATGAAGATCGTGCCGAGCGTCAGCGAGCCGACGATGTACCAGAACATGTCCGGCTTATCGATCATCAGCATCGGGCCGGGATTGAGGCCGTGGATGAACAGCGCGCCGATCATGATCGCGGTGACGGAGTCGCCGGGAATGCCGAGCGTCATCATCGGGATGTAGGCGCCGCCGACCGCCGCGTTGTTGGCGGTCTCGGGGGCGACGAGGCCCTCGATCGCGCCCTGGCCGAACGGCACCTCGGGATTCTTCACGGTGCGCTTGGCGTGGTCATAGGCCATCAGCGCGGCGATGTCGCCGCCGGTGCCGGGCAGCGCGCCGATGATGACGCCGATGGTCGAGCAGCGCAGCGACAGCGGCATGTGCTTGAGGATCGTCGCCCAGGACGGGACGATCTTGCTGATGTTCTGGCGCACGGCCTCCTTGTGCACGTCGTGCAGCTGCACCAGCGCCTCGGAGATGCCGAACATGCCGATCATCACTGCGACGAAGGAGATGCCGCCGCGCAGCGCGTCGAAGCCGAAGGTGAACCGGTCGGCGACGGTGAGCGGGTCCATGCCGACCGTGCCGATCAGCAGGCCGAAGGCGCCGGCGAAGACGCCCTTGATCAGGCTCTCGCCCGACAGCGAGCCGACCAGCAGGAGGCCGAGGATCGCCAGCATCATGTAATCGCGCGGCTGCACGCGCACGGCGAATTCGGAGACGATCGGCGCGGCCGTGGCGAGCACGAGAATGCCGAGCATGCCGCCGAAGAAGGAGACGGTGGTGGTGATGCCGATCGCCTCGCCCGCCTGGCCTTTCTGCGCCAGCGGATAGCCGTCCAGCGAGGTGGCGATGGCCGCCGGCGCGCCGGGAATGTTGAGCAGGATCGCGGTGCGCGAGCCGCCATAGACGCCGCCCATGTAGATGCCGGCCATCAGCGCGAGGGCGGGCAGCACGTCCCAGGAAAAGGTGAAGGAGATGAGGATCGACACCGCCATCGTCACCGACAGGCCGGGAATGGCGCCGATGTAGATGCCCGCCCACGTGCCCGTGGCGATCAGGAAGAGGAGCTTCGGATCGATGAAGGGGGTGAAGAAGGAGGAGAAGCCGGCCATGTCACTTTCCTCCCGAGAGGAGCTTGCCGAACCAGGCGAGGATCTGGCCCTCGGGCACGATGCCTTCCGGCATCAGCACGGCAAAGACGACGCGGAAGACAAGATAGATCGAGACGAGCGTGACGGCCGACGTCCACAGGCAGAAGAACCAGGAGCGGCCGGACAGCGCCTTGGTCATCACAAAGAGAAACAGGAACGAAGTCGGCAGGAAGCCGAGCGGCACCAGCAGCACCGCATAGGCGATGATGAGCGCGACGCCGGTCCAGACGTCGCGCGGCAGGATGTTGACCGCAAAGGTCTCGGTCTTGTCCGGTTCGCTCTTCAGCGTCTTCATGGCGATCAGGACGGCGCTGACCACCATGGTGGCGGCCGCGCCCATCGGCAGCGCGCCGGAGGAACTCAGTGCGGAAAAACCGTCGATCTCGATAGCCTTCCAGAGCAGGAAGAGGCTGAACGCGGCCATCAGGATCGAGAACACCGCCTCGCCCGGCCGCCTGATGTGTCCTTCACGCATGGTCGTCTTCCCCCGGGCGCGGCCGCGTCTTGTGGCGCGGTCGACGCTGAAATCGTCACGAGCGAACTGCGAAGGCGGCCGCCGCGTCGCGCGACACGGCGGCCGGCCGCGATCAGGGCTTGGGAATGCCGAGCTTGTCCGGCGCGTTCTTGGCCATGCCGGCGTCCTGCAGCAGCCAGGCCGTCGTCGACTGCCACTTGCCGAGGAAGGCGTCCGCATCCTTGCCCGACAGGTTGAGCATGGTGAAGGCGCGGCCTTCCATCATCTTCAGGAAGTCTGCGTTCTTGGCCCCGGCGGCGAAGGAGTCGACGAGCTTCTTGACGACGTCGTCGGGCGTTCCCTTCTTGACGAAGACGCCGAAGAACGGACCCCAGGGCAGGTACTGCTTGAACTCGGGATGCGTGTCGGTGATCGGCTTGATGTTGGGCAGCGCCGGATGGGCGGCCGTGTCCATGATCGTCAACGCCTTGATGCGGCCGGCGCGGATGTTCTCGATCGCCGCGCCGACGACGGCCGGCATGACGTCGATCGCCCCGCCCTGCAGCGCGGTGAGCGCCGGACCATCGCCGTCATAGGGAACGGCGGTGACCTGGATCGGCGTCTTGGAGTTGATCATCGCGGTGATGACCGAGGGCAGACCGCCGGGGCCGGTCGAGCCGAACTTCACGGCGCGCGGATTGGCCTTGATATAGGCCAGCATCTCCGGGAAGGTGTTGAAGGGCGCATCGTTGCGGGCGACGAGGATGGCCGTGCCGCGGGCGATGACGTTGACCGGCACGAAGTCCGAATAGTCCTTCTGGCCGAGGCCCATCACCTTGTAGAGCAGCGGGTTCTCGGCGCCGTAGAGCAGCGTGTAGCCGTCCCCCGCCGCGTCAGCGGCCTTGTTGAGGCCGATCGCGCCGACGCCGCCGGTGACGTTCTGCAGCACGACCTTGCCGCCCAGAACCGCTTCGGCATGCGGAGTGATCGAGCGGCTGACGACGTCGGTCGAGCCGCCGGCGCCCCACTGGATGATCCCCTGGATTTCCTTGTTGGGATACTGCGCCGAGGCGGCGCCGGTCATCACTCCCAGCGCCAGGACGGCGCCAAGCCAGGCTTTTTTCATCGGTTTGTCCTCCCCGGCGGCGCCCCTCGGCGCCGTTCCGCGACTTGGATTTCCACGCCCGCACAGTGTCAGAGCAGGCCCTTAACCGCAAACCACAAAATGGGCCTGCTACGCAACATCATGTTAATTTCCGCCGCGCTTCGCCGTCAGTAGCTCACCCGCGCGAGCGCGCGCAATTCCTCCGCCGTCGCCTCGCCGAAGCCGAAGAAATCGAGATAGGCCGGGATCATCTCGAACAGCATGTCGACGCCGATCTGCGTGCGGCAGCCGCGCGCCCGGGCTGCTGCGAGAAAGGGCGTCGTCTCCTGCTTCATCACCACCTCGCCGACGAAGGTCTCGGGCGCAAGCCGCGTCACGTCGAGCGGCAGCGGGTCGCCCGGCTTCATGCCGAGCGGCGTCGCATTGACGACGATGTCGAAACCTTGCGGATCGTTCGAGCCGGTGGTCACGGCGATCCGCGGATAGACGTCGGCGAGGCGGCGGGCGAGCCGGTCCATCGAGACGGAGTCGACATCGTACAGCGCCAGCGCGCCGACGCCGGCGCCGGCGAGCGAGGCGGCGATCGCCGAGCCGACGCCGCCGGTTCCGCAAACCAGAGCGCGCGCGCCCTCGACTCTCTGTCCCTTGCGCAGGACGCCGCGCACGAAGCCGGCGCCGTCGAACTGATCGCCGACGAGCCGTCCGTCCGGCATGCGTCGCACGGCGTTGCAGGCGCCGGCGACCTGCACCGCCTTGCTCACCTCGTCGAGCATCGACACCACGCTCACCTTGTGCGGCATGGTGATCAGCGCGCCGTGAAAGTTGGTGAAGGCGAAGATCACCGGCAGCGCGATCGCCCCGGCTTCGGCCGGCACGCCCATCGGCACGACGACGGCGTCGACGCCATGCGCCTCGAACCAGGGATTGTAGATCATCGGCGCCTTGAAGCTGCCGGTCGGGTAGCCGATGTGCGGAATGAGCGCGGTGTGGCCGGAAATGTTCATGTCGCAACTTTCACGGAACGGCCGCTCGCGGCGGCGCCTCTGATGGCCTCGATGACCGCGAGCGTCTTCATGCCCTCGCGGCCGGAGACGAGCGGGGCGGCCTCGCCGCGCGCAACGGCGCAGAAATGGCGGATCTGACGGGCGAGCGGGTCCTCGGCCGCGGCGACGATGCGCTCGACGCGCAAGGGCTCGAACCAGCCCCGCGTCCCCTCGTTCGACCACAGGTCGAGCCGCGGGATCGATAGAGAGCCCTTTGCGCCGGCGATCAGGCAGCAGATTTCGCCACTGGCGGGATAGGCCGGATTTTCCGCCGCAGTCTGCTCCCAGTTCCACGGCGCGACCACGGCGTCCGAGACGTTGACAGCGCCGAGCGCGCCACTGGAGAAGCGCAGGATCGCCACCGCCGTATCCTCGACCGCATGGCCGCGCGCGGCGTTGGAGGCGAAAGCCATGACCTCGACGATGTCGCCGCACAGATGGCGCAGGAGATCGACATCATGGATGAGATTGAGCAGCACCGGTCCGGCGCCGGGCTCGCGACGCCAGGCGACGTCGAAATAGTCATCCGGCTTCATCAGCCAGACGAAGGCCTGGACCGCGACGATGGCGCCGAGACGTCCGGATTCGATTGTCGCGCGGGCGCGTTCGACGAGCGGATTGTGGCGGCGATGGTGGCCGACGAGCAGCGCGACGCCGGCCGCGTCGGCGGCGGCGACGAGGCGCGCGGCGCCGGCCAGATCGTCGGCGATCGGCTTTTCGACCAGCGTCGGCAGGCCCGCCGCGATCGCCGCCAGACCGTGTTCGACATGCAGGCGGTTGGGTGTCGCGACGATCACCGCATCGGGTCGGCCCGCCGCCAGCATCGCCTGGAATGAGGCGAACCAGGCCGCGCCGATCTCGTCGGCGAAGGCGCGGCCGGCCTCGGCCGGATCGACCACCGCATGCAGGCGCGCAGCCGGTTCGGCGCGGATATGGGCGGCATGGCGGCGCCCGATGGCGCCGGCGCCGATCACCGCGATCGAGACCGGCGCCGCCATCGTCACGTCACTTCTTCGTATCGGCGAGATGGGCGAGACGCTGGATGGCGAGCGTATAGCCCTGCGTGCCGAAGCCGGCGAGCACCGCGTCGGCGCGCATCGACACGTAGGAGTGATGGCGGAACGCCTCGCGCTTGTGGACCTGCGAGATGTGGCACTCGATGACGGTTCCATCGAAGGCGTTCAGCGCGTCGAGGATCGCCACCGAGGTGTGGGTGAAAGCGCCCGGATTGATGACGATGCCGAAGGCCTTCTCCCTCGCCTCGTGAATCCAGTCGATCAATTCATATTCGCGATTCGACTGGTGATAGCGCAGCTCGAGGCGATGGGCCTCGCAGGTCTTGCGGCACATCGCCTCGACATCCTCCATCGTCTCGTGGCCGTAGATGTGCGGCTGACGCTTGCCGAGAAGATTGAGGTTGGGTCCGTTGAGGACAAAGACGAGGCGGGACATGTGCGGCTTCCTGTTGAAACGACGGACGCAGACTAGCGCGCGGCGGCGGGGCGGCGAAACCCCGCCGCGGATCAGTCGGTCGCGACGTGCGAGACGTGCTTGCCGGGCGAGTAGATGTCGAGAATGTTCCAGTGTCCGGAGGTCGGCGTCGGATTGTTGATCATCGCGACGTCGATCACGCAGGGCTGCTTCGAGGCGATCGCCGCCTCGAGCGCGGGGCGGAATTCGGCGGCGCTGCGCACGCGCACGCCCCTGACGCCATAGGCCTCGGCGATGGCCGCATAGTTCGGCAGCTGCTCGCCCTGATCCTTCGGGAACACCGTGCCGAGCGTCAACCCGTAATGGGCCTTCTGCAGGCCGGCGATGGTGCCGAAGGCGTTGTTGTTCATCACCACCCAGATCGCCGCGATGTTCATTTCGCGGGCCGTCGCCAGCACGGCCGGATTCTGGCCGAAGCCGCCGTCGCCGACCATCGAGATGACGACGCGATCGGGCGCGGCGAGCTTGGCGCCGAGCGCGGCCGGCGGGCCGAAGCCCATGGTGGCGAAGCCGCCGGGAGTGAGCACCGAGCCCGGCGTCAGGATCGGGAACTGCTGGCCGACGCCGTTCTTGTTCCAGCCGACATCGGTGGTCAGGATGGCGTCGGCCGGCATGGCGGCGCGCACGTCGGCGAGGATGCGTTCGGGCATCATCGGGAAGGCCTCGCTCGTCGCCATCTTCGCGTTCGAGGCGACGAACTCTCTGCGCCAGGCGGCGATCTCCGCGGCGAGCGCGGCGTCCTGCCGGCCCTTCGGATAGAGGCGCCTGGCCACGCGCAGCAGCGTCTTCAGCGCCTGCTTCAGATCGGCGACGGCGCCGATCTCGGTGGGGAAGTTGCGGCCGATCTCCTGCGGCTCGATGTCGATGTGGATGAGCTTCGTCGGCGGAATGTTGAAGGTGTAGTCGCGATACCAGGAGGAACAGTCCGCCTCCTTGAAGCGCGTGCCGAGGCCGAGCAGCCAGTCGGCCGACAGGCATTTGTCGTTGACGAATTTGGCGCCCCAGAAGCCGGTCATGCCGAGCGTGAGGGGATGATCGTCGGGCAGCGCGCCCTTGCCCATCAGCGAGTGGGCGACGGGAATGCCCATGTGATCGACGAAGGCGCGCAACTCGTCCGCCGCCTTGGCGAGGATGACGCCGCCGCCGGCGTAGATCAGCGGTTTCTGCGCCTCGCCGAGAGCGCGAACGATGCGCTCGGCCGTCTCCTCGTCGAGCGAGGGCGCGACGAGCCGCTTGGTGTTGTGACGCAGACGATCCCACAGCGCGACGTCGATCTCGCGCGAGAAGAAATCCATCGGCACGTTGACGAGCACCGGTCCGGGCTGGCCGCTCTCGGCCAGCGTGAAGGCCTTCTCGACAATCTCTGGCAGCAGCTCCGGCGTGTCGACACGCCAGGCGCGCTTGACGAAGGGGCGGTAGATCTCGAACTGGGCGCCGTCGGCGTGCAGGTTCACTTCCTGATGCGGATGCTTGCCGTAGTAGTAGCTCGGAATGTCGCCGGCGATGACGACCATCGGAATGCAGTCGAGCGCGGCGTTGGCGACGCCGGTCGAGGCGTTGGTGAGGCCGGGACCGAGATGCGACAGCAGCACGCTCGCCCGGCCGGTGACGCGCGCATAGGCGTCGGCGGCGTGCGAGGCGATCTGTTCGTGGCGCACCACCACGAACTGGATCGGGCTGTTGGCGAGCGCCGACAGCACGGCGATATTGGTGTGCCCGCACAGGCCGAACATATGCTGTACGCCGCGGCGCTCGAGATATTTGACGAGCTGGTTCGAGATCAGGTCTTTCATCGTTTCCTCCACGGCGACGCTTGTGCGGCAGGGCGCGCCGCCCGCATGCGGCGGGCGGCGGCGCGATCACATCGTCGCGGTATTGTAGAATTCGCCGAACAGCCATTCGTCGGAGGGACGGTCCTCGGGGATCGGCTTCGACACCCAGGTCGCCTGGAGATAATGCTTCAGCGCGACGTTCTCATTGGTGATGTTGCCGCCCCAGACGCCGCAGCCGAGCGATGAGGTCATCGGCATGCCGTTGGTGAAGGAGCCGGCGTTGGCCTTGGACTGGGCCTGACGCACCATCATGCGGCTGACCGGCGCAACATGCGCAAGCGCCATGATGTGATCGTCGTTGAACGAGTAGACGCCGCAGGAATGCCCCTTTCCTCCGACCTCATAAATCTGTTTCACCTTGACGAGCGCATCGTCGAAGCCGTGATACCTGAACAGCGCCATCACGACGCAGAGCTTTTCGGATGAGAATTTCTGATCCTTGCCGATCCTGTCGTGCTCCACCATGATGAATTTGCGATCATCGGGCACCTTGAAGCCGGCGATCTCGCCGATGCGCTGGGCGGAGACGGCGACGGTGTCGATGGTGCGGTGGCCGTGCGCGTCCCACAGCGCCTTTTCGAGCTTCGCCTTCTCTTCGGCATTGCACAGATGGCCGCCCTCGGCGACCAGAGCGTCGCGCATCGCGTCGTAGATGCGGTCGTCGATCAGCAGATTGCCGTCGGCCGAACAACCCGAGCCGTAGTCGGAGGTCTTCGAGACACGTGAATTGTAGGCGGCGTCCTTGATGTCGGCGGTCTCGTCGATGACCATCGTCGAATTGCCGGCGCCGACGCCATAGGCCGGCTTGCCGGAGGAGTAGGCGGCCTTCACCATCGGCTTGCCGCCGGTCGCCAGCGTCAGGTCGCACTGCGCCATCAACTCGCCGGTGAGCGGGATCGAGGGATTCTCGACGACCTGGAAAATGTCGGCCGGCGCGCCGAGGCTCTTCATCGTTTCGCGCATGACGCGCACCATCTCGGCGGTCGTCTTCTTCGAGCGCGGATGCGGCGAGAAGATCACTGCGTCCTTCGCCTTGATCGCGTAGAGGCCGGTGACGGGCGGGGTCAGCTCGGGATTGGTCGTCGGAATGAGGGAGGCGATGACGCCGGCGGGCTTGGCGATCTTGATCAGGCCCCTGGCCTCGTCGACCTCGACGACGCCGACGCTCTTCTGGCGCAACGCGTCGCGCAGCACGCCGAGCACCTTGTGACGCTTGCCGCCACGGCCGGCGCGATCGCCGATGCCGCTCTCGTCGACGCCCATCTGGGCAATGCGGACGAAGGTCTTCTCGTTGCCGCAGGCCCAGCCGAGGGCGCGCACCAGACGATCGACGCGATCCTGGTCGTAGTCCTTGATCGCCTCCATCGCAGCGCGGGCGCGCGCCACCATGTCGGCGACCTGCTGCACTTCCTCGGGGGTGATTTCACGGGCCATGGGGCGATCCTCCGGTAGTTTGTCAGCCGTGCGTCCCGGTCGAGCGCTGCGACTCGATGGGCAGATGGTTGGCGATGTGATTGCGCGCCGTTTCGAGGCAGAGTCGGGCATGGCCCTCCCAGCCGAGTTCACGCGCGCGCTTCTTGTTGGGCAGTTCGATCGACAACGGCACGTCGGGCACGGCGGCGAGCAAGGCGGCGAAATCGATGCAGCCTTCGCCGAGATAGAGACGCTCTTCGCGGGCGATCGCCTTCATGCCCTCGGCGTTGGCGGGCACCTCGCGGCGCGTGTCGGTGAGATGCAGAAAGTGCAGCCAGTCGCGCGGCAGGGCGGCGAGATCGGCCGGCTTCAGCCGCGAAAAGTGGAAATAGAGCGAGTCGACGAGGACGCCGCAGTTTGGCCGTGCGGCGGCGCGCAGCACGTCGACGGCCTCGTCGAGCGAGCGCAGCCGCGAAAAGGTCGGGAATTCGAGATCGACGGTGAGGCCGTAGGGCGCGGCGAGATCGCAGATCTCGGCGTAGCGCTCGACAATGAAAGCGCGGTCGTCGCGCTCTTTCGTCCAGGCCGAGGAGATGACGTGGCGGGCCCCGAGTTCGGCGGCGGCGGCGAAGGCCGGCTCGTAGCTGGCGGCGGCGCGGTCACGGACGATGCAGGCGAGTTCGAGATCGAGCATGCGCACGCCCGTCTCGCGCAGCGCCGCTTTCGTCGCGGCGATCATCGCCTTGTCTTCGGGCAGATAGGCGGGCTCGCCGGGCGTTCGCATCGGGATGAGGCGCAGGCTGACGAAGTCATAGCCGCAGCGGGCCGCGACATAGGTCATCTCCGGCGGGGCGAGGCCGAGGACGGTCAGATGGGCGAGCGAGAATTGCCGGCTCATGCGCGCGCTCCGTCAGGTCCGCCGTCGATGTAGGCCATGCGGCCGGGCAGCTTGCGGCCGAGCAATTCGGCAAGGCGCAGCGCGACAGGACGCAGCTTCATCCAGTCGACGCCGGTGGCGACGCCCATGCGCCCGAGCGCGAAGACGGCGTCCTCGGTGGCGATGTTGCCCGTGGCGGCGGGAATGAAGGGGCAGCCGCCGAGGCCGCCGACCGCGGCGTCGAACACGGTGACGCCCGCCTGCAGGCCGGCGAGCATGTTGGCGAGGCCGAGGCCGCGCGTGTCGTGCAGATGCAGCGACAGCGTCACGTCGGCGCCGAGATCGTCGCGCAGCGTCGTGACGACGCGATGCACGAGCTGCGGATCGGCGAGGCCGGCGGTGTCGGCGATGTTGATTTCGCGGGCGCCGGCGTCGCGGAACAGGCGCGCGATGCGCAGAACCTGGCGCGGATCGATCGCCCCCTCATAGCCGCAGCCGAGCGCCGACTGCACGCCGGCGCGCACGGCGATCCCTTCGGCGAGCGCGCGCTCGATGGTCGGCAGGATGTCGGCCAACGCCTCGTCGACCGACTTGTTGGCGTTCTTGCGGCTGTGGGTCTCGCTGGCGGAGACCGAGATCGACAGATGCTTGACGCCCGCCGCCAGCGCCCGGTCGAGGCCGGCGCGGTTGAGCACGAGGGCGGAATAGACGAGGCCGGGACGGGCCGGAAGGACGGCGAACAGCTCGTCCGTATTGGCCATCTGCGGCGCCCATTTCGGCGAGACGAAGGAGCCGACCTGGATGCGCCGCACGCCGGCCTCGGCGATGGCGGCGACGAGTTCGCGCTTCTCGGCGACGGAGAACAGACGCTGCTCGTTCTGCAGCCCGTCGCGCAGCGCCTCGTCCTCGATCAGGACGCTTTCAGGCAGAGTGAGCATGCCGCCGCGTTCCTCCCTGAAGGCAAGGGGTAGCGGAGCGCCATGCTAACATCAAATACAGAAACTTGGCGAACCGGAAACATCATGTTAATTTTTGGACCGGAGGCGAGGCCATGCTGACGCTCAGACAGATCGAGATCATCCGGGCGATCATGATCACCGGCACGGTCAACGGGGCGGCGGAGATGCTGAACGTGTCGGCCCCCGGCGTCAGCCGCGCGATGAAACATGCCGAGAGCGTCGTCGGGCTCAGGCTGTTCTCGCGCCAGCACGGCCGTTACGCGCCGACGCATGCGGCGCGCGACATCTTCACCCAGATGCAGGACGTGTTCCGCAAGATCGAGGATCTGCAACTCGCCATCGGCGCGGTGCGGCGCGGCTCGGCCTCTGTCTTTTCGGTGGCGGCTGTGCCGTCGCTGTCGCAATTCGTGCTGCCCTCGGCGATCGCGCGGCTGCGGCGCAAATATCCCGATCTGCGCATGACGCTCGATGTGCTGAAGATCGAAGAGGCGGTCGACTATCTGCTGCTCAAGAAGGGCGAGATGGCGGCGCTGAGCTACAAGATCGACCATCCGGCGCTGCGCTTCCAGGCGCTGGCGTCCTGTTCGCTCATGGCGCTGGTTCCGGCCGATCATGCGCTGGCGAAGAAGAAGGCCGTGACGATCGCGATGCTGCTCGATCATCCGCTGATCGGCTTCGATCCGAACGAGCCCTACGGGCGCAATCTGGCGCGCCCCTTCCTCGAGGCGGGGGCGGCCTTCGAACTGTCGATCCAGGCGCGCTATGCGCACACGGCGATCGGGCTGGTGGCGCGCAAGCTGGGCGTGGCGGTGATCGACTCCTTCTCGGTGGCCGGCGGCGCGCCGCCGGGCGTCGTGAAAATCCTGCTCGATCCGCCGTCGCGCTTCATGACCTATGTGGCGACCAACATCGACGCCCCGCCCTCAAATTACGGCGAGAGCCTGATCGAATTCCTGCGACTCGAGGCGAAGGCGGCGTCGGGCGAAGCGGGATGAAGCGTCAATCCGCGTCGAAGGTGGCGATCAGCGTCTGCGCCTCCTCGTCGTCGCGCGTCTGGGCGGCCATGCGGACCGGCGCGTTGACAGCGCCGAAGCCATCATAGCCGTCGCGCTGGACGATCTCGAGGAACAGACCATTGACGTCAGTCGTGTAGAGCTGGAAGTAGCGCCCGCCGGCATCCTCGTCATAAAGGACGTCGCAGGCCCGCATGCGCTCGATCAGAGCCGGATCGAGATCGAAGCGTAGCGCCAGGATGTCGTAATAGGTCGGCGGAATGCGCAGCACGAAGGCCCGATCGAGCCGCCCGGCGACGGCGAAGACGTCGTCGCAGGCGAATGCGATGTGCTGGTAGCCCGCGCCCATCGCCTCGCCGAGGAAGCGCTGCGTCGTCGAATTGGCGGCCGAGGAGGCGTTGATCGCCATCCGCACCGCGCCGTCGGCGCTGCGCATGACGCGGCTCTGCACCGCCCCATGCGGATCGAGCAGGCCGACCTGACGGCCTTTCTCGAAGCCGAGGACGGCGCGGTAGAAGAGCTGCGCCATGTAGAATTCGGCCTGGCCAACGGCCTGCGAGAAGTGGTCGACGGCGCCCATGCCGCCGGCGGGCGGGGCGGCGGCGACCTCGACGAAATCGACCTCCCGGTAGCGCTCTTTCGCCGCCGAATCGAGAAAGAAGAGCTGGCTGCCGTCGAAGGCGCGGATCGCCGGAATGTCGAGCTCGCCGGGCTCGGCGGCGACCGAAATCGCGCCGCTGCGGAAGGTCTTCAGCCGTTCGAGCCAGCCCGCCAGATCGTCGACGACATAGGCGATCGCGCAGACGCTGGTTCCGTGCAGCAGGAAATAGGAATGAGCGAGGCTGCCGGTCTGCTCGTTGAGGATGACGGTCGCCCCGCCGCGCCGCCACAGGCCGACATGTTTGGAGCGGTGGCGATGCGTCTGGGCAAACCCAAGCGCCTTCAGCAGGGCGACGATGCGATCGCGGTCGGCGTCGAAGGCGGCGATCTCGACAAAGGCGACGCCGCGCAGCGCGCCGCGCGCGGCGGCGCGCCCGTCGGCCAGAAGATGGAAGGCGCGCATGCCGTCGGTGGCGATCTCGGCAGGCGAGAGGCCGCGCATCTGTTCGTTGAAAATCTCGAGCGAGATCGGGCCCTGATAGCCCATCGCCGCGAGGCGGCGGTAGAGATCGGCCAGCGGCAGATCGCCCTGCCCCGGGAACAGCCGGAAATTGCCGCTGAGCAGCTGCGGGTCCATGCGGATGTCGGGCACGTCGGCGAGATGCACGAGAAAGATTCGCACCGGGTCGAGCCGCTCCAGCTCGTCGAAGCCGGCGCCGGCGAACACCGTATGGGCGACCGACAGGACGAGGCCGAGATTGGGCCGGCCGGCGCGCGCCACGAGCGCGGCCGCCTGATCGAAGCGGCGGACATGACGACCGGTCGAGAGCGCCTCATAGCCGATCTTCAGCCCGCGCGTCGCCGCCATGTCGGCGAGTTCGGCGAGGTCGGCTGCGGCCTGTCCCGCATCGTCGATCGCGTCGGCGCGGGTGTTGGAGCAGACGATCAGCATGCCCGCGCCGATCGCCGCCGCCAGATCGAGCATGCGGGCGGCGCGCCGCCGGTTCCAGTCGCGTTGCGCCGGCGGCGCGCCCTCGTAGTCGCGCAACGATTGCAGGCTGACGATCTCGACGCCGAGCTCGCGCGCAAAGCGCGCCATGTCGGCGATCGGCACGCCCGACATGATCAGGTCTTCATGAAAGATTTCGACGCCGACAAAGCCCGCCGCCGCGGCCGCCTCGATCTTTTTCTGCAACACGTCGGGGAACGACAGCGACGAGATGGCCCACTTCATGACGTCTGCTTTCGCTCCCCGGACGGCGCGGCGAGGCTAGCACGCCGGCGCCGCGCGCCGCCAGCCAAGCCGGCGGCGGCGGAGACCGGCGACCGGGCGGCGCAGCCGTCCGGTCGTCCCGACACGAATCAGCGTGCGCGCCAGAAGGCGCCGCGCATCAGCGCCGCAGCGGCGGCGACGCCGAACAGCGCCTTCGACATCAGGCTGGCGCTGTAGGGGACGAGCGTCACGAAGTCGGGATTGAGGATCGGCAGGACGACGAAGAAATTCACCGCCCAGACGCCGATGAGCAGACCGACGACGCTCAGGAAAGCGCGCGAGCCGCCGAGCGCCGGCGCAAGCACGCGGCGGGCGAAGACGGCCAGCGCCAGACCGAGGGCCAGCGACAGCAGCATGTGGACCAGCACGCCGAGCGGCGCGGCGAGCGCATGCGCGCCAAGATTCGGCGCGACCGTCTCGATGACGCCGCGCGCGACGCGCGCCGGCGAGGCGCCGGTCGTCGCCTGATAGGCGGCGATCCAGAGAATTTCGGCCAGACCGCCGACGAAGCCAGCGGCGAAACCGGCCTGCATCTCGGCGCGGGTGATCGGCTGAAACGCGGATTTGGAAATGACAGCGGACATGCTCGCTCCTCTTGCCGACGGGGCAGGTCGCCCCTCGCGACGATGCAAGGCTAGTTCCACTTGACCAGAATGGCCAAGCCCTATCGCAAGGCCTGGCGCCCAACGCCGCGTCAGCCAGGGCGCGCCGCCGGCTCGGCGTAGAGCACGCCGTCGCGCCGCATCGCGGCGATTTCGGCCTCATTGCGGCCGAGACTGCGGGCGATCTCGGCATTGTGCTGACCGAGCAGCGGCGCGACGCGCCGCGGCGACGTGTCGCAATCGGAGAAGCGGAAGGGAAGGTTCGGCAGCTTCACCGGGCCGAGCACGGGATGATCTTGCTCAACGATCATGCCGCGGGCGGCGATCTGCGGGTCGGCGACCACCTGGTCGATGGTCTGCACCCGCGCGCAGGGCACGCCGGCGGCGTCGAGCGCGGCAAGGCAGGCGGCGACAGAGGGCTGGGCGGCCGTCCAGTCCGTGACGAGCCGGGCGGCGTCCTCGAAATGGGCGGCGCGCCCCTCGGGCGTCGCAAAGCGCGGCTCGGTCGCCGCGCCGCCGATCAGCGCGGCGAGCCGCGACCAGGCGTCGTCGACCTGGGCGGCGACGACGAGATAGCCGTCGGCGCCCGGAAAGACGCCGTAGATCGGCGAATCCGGGGCCTGCGCGCCGGTGCGGCGCGGGATTTCGGTCTCGCCGCTCATGAAGAAGCGCTGCACCGCGTAGTCGTGCATCGACACCATGCAGTCGTAGAGCGCCAGATCGATGTGCCGGCCGCGGCCGCTGCGGACGCGGCCGAACAGCGCGGCGCAGACCGCGCCGACGCCATGCACCCCCGTGTACATGTCGGCGAGCGGCATGCGCAGCAGCGGCGGCGGCCGGCCCTCCTCGCCGAGCATGGCGAGGGCGCCGCTCCTTGCCTCGGCGATCAGGCCGAAGCCGGGCCGCGCGGCGTCCGGCCCGGTGTGGCCATAGGCCGAGACCGAGCAGTAGACGAGGCCGGGATTGAGCGTCGACAGCGCCTCGTAGCCGAGGCCGAGCCGGGCGAGCGCGCCGGGCCGGTAATTTTCGACGAAGACGTCGGCGGTCTTGACCAGATCGAGCATGAGCGCCTTGCCGCGCGGATCCTTCAGATCGACGCAGAGGCCGCGTTTGCCCATGTTCTGCTGCAGGAAATAGCCGGACTGGCCATCCTTGAAATATCCGTGGGCGCGGCCGGCGTCGCCCTCTTTGGGACGCTCGACCTTGATGACGTCGGCGCCCATCGCGGCGAGGCAGCGCGACAGATGCGGGCCGGCGAGGAAGTGGCTGTAGTCGATGACGCGCACGCCGGCCAGCGGCAGCGCCTCGTCGGCGGGAGAGCTCATCGGGTCGCTCCTCAGGCAATATCGACGGCTTCTAGCGCCGCCCACATCGTTGCGTCTATGCAATGATCCAAATATTTTGCATTGAATTCCGTAATGACATGGGCGCCGCGGACAGCCATGGAGACGATCGACATCCGCCTGTTGCGGGCGCTGACGGCGGTCTACGACGCGCGGCACGTGACGCGCGCGGCCGAGGCGCTGGGGCTCTCGCAGCCGACGCTCAGCCTGGCTCTCGGGCGACTGCGCCGGCAGTTCGGCGATCCGCTGTTCGTGCGCGCCGGCCGCGGCGTCGCGCCGACGCCGCGCGCCGAGGCGCTGATCGGACCGACGCGCGATCTGCTGCGTGATTTCGAGCGTCTCGCCCAGAGCCGAGACGACTTCGATCCGGGGACGACCACACGCGTCTTCCGCATCGCCATGACCGACGCCAGCCATGCGACGCTGCTGCCGCGACTGCTGGCGCGCGTGCGGCGCGACGCGCCGTTGGCGCAGCTCGAGGCGGCGCGCATCGACGAAGGGCTCGCCGCGGCGCTCGAATCGGGCGCGGTCGACCTCGCCATCGGCCATATTCCATCGCTGGAGCGCGGCGTGCATCAGCAGCGCCTGTTCACGCAGGATTTCGTCTGCCTGATCAACCTCGACCATCCGCGGCTGCGACGCGGGCTGACGCTCGCCGACTACCGGCGCGAGGCGCATGTCGAGATCGTCGGCGGCGCGGCCGCGCAGCTGCTCGACGCCGCCCTGACGGCGCAGGGCGTGACGCGCCGCGTCGCGCTGCGTCTGCCGGGCTTCCTCGGCCTCGCCGCGATCATCGGGACGACCGATCTGATCGCCACGCTGCCGCGCCAGATCGGCGAGACGCTGGCGGCGAGCGCCGGGCTGGCGCTGCGCCCCTGCCCCGTCGCCGCGCCGGCCTACGACGTCAAGCAGCACTGGCATGCGCGGGCCCATCACGACGCCGCCAATCGCTGGCTGCGCCAGCTCGCCGCAGAGCTGTTCGCGCAGACGACCCGACGCGCCAGGACGGCGCAGCGCTGAAGGCGCCGGAGAGGCCATCGCATTGCGAGGCGTTTCCGCTGTCCTGCGCCGCCGCATCCGCGACATTCTCTCCGCGGGCGACATAGAAACGGCGAGGATGTCATCCTGCGCGGCGCGGCGACCCTTTCCTTCGACTTCGATCAGGACAAGGTCGAATGAACCTTTGCAGCCGGATGCGAGGGCGCCTCACGACCCGCCGCCCGCCATTGCCGGCGGCGGCGCTGCGGTTATCCTTGCCGCCGGAAGCGCGCCGCGGCGCGCAAGGAGGCCGCCTTGAGAGAAGCCGTCATCGTCTCGACCGCCCGCACGCCGATCGGCAAGGCCTATCGCGGCGCCTTCAACGACACGCAGGCGCAGGCGCTCGCCGGCCACGCCATCGCCGCCGCCGTAGCGCGGGCCGGCGTCGAGCCGGGCGAGGTCGACGACGTCGTCCTCGGCGCGGCGATGCAGCAAGGCTCGACCTATCTCAACATCGCGCGGCAGGCGGCGCTGCGCGCCGGTCTGCCGACCTCCGTCGCCGGCATGTCGGTCGACCGGCAATGCGCTTCGGGGCTGATGGCGATCGCCATCGCCGCGCAGCAGATCGTGCAGGACGGCGCGCCGATCGTCGTCGGCGGCGGCGTCGAGTCGATCTCGCTCGTCCAGACGGGCAAGCTCAATCTCGACCGCGCGCGCGATCCCTGGCTCGTCGCGCATCAGCCCGATCTCTACATGAGCATGCTGGAGACGGCCGAGATCGTCGCCGAACGCTATGGCGTGTCGCGCGCGGCGCAGGACGCCTATTCGCTGCAATCGCAGCAGCGCACCGTGGCGGCGCAGGCCGCGGGACGCTTCGACGCCGAGATCGTCCCGATGCCGAGCCTGATGCTCACCAAGGACAAGACGACCGGCGAGGAACGCCGCGTCGAGACGACGCTGACGCGTGACGAGGGCCCGCGCGCCGACACCACCGCCGAGGGCCTCGCCGCCCTGAAACCCGTGTTCGCCGACGGCCAGACGGTGAAACAGGGCCGCTTCGTCACCGCCGGCAACGCCTCGCAACTGTCCGACGGCGCCTCGGCCTCAGTGCTGATGGAGCGGCGCGAGGCCGAGCGGCGCGGGCTTTCCCCGCTCGGCGCGCTGCGCGGAATCGCGGTCGCAGGATGCGATCCGGACGAGATGGGCATAGGTCCGGTCTTCGCCGTGCCGAAGCTGCTGGCGCGGCACGGGTTGAAGGTTTCCGACATCGGCCTGTGGGAGCTGAACGAGGCCTTCGCCGTGCAGGCGCTCTATTGCCGCGACCGGCTCGGCATCGACCCCGACCTCTACAATGTCGACGGCGGCGCCATCGCCGTCGGCCATCCCTACGGCATGTCGGGAGCGCGGCTGGTGGGACATGCGCTGATCGAGGGCAAGCGGCGCGGCGCGCGCTACGCCGTGGTGACGATGTGCGTCGGCGGCGGCATGGGCGCGGCGGGACTGCTGGAAATCGCCTGAGACGTCGGGCGGAGACCCCGGCATACTCCGCTCCGGCCGGGGATTCGCCGCGGCCCCGTCGTCAAGGTCCGCATGTCCCCTGCCCCGCATCCCGCCACGACCGGCGCGCGCTATCCCGATCTTTCCGGCGCGGCGGTGCTGGTGACCGGCGCCGGCTCCGGCATCGGCGCGGAGATCGCGCTGTATTTCGCCGCGCAGGGCGCGCGCGTCGCCGGCCTCGACATCAATGCGCAGGCTCTGGAGCGCATGCGCGCGGCGGCGCGCGCGGCGACGGGCCATGAGGTCGCGACGAGGGTCGTCGATCTGCGCGACATCGCGGCGTTGCGCGCGGCGATCGCCGATCTGGAGGGCCGGCTCGGGCCGTTCCGGGCGCTGATCAACAACGCCGGCGACGATGCGCGCCAGCCGCTCGATCAGGTGACGCCGGAGAGCTGGGACGACCGGTTCGCCACCAATGCGCGCCACCAGTTCTTCGCCGCGCAGGCGGTCGCCCCACGCATGGCGGCGGCCGGCGGCGGGGCGATCGTCAATCTCGGCTCGATCTCCTGGATGTTCGGGGCGGCCGGGCTGATCGCCTACACGACGGCGAAAGCGGCGATCATGGGCATGACGAAATCGATGGCGCGCGAGCTCGGCCCGGCCGGCATCCGCGTCAATTCGATCGCCCCCGGCATGATCTGGACGGACAAGCAGCGGGCCGGCGCCATGGCCGAGGACCCGGCCAAGTTCGAGCGCTATCTCGAGCGCCAGTGCGTCAAGGAGCATCTCGAAGCCTCCGACGTGGCGCGCCTCGCGCTGTGGCTCGCCTCGGCCGAATCGCGGCGCTGCGCCGGCCAGACCTACATCGTCGACGGCGGCGTCGTTTGAGCGCCGCGTCGCGTTCCGCAGGAGTTCACGCCATGTCCCGGCTCGACGCGATCACCAGGATCGAGAGCTTCATCATCTCGATCCCGCGCGAGACGCCCTATCTCGGGCCGCTGAGGCCCGGCGAGCGGATCAACGAGCGCGGCTACATCATCCGCAAGGGCAACCGCGCGATCTATCCCAGCGCCGACATGACGATCCTGATCAAGATCACCGCCGAGAGCGGCCGCGTCGGCTGGGGCGAGTGCTACGGCATCGTCGCGCCGGAGGCGACCAAGGCGATCATCGACGAGGTGCTGGCGCCGGTGATGATCGGCCGCGATCCCGGCGAGCCGGTGGTGCTGCACGAGGATCTCTACGACCTGATGCGGGTGCGCGGCTTCTTCGGCGGCTACTATGTCGACGCGCTCGGCGGCGTCGACATCGCGGTGTGGGACCTGTTCGGCAAATGTGTCGGACGCCCGCTCGCCAGCCTGCTCGGCGGAGCGCGCGAGCCGCATCTGAAGGCCTATGTCTCGGGCCTGCCGAAGGCGACGCTGAAGGAGCGCTGCGATCTGGCGGTCGAATGGGTGGCGAAAGGATTTGCGGGCGTCAAATTCGCCGCGGCGGTGTCGGACGAAGGCATCGTCGAGGAGATGGCGGCGCTGCGCGAGGCGATCGGCCCGAAGGTCGATCTGATGGTCGATCTGCACTGGAAGTTCACCGCCGGCGAGGCGATCCGCCTCATCCGCCGGCTCGAGGCGCACAATCTCTATTTCGCCGAGGCCCCCTGCGAGCCGGAGGACATCGACGGCCAGGCGCTGGTGGCGCGCGGCGTCGGCTGTCCGGTGGCGCTCGGCGAGGAATGGCGCACCGCCTTCGAATACCGGCCGCGCTTCGAGCGGCGCTGCATGAGCATCGTGCAGCCGGAGATGGGGCACACCGGCGTCACCGAATTCCTGCATATCGGGCGGATGGCGCACGCCTTCCACGCCGACGTGATCCCGCATGCGGCGATCGGGATCGGCGTCTTCCAGGCGGCGAGCCTGCATGCGGCGGGGGCGCTGAAGCGCGTGCCCTACCACGAATATCAGCACTCGATCTTCGACAAGAACCTGCGCTACGTGACGGGCGACATGGCTTGCGCCAACGGCCGCTTCAGCCTGCCGAGCGGCCCCGGCCTCGGCGTCGAGCCGCATCCCGACGTGTTCAAGTTCGTCCGCGCGGCCTGAGCGGGGCGGCTCCGTCGCGCAGCCGGACCCGTCATCCGACGATGAGCAACGGCCAGAGAGTTGGCGGAGACGGAGGGATTCGAACCCTCGATAGGGCTTTACAACCCTATAACGGTTTAGCAAACCGCCGCCTTCAGCCTCTCGGCCACGTCTCCGGCGCCGCGCCGGGCGGCCGGCGGGCGACCTGATATGCCCGACCCCGGTCCCCTTGGCAAGGATTGCGCAGGCGCGCGGACTTGATGCGCGGCGCGCGCGGCGGCACAGTGGCGCGATTGCAGGACAGCCCTTTGACGCTATCGATCCCCATCCCGCGACGCCGTCTCGCTCCGCGCCGCACCAGCCTGGCGGCCTTGCTGCTGATCGCCGCGCCGGCCGCCGCCCAGCAGGGCGCGCCGCCGCGGATCGACCGGGCGCCGACGCATTCGACCATCCCCGCCGAAGCCGAGTCGCCGAAGAGCCGCCTCGCCCGCTGCGCGCATCTCTGGCGCGCAAAGAAGCGGGCCGGCGAGGATTCCGATCTCATCTGGCGGCAGTTCTGGGCGCAGTGCTCGACGGCGCCATAGGCGCGCCGACCGGCAGCTCCAGGACGCGCACGTCGAAGGCGACGCCGGCGACGATCTCGCGGCCAGGCCCGCGATCACGGAAGCCGCGCGCCGCATAAAAGCCGCGCGCCCTGGCGTTGGCGCTCGCCACATGCAGCGTCACCGGCATGTCGGGTCGGCGCGCCCGCAACGCCGCCAGCAGCGCCGTGCCGACGCCGCGCCCCTCGGCGCCGGGCGCCGCATAGAGCCGGGCGACATGCGTCGCGGCCGGCCGCAACTCGGCGGCGACGACGCCGAGCAGCGCAGCGCCGTCGAGCGCCACCAGGGTCAGGCGGGATGGATCGCCGAGAGCGGCGGCGAGCGTTTCAGGGCGCAAGGCTTCGCGCGTCATCGCCGCGAGCGCGTCATCGCCGATGAGGTCGCGATAGGTCGCAGCCCAGGCCGCCGCGAGCAGCGCGCGCAGCTCGGCGACATCCTGCATGCGGGCGTCGCGCAGCACGAAGCGGGATGGCGCGGGCGGAGTTGCGGAAGGAGGGGCGGCGGCGTCAGGCGACACAGCGCGTCACGCCGCCGATCGGGCGCCGCAAGATGACGCCTGCTGCAATGCAGACGGTCCGACGCGGCGCCCGGAGCAATGAAGTAACGGAAGAAAACCGAGCGCCGCCGTTTGAGCGGATGCCGCTCCAGATATTGTCCGGCGCTGCGATGCAGGCGGATTCCGGAGCATCGACGCCCGTCGAAACCATACGACAGGCGCCCGGCTGGATCGTCTCGGTTCAGCCAGCGGCCGGAGCCGGAGCAGCCGCCTTGCGGGTCGACTTGCGGGCCGACTTCTTGGCCGTCTTCTTGGCCGTCTTGCGCGCGCCCTTCTTGGCGGCTTTCTTGGCGCCCTTCTTGGCGGCCTTCTTGGTCGCCTTCTTGGCGGTCGACTTCTTCGCGGACTTCCGCGCGCCCTTCTTGGCGGTCGACTTCTTGGTCGCCTTCTTCGTTGCCTTCGCCATCGTGAGGTCCCTTCTGAGATGTCGCCGACCAGCATTCTTTCGCTGCCCGGCGAGAGGCGAAAATAAAGTAGCCGGGTTAACCACTCGTGCAAGTCTAACGAACGCGGCAACGCTTCGTTCAGGCTTGCGGCGCGGGCGTTTCTTGCTTCGGCGAGGCGATTCCGAACGGCGCGCGAGGGGTCGCGCGAGGCTGCGCGCGCGCATCGAAGGAGGCGCCGACGGGCGCGCAAGAAGGCGCAGAATGCAGCGGCGGCGAGGCCGCCAGAAGGCGCGACAGCGCGCTGGCGGGCGCCGGCTCGTGAGCAAGATGTGCCTGCATTTACTGGCGTAAACGCAAGAGCGCGCGATGCGCGACGACACGACGCCTGGGCGCGCGCCGTGATCGGCGACGAACGAGGGCGCATCGGGCGCCGCCGGGGCGCGGGCGCATCCGATCGATCGACGCGCGATGCAAGAGCATGCGTCGGCGCCACGCGAAAATTTTTTTTTGGAAAGCGCGCGCGCGGCGCGAAAAAACTGTCGCGAAACGCTGCGTCGGGCGCCAGACGCGCGCGAATCGCGAATCGGCGCGATGCGATTCGCGATTCGTCAGAGACCGAGTCTGGCCTTCAGCAGATCATTGACGGCCTGCGGATTGGCCTTGCCGCCGGTCTGTTTCATCACCTGCCCGACGAACCAGCCGAGCATCGTCGGCTTGGCCTTGGCCTGCTCGACCTTGTCGGGATTGGCGGCGACGACGGCCTCGATCGCCGTCTCGATCGCGCCCGTATCGGTGACCTGACGCAGGCCGCGCGCCTCGACGAGGGCGCGCGGATCGGCGGTCTTCTCCTCGCCGATCAGCAGCGCCAGCACGTCCTTGGCGATCTTGCCGGAGATCGCGCCCTCGCCAATGAGATCGACGAGGCCGGCGATCTGCGCCGGCGTCAGATGCGTCTCGTAGACCGCCCTGCCGATGCTGTTGGCGTAGGCGGCGACGTCGCCCATCACCCAGTTGGCGACCGCCTTGGCGTCGCGCCTGACGCCGCCGTGCCGCGCCGCCGCTTCATACCAGTCGGCAGTCTCGCGATCGGCGACGAGCACGCCGGCGTCATAGGCGGGCAGACCGTAGTCGCGCATGAAGCGCGCCTTCTTGGCGTCGGGCAGTTCGGGCAGGTCGCGCGCCAGCGCGTCGACGAAAGCCTGATCGAACTCCAGCGGCAACAGGTCGGGATCGGGGAAGTAGCGATAGTCGTGCGCCTCTTCCTTGGAGCGCATCGAGCGCGTCTCGCCCTTGCCTGGATCGAAGAGACGCGTCTCCTGGTCGATCCTGCCGCCATCCTCGAGGATGGCGATCTGGCGGCGCGCCTCGGTCTCGATCGCCTGGCCGATGAAGCGGATCGAATTGACGTTCTTGATCTCGCAGCGGGTGCCGAGCGGCTCGCCGGGGCGGCGCACCGAGACGTTGACGTCGGCGCGCAGATTGCCTTTCTCCATGTCGCCGTCGCAGGAGCCGATGTAGCGCAGGATGGTCCTGAGCTTGGAGACGTAGGCCTTGGCCTCCTCCGCCGAGCGCATGTCGGGGCGCGAGACGATCTCCATCAGCGCGACGCCGGAGCGGTTGAGATCGACGAAGCTCATGGTCGGCGACTGGTCGTGCAGCGACTTGCCGGCGTCCTGTTCCAGATGCAGCCGCTCGACGCCGACGCGGATCTGCTCGGTCGGCGTCACGTCGACGATCACCTCGCCCTCGCCGACGACCGGGTTCTTGTACTGCGAGATCTGATACCCCTGCGGCAGGTCGGGGTAGAAATAGTTCTTGCGGTCGAAGACCGAGCGCAGATGGATCTGCGCGCCGAGGCCGAGGCCGGTGCGCACGGCCTGCGCCACGCATTCGCGGTTGATCACCGGCAACATGCCGGGCATCGCCGCATCGACCAGAGAGACGTGGGCGTTGGGCGCGCCGCCGAATGCGGTCGAGGCGCCCGAGAAGAGCTTGGCTTTCGAGGCGACCTGCGCATGGATCTCCATGCCGATCACCACTTCCCAATCGCCGGTGGCGCCCTTGATGAGTTTGCCGGGACGCGCGCGCTCGTTCATGTCGGTCATCCGCTGCTGTGGCCCGAGGCTGCCGTGGCCGAAGGCCTTCGGGCGCGTTCTAGAAGACGGCTTGACGCCCGACAAGGCGCTCGCCGGCGGCGCGGCCCGAAGGTCGCCGGCGCGGAGAGGAGCAATGAGCGAACCACCGATCCCGGCGCGACGCGCCGACAGTCCGCAGAACTGGCGCAGGCATGCAGGGCCCGTGCTGTTCTCTTATGGATTCCGGCCGTTCTTTCTCGGCGCGGGCGTCGTCGGCCTCGTCGCGATGGCGCTGTGGCTGCCGATGTGGGAGGGCCATTTCGCCCTGCCCTCGCGCTTCGCGCCGGTCGACTGGCACGCGCACGAACTGCTGTTCGGCTATCTCGGCGCGGCGATGGCGGGATTCCTGCTCACCGCGATCCCGAACTGGACCGGAAGATTGCCGGTGGCGGGCCGGCCGCTCGCGGCGCTGTGGGCGACATGGATCGCCGGCCGCCTCGCGGTGGCGATTTCGGCGTGGATCGGCGCGCCGCTCGCGGCGGCGATCGACGTCGCCTTCCTGCTCGCGCTGGCGGGGCTCGCGGCGCGCGAAATCGTCGCGGGCCGGAACTGGCGCAATCTGCGCGTGCTCGGGCTCGTGCTGTTCCTCGCCGCGGCCAATCTCGTATTTCATGTCGAGGCGGCGACGCAGGGGCGCGCCGCCTACGGGACGCGGATGGCGATCGCCGGGGCCGTGCTGCTCGTCT
>JAEULW010000016.1 GCA_016793505.1 Methylobacteriaceae bacterium | reverse complement strand
GTAAGGACAAATGCATTCTCGAGCCCGATGACGCCAAAGGGCTGAAAGTGCGTTCGGCCGGCGCGACCTTCTCGGAAATGTGGGCGGGCGCCGGCGCCTCGATCGTCTCGATCCCCTCCAACGAGGTCTACAACGCGCTGCAGACCGGCGTCGCCAACGGCACCGACACCTCGACCGGCAGCTTCACCTCCTTCCGCCTGTTCGAGCAGCTGAAATGCGTCACCGCGCCCGGCGAGCATGCGCTGTGGTTCATGTACGAGCCGGTGCTGATGTCGAAGGCGGCGTTCGACAAGCTCAACGACGCGCAGAAGAAGGCGATCATGGACGCCTCGAAGAAGGCGGAAGCCTATTTCGACGGCGAATCGCGCAAGCTCGACGACAAGATGGTCGAGGCGTTCAAGGGCGCCGGCGTGCAGGTCGTCACCATGAACGCGGACCAGGCCGACAAGTGGCGCGCCATCGCGGCGAAGACCTCCTACAAGAATTTTGGAGAGCAGGCGCCCGGCGGCAAGGAGCTGCTCGACAAGGCGCTCGCCGTGAAGTGATCGGAAAATGGGGGGCTTTCTCACCGCCGTCCGCCGCCTCTCGCAGGCGGCGGGCGTGATCTCGGCAGGGCTGATTCTGCTGTCGATCCTCGTCGTCTGCCAGATGATCTTCGTGCGCGCGGTTCTGAACCAGTCGGCGATCTGGCAGACGGAGTTCACCACCTTCGCGCTGATCGCGGCGACCTTCCTCGGCGCGCCCTACATCCTGCTGACGCGCGGTCATGTGAATGTCGACGTGCTGCCGCTCGCCCTGCCGCATGGCGCGCGCAAGCCGCTCGCCTTCGTCGCGGCGGCGATCGGCTTCTCGTTCTGCGCGCTGTTCTTCTGGAACAGCGTCGACTGGTGGCTCGAGGCCTGGGAGAGCGGGCAGAGGACGAGTTCGATGTGGCGGGCGCGGCTGTGGATTCCCTATCTGTCCGCGCCGGTCGGCCTCGGCCTTCTCTGCCTGCAATATCTCGCCGAGATCCTGGCGCTCGCCACCGATCGCGAGCATCCGTTCGGGCTGAGACCGGAGGACCGGCTGTGAGCCCGCTGCTGATCGGCGTCCTCATCTGTCTGATCACGCTGGCGGTGCTGGCGACGGGCGTGCCGATCGCCTTCGGCCTCGGGGCGGTGGCGGTCGGCTTCCTGTTCGTGTTCGAGGGGGCGCGCGCCTTCCACTTCATCGCCGAGACGATCTTCGCCGGGCTGAACGACTTCACGCTGGTGTCGATCCCGATGTTCGTGGTGATGGGCGCGGCGGTCGCCTCATCGCGCGCGGGTTCGGATCTCTACGAGGCGCTGGCGCGCTGGCTCGGCCGCGTGCCCGGCTCGCTCGTCATCTCCAACATCGGCGCCTGCGCGCTGTTCGCGGCGCTCACCGGCTCCTCGCCGGCGACCTGCGCGGCGATCGGCAAGATGGGCATTCCGGAGATGCGGCGGCGCGGCTACGACGCCGATCTCGCCACCGGCGCGATCGCGGCGGGCGGCACGCTCGGCATTCTGATCCCGCCCTCCCTGACGATGATCCTCTACGGCATCGCCTCCGAGACCTCGATCGGCAAGCTGTTCATCGCCGGCGTGTTGCCCGGGCTGTTGCTCACCGCGCTGTTCATGGCGTGGGCGCTGTTCCTGAGCTGGAAGCGCGGCACGGTGACGGCCGATCTCGGCCGCGTCTACACGATGGCGGACAAGCTCGAGCTGATGCCGAAGCTGGTTCCGTTCATCGTCGTCATCGTCGGCGTCGTCTATGCGCTCTACGGCGGCATTGCGACGCCCTCCGAGGCGGCGGCGGCCGGCGCGCTGCTGTGCCTCATCATGGTCGTCGTCATCTACCGGATGTGGAGGCCGGCCGAGATCTGGCTGATCCTGCGCGACGCGACGCGCGAGTCCGGCATGCTGCTGATGATCATCGGGACGTCGATCCTGTTCGGCTACATGATGTCGACGCTCTACGTCACCCAGGCGGTAGCGGAGTGGATCGCCGGGATGCAGATCAACCGCTGGCTGCTGATGTTCTACATCAACCTGATGCTGCTGGTGGCCGGCTGCTTCCTGCCGCCGGCGGCGATCATCCTGATGGCGACGCCGATTCTGGCGCCGATCATCGCCTCGGCCGGGTTCGATCCGGTGTGGTTCGGCGTCATCCTGACGATCAACATGGAGCTCGGCCTCATCACGCCGCCGGTCGGGCTCAACCTGTTCGTCATCAACGGCATCACGCCGGATGTGCGGCTGCCGACCATCCTGAAGGGCGCGTTCCCGTTCATGGTCTGCATGGTGATCGCCATGCTACTGCTCTGCGTCTTCCCCGAGATCGCCACCTGGCTGCCGCAGAAGATGATGGGCAAGTAAGGCTCAGCCTCGCCGTCATCGCGAGCGAAGCGAAGCGATCCATTGTCGGCGTAGAGCGCGTTCGCGCGGTGGATTGCTTCGCTCCGCTCGCAAGGACGGGAGCGGCGTGCGCAAGGACAGCGGGCGCTCTCCTGCGGCGCCGGCTTGACCTCGGCGCCCGCGCCTGATTTCTAGCCGCGATCGCGCATCTGTCCGGAGGCATTGCCCATGACGACCTGGCCCGTTCACGGCCGTATCGACGGCGCCATCGTGATGATCGGCTTCGGCTCGATCGGCAAGGGCACGCTGCCCCTGATCGAGCGCCATTTCAAATTCGACCGCAAGCGCTTCGTCGTCATCGATCCGGACGATTCCGATCGCGCGCTGCTCGACGAGCGCGGCATCGCCTTCAAGCAGCTGGCGATCACCAAAGACAATTATCGCGAGGTGCTGCCGCCGCTGCTGACCGCCGGCAAGGGGCAGGGCTTCTGCGTCAATCTGTCCGTCGACACCTCCTCCCTCGCCATCATGGAGCTGTGCCGCGAGATCGGCGCACTCTACATCGACACGGTGGTCGAGCCCTGGGCCGGCTTTTACTTCGACAAGACGCTCGGGCCGGAGACGCGCTCCAACTACGCGCTGCGCGAGACGGTGCTCGAGGCGCGCCGCCGCTCGCCGGGCGGCACGACGGCGGTGTCCTGCTGCGGCGCCAATCCCGGCATGGTGTCGTGGTTCGTCAAGCAGGCGCTGCTCAACGTCGCGGCGGATTCCGGCGTCGACATCGGCCAGCCGCGATCGCGCGAGGACTGGGCGAAGGCGATGCAGGCGGTCGGCGTCAAGGGCATCCACATCGCCGAACGCGACACGCAGCGGGCGAAGAAGCCGAAGCCCATGGATGTTTTCGTCAACACCTGGTCGGTCGAAGGCTTCCTGTCCGAAGGCATGCAGCCGGCGGAGCTCGGCTGGGGCACGCACGAGAAGTGGAAACCTTCCAACGCCGGCGAGCACCGCACCGGTTGCGGGGCGGCGATCTATCTCAATCAGCCCGGCGCCAACACGCGGGTGCGATCCTGGTGCCCGACGCCGGGTGCGCAATTCGGCTTCCTCGTGACGCACAACGAGGCGATCTCGATCGCCGACTATTTCACGGTGCGCAGCGAATGGGGGCGCGTGCTCTACCGGCCGACCTGCCACTACGCCTATCACCCGTGCAACGACGCGGTGCTGTCGCTGCACGAGATGTTCGGTCGCGCGGGCCGCATGCAGGAAGAGCACCACATTCTCGGAGAGGCCGAGATCGCCGACGGAATCGACGAGCTCGGCGTGCTGCTCTATGGCCACAAGCTGAACGCCTACTGGTTCGGCTCGCAGCTCTCGGTCGAGGAGACGCGGCGCATCGCGCCGTATCAGAACGCCACCGGCATGCAGGTCACCTCGGCGGTGCTCGCCGGCATGGTGTGGGCGCTGGAAAATCCGAACGCCGGAATCGTCGAGGCGGACGAGATGGATTTCCATCGCTGCCTCGAGGTGCAGCGCCCCTATCTTGGGCCGGTGGTCGGGCGCTACACGGACTGGCATCCGCTGGTCGATCGGCCGGGCTTCTTCCCCGAAGACATCGACGAGCGCGACCCCTGGCAGTTCCGGAACATTCTGGTGCGGTGAGGCGATCGCGCGCCGTCATTGCGAGGAGCAGAGCGACGAAGCAATTCATCGGCGTCGAGTTCGACGCCGGTGGATTGCTTCGCTTCGCTCGCAACGACGGGAGGGGCGCTCGCCATGACGGAAGAAGGGCCGACGCTCAGGCGTCCTGCTCTCTGCGCCGCCGCCGGAACGGCGCGGCGACGAGCCGCAGCAGGCCGCCGCCGAAGAGGAATCCGGCGACGCCGATGACGAAGCCCTCGACCGTCGCCGGCAGCGCCGGCTCGAAATCGCCCCAGGCCCGGCGGGCGATCCCGGCGTCGAAATCGCGGGCGAACACGGCGAGCCGGCCGAACGAGCCGGCCTCGCGCATCGCCGCCTGCTGACGCGACAGGCGGCTTTCGCGGGCGATGGTCTCGCGCATGTCGACTGCGCGATTACGCGCCAGCGCGTCGGCATTGTCCTGAAGTCGCTTCAGCGCCGCCTCGCGGTCGAGCGCTTCGCTTGCGGCGTCGCGATCGAACTGCGCGACGATGCGCTGCAACTCGTCGATCGCCCCGCCGAGGCGCTGGCGATACTGCTGCGCATATTCGGGGAGCTGCGAGGCGAGGGCGCCGATCAGCAGCGACAGCGCGAAGATCAGGCGGCGCAGGATCATGCGGTCGGCCTCCTCCGTCCCGTTCAGCCGCGGACGCTCTCGGTGACGCTCTTCAGCGCCGCCGCATCGACGGCGACGCCGAGGCCGGGTCCGGACGGCAGATGGCTCGCCCCGCCGGTCAGGTCGAGCGGCGTCTCCAGAATGTCGACGCCGAGCACGTGATTGGCCGTATAGAACTCGGCGCCAAGGCAAATGTTGGGCGTCGAAGCGACGGCGTGAATGCCGGCGGCGAGCGCCACGCCGGCCTCGAACATGGTGCCGCCATAGGCCGGAACGCCGGCGGCGCCGGCGATCGCCGCGATCTCGCGGGCGCGGCGAACGCCGCCGCATTTCATCAACTTGATCGACACGGCGTCGGCGAAGCGATGGCGCACCATCTCGACCGCCTCGGCCGGCGTGAACACGCTTTCGTCGGCGAGGATCGGCGCATCGAGCGCGGCGGCGAGCATCGCCATGGCGTCGCGGCGCTCGCGCGCCACCGGTTGTTCGATGAAGCCGGGGCGGAAGCGCTCCATGTCGCGCAGCTTGCGCAGCGCGTCCCAGGCCTCGAGGCCCTGATTGTAGTCGATGCGCAGCTCCGCATCGGCGGGCATCATCGCGGCGAGCCGCTCCATGCGCATCATGTCCTCGGCATGGCTGAGGAAGCCGGTCTTCACCTTGAACAGCCGCACGCCCTCCGAAAGTCGCGCGCGGACGAAGTCGAGATCCT
>JAEULW010000273.1 GCA_016793505.1 Methylobacteriaceae bacterium | reverse complement strand
ACGGCCCCGCCGACGAGTGGATGCGCGCCGACCCTGCGGTCAAGGCGATCATCGCGGCGGACGGCGTCTATGGAATCCCCGGTCTCGCGCCGAAGCCGAAAGACAAGCCGCAGTGACGGCGCCGTCGCGACGCGCCGCGCTGGCGACGTTCGTCGGGACGCTCGCAGCGCCGGCGCTCGCCGCCTCGCCCGGCGCCGACGGCGACCCCTTGGCGAAGCGTTTCGGCGGCCCGTTCGCATTGACGACGCATGACGGCCGGCGCGTCACCGAGGCCGATTTCCGCGGCCGGTTCCTGCTGATTTTCTTCGGCTACACGCGCTGTCCCGACGTCTGCCCGACCGGCCTTGCGACGATGGCGGCGGCGCTCGACGCGCTCGGGCCGCGCGCGGAGCGGCTGCAGCCGGTTTTCGTCACGCTCGATCCGGCGCGCGACACGCCGCCGGCGCTCGCCGACTATGTCGCGAGTTTTCATCCGCGGCTGATCGGCCTCACCGGCAGCGAGAGCGAGATCGCCGCCGTCGCCCGCGCCTTTCGCGTTCACCGGGTCAAGTACCAGCCCGCCGCCGGCGGCGACTACGCCGTCGATCACGGCTCGCTGACCTATCTGATGGGGCCGGACGGCGGCTTCCTGACGCTCATTCCGCACGGCGCGACGCCCGGGCGAATGGCCGACGTGCTGCGCCGATATCTCGGCGCGTGAGCGCCCAAAATGAAACCGCCGGCCCGAGGGCCGGCGGTTCGCGTTCACGCGCCTGTGCGGCCGTGCGTCACTTCTTGCCGTCGCGGGCCTTCAGCGCGGCGCCGAGAATGTCGCCGAGCGAGGCGCCGGAGTCGGCCGAGCCGTACTGGGCGATCGCCTCCTTCTCCTCGGCCACTTCCAGCGCCTTGATCGACACCTGCACCTTGCGGGCGCGGCGATCATAGAGCGTCACGCGCGCGTCGATCTTGTCGCCGACGGCGAAGCGCTCCGGCCGCTGGTCGGCGCGGTCGCGCGCCAGCTCGCTGCGCTTGATGAAGGACGTCATGTCGGTGCCCGAAATGCGCACGTCGATGCCGCCTTCCTTCACCTCGACGACTTCGCAGGTGACGACCTGTCCCTTGCGGATGTCGCCCGAGGCGTCGCCCTCTTCGGCCGCCTTCTGGCGGTCGGCGACCTGCTTGACGCCGAGCGAGATGCGCTCCTTCTCGACGTCGACGTCGAGAACGACCGCCTTCACCATGTCGCCCTTCTTGTACTCCTCGATCACCTGTTCGCCGGGGCGCGAACGGTCGAGGTCGGACAGATGCACCATGCCGTCGACATCGCCGTCGAGTCCGATGAACAGGCCGAACTCGGTCTTGTTCTTGACCTCGCCCTCGACGATCGTGCCGACCGGATGCTTCTCGATGAAGGCTTCCCACGGGTTCTGCAGCGTCTGCTTGAGGCCGAGCGAGATGCGTCGCTTGACCGGATCGACCTCGAGCACCTGAACCTCGACCTCCTGGCTCGTCGAGACGATCTTGCCGGGATGGACGTTCTTCTTGGTCCACGACATTTCCGAGACGTGGATGAGGCCCTCGATGCCGGGCTCGAGCTCGACGAAGGCGCCGTAGTCGGTGATGTTGGTGACGCGGCCCTTCAGCTTGGCCTCGATCGGGTAGCGCGCCTCGATGCCCTGCCAGGGATCCTCGAGCAGCTGCTTCATGCCGAGCGAGATGCGCTGCGTGTCGTGGTTGATCTTGATGATCTTCACCTTGACCGACTGGCCGATGTTCAGCACCTCGGTCGGGTGGTTGACGCGCCGCCAGGCGATGTCGGTGACATGCAGCAGGCCGTCGATGCCGCCGAGGTCGACGAACGCGCCGTAGTCGGTGATGTTCTTGACGACGCCCTCGATCACCTGCCCCTCTTCGAGGTTGGCGACGATCTCGTGGCGCTGCTCGGCGCGGCTCTCCTCGAGCACGGTGCGGCGCGACACGACGATGTTGCCGCGCCGGCGATCCATCTTGAGGATCTGGAAGGGCTGCGGCACGCCCATCAGCGGCGACACGTCGCGGATCGGCCGGATGTCGACCTGGCTGCGCGGCAGGAAGGCCACGGCGCCGTCGAGATCGACGGTGAAGCCGCCCTTCACCTGGTTGAAGATGACGCCGTCGACCTTCTCGTTGGCCTCGAAGGCCTTCTCGAGCTTGACCCAGCTTTCCTCGCGGCGCGCCTTGTCGCGCGAGATCACCGCCTCGCCGAGCGCGTTCTCGACGCGCTCGAGATACACCTCGACGACGTCGCCGACATTCAGCGCGCCTTCGCGGCCGGGGCCGGTGAATTCCTTCAGCGCGACGCGGCCTTCGGTCTTCAGGCCGATGTCGATGACCGCGACGTCCTTCTCGATGGCGACGACGGTTCCCTTGACGACCGAACCTTCGAAGGCCTCGGTCTTGCCGTAGCTCTCTTCGAGAAGCGCGGCGAAATCCTCGCGCGAGGGCGCGCGCTGGGCGGTGGAAGCAGCCATGTGATCTCCTGGGCGCCCTGATCAGGGCGAAGCGCCGGTTGGGTTGGCGTTGCTGGGCGCATCTCCGTCGCCGGGGCCCCGAGAGCTTCGGAGCGCGGCCTCCGTCAAGGAGGCGTCCGGCGCAGGCCGGCGGCGAACATGCGGGTTGCGTCCCGATTGCGCGGGACGGCGGGCCATAGCAGGCGCGCCGTCCGGCGCCAAGGAAAAACCGGCGCCGGCGCCGGCTCAGTCGCTCGCCTGTCCGCCGATCCACGCGATGGCGAGGACGGGCGTCGTCGGCGTCCGCAGCAGCCGCGTCGCCTCTTCCAGATGCGCCCCGGACGTCGCGACGTCGTCGATGATCAGCGTCGGCTGGTCGGTCGGCTGCGCCAGCTGCATGCGCGGCCGGCGCAGATTCGCCTTGGGATGCGACCGGCCGGAGGCCGGCTCGATCGACAGGGCGTGGACGAGCTTGGCGCCGGCGCGAGCAGCCAGTGTCGTGGCGACGAGCCGCGGCAGACAGGTCGTCGGCGCCGAACGGCTGCAGGGAACCGGCACGACGACCCGAAACGCCGGACTCCCCAGCACCCCGGAGATGGTGTGGATGAGCTCGTCGGCGATCAGATCGACGAAATCCGCCGAGGGCGCCGACTTGAGGGCCTGCAACGCGTCGATCTGATAGGCCTTGATCGAGCGCCGCCAACGCCGCACCGCGATGTAGGCCACCCCGTTGCGGGACATCAGCGACGGACGCCGGATCAGCGTCTCCGCCAGAAAATGCTCTGTCGGGCTCAGCTTTCCCGTTCTGGCCTCGACACGAACGCCGACGTTCGCCGCCGCGGCGCCCCGACACATACTGTCCTCAATCATACCCTGATCGCCCGCCGCCCCGGCCGCCGATTTCACGGCTGCTAAAGTGTTATCATACCTGAAGAATTACATGATTGCTAGCACAAAGCGAAGGTCTCCTCTGAAAAATTTGAAAACACAGGGCGCGATGGAAGTCGTGGACGCCTTGCCGAAAGTCAATTTGTCAGCGCATGGACTATTCCTGTGCGCCCGGCAAGTTCAGCGCGGCGCGCGGACGCCGGGTCCGCCGCCACGCCTCACTCCTGTTCGTCGACCGCGCCGCCGCCGATCCACGCCACGGCGAGCAGGGCGGGGGCGCTCTGGCGCAGCAGCCGGGCGCCCTCTTCCAGATGCCGGCCGGACGTGGCGACGTCGTCGACGAGCAGCGTCGGGCCGCTCACCGCTTCGCGCAAGGTCATCGCCGGGCGGTCGGCGTTCTTGCGCGGGTGGGAGGCGCCCTCGGCGCGCTCCGCCGCCAGCGCCTCGACGAAGGTCAGCCGCACGCGCGCGGCGAGTTTCTCGGCCAGCAGCACCGACAGGCAGGCGTCCGGCGCCGAACGGCTGCACGGCACCGGCACGACATGCGTGTAGAGCTGACCGGCGATCATGCCGTCGAGGCCGGCGATCACGTCGCGGGCGCAGGCGGCGACGAACTGCGCCGAAGGGGACTTCTTCACCTGGCGCAGCGCGTCGATCTGATAGTCCTTCACGCTCGACCGCCAGCGCCGCACGGAGATGTAGCTCACCCCGTTGCGCGACAGCAGCGTCGGCCGCCACACCAGCGTCCGGAACAGGAAGGCCTCGGTGGGATCGAGCGTCGCGTTCGCCGCGCCGTCCGATCCCGCGAAGCCTGACGGGCCCTCGTGGAGCCCTGCCTGTCGCTTCGTCATGGCCTGCCGTTCCTTCGCCGGTTACCTAGCGTCCGCTCCTGCATGCGGGACGAGCCGTAAAGAAATCAAGGGTTGCATGTGCGGAAATCCCGGGAAATGACAAGAACGTGGTTCAAGTCATGTTCTTCTGCGCAATCGCTTGAATTGGCGTCTTCTTGAACGCCTGGGCTTCGGATCGCCGGCGACCCGGCGCGCGTTTCAATTCGGCCCTGCGACGTGGTTTTCGCGCGCTCATGAGCGCGACTGCAACCGTGGGTCGAGCAGCCGCAGCGCGTTCAGCGTCACCAGAACCGTTGCGCCGGTGTCGGCGAGGATCGCCGGCCACAGCCCCGTCACACCGATCAGCGTGGTGACGAGGAACACGGCCTTCAGGCCGAGCGCGATAGCCATGTTCTGGCGAATGTTGGCGCGCGTGCGGCGCGACATGTCGATCATCGCGGCCACGTCGCCGACCCGGCCATGCAGCACGGCGGCGTCGGCGGTTTCGAGCGCGACGTCGGTTCCCCCGCCCATGGCGATCCCGACATCGGCCGCCGCGAGCGCCGGAGCGTCGTTGATGCCGTCGCCGATCTTGGCCACTTTCAGGCCCTGGCGCTTCAGCTCGTCGACGATCTTCAGCTTGTCGTCCGGCAGCAGTTCGGCGCGCGCCTCGACGCCGAGCTGCCTGCCGATCGCCTCCGCCGTGCGGCGGTTGTCGCCGGTCAGCATCAGCGCGCGGACATTGGCCGCCCGCAGCGCCGCCAGTCCCGCCGCCGCGTCGGCGCGGGGCTCGTCGCGCAGGGCGATCACGCCAAGAACCTGTTCTCGCGCCACGACAACCGCAACCGTCTTGCCGGCGTCGTGGAAGGCGGCGATCGCCGCGTCGAGTTCGATGGAAAAGGCCGCCCGGGCGGCGGCGGCCTGCGGCGATCCGAGGAAGGTGTCGACGCCGTCGATCCGGGCCGTCATCCCCTTGCCGCCGATCGCCTGCGCGTCGGAAGCGACGGGCGGCGTCAGCGACAGCGCGGCCGCCCTGTCGAGAATCGCCGTCGCCAGCGGATGGCTGGAGCCGGTCTCGATCGCCGCGGCGATCGACAGGACCTCGGCCTCCGGGCGGCCGACGCCCAGAACGTCCGTCACCTGCGGCTTGCCCGTGGTCAGCGTGCCGGTCTTGTCGAAACAGGCCACCGTCACCTGCCCGACGGTTTCCAGAACCGCGCCGCCCTTCATCAGCAGGCCGCGGCGCGCGCCCGCCGACAGGCTGGCGGCGATCGCCGCCGGCACGGAAATGACCAGCGCGCAGGGGCAGCCGATCAGCAGGATGGCGAGCCCCTTGTAGATCCACGCGCTCCATGCGGCGCCGGTCAGCAGCGGCGGGCCGATCGCCGTCAGCGCCGCCACGACCATCACCGCCGGCGTGTAGTAACGCGCGAACCGCTCGATGATCCGCTCGGTCGGGGCTTTCGAGTCCTGCGCCTCCTCGACGAGACGGACGACGCGCGCGATGGTGTTGTCGGCGGCGGCGGCCGTGACGCGCACGCGCAGCACGGAATCGCCATTGACCGTTCCGGCGTAGACCTGCGCGTTCGGGCCCTTGGCGACGGGGACGCTCTCGCCGGTGACGGGCGCCTCGTTGATCGCCCCTTCGCCGGCGACGATGACGCCGTCCGCCGCGATCCGGTCGCCGGGCCGCGCCAGGATGATCGCGCCGACGGCGAGGCTCTCGGCCGGGACCTCGCGCGTCGCGCCGCCGCTTTCGATCAGCGCGGTCCCGGGAACGAGCCTGGCCAGCGACTGGATGCTGGCGCGCGCCCTGCCGGCGGCGACGCCTTCGAGCAGTTCGCCGATCAGAAAGAGGAAGACGACGACGGCGGCCTCCTCGCTCGCCCCGATGACGACGGCGCCGAGCGCCGCAGTCGTCATCAGCGTCTCGATCGAGAACGGCGCGCCGTATCGCGCCGCGACGAAGGCGCGCCGGGCGATCGGCGCGAGGCCGACCAGCATGGCCGCGGTGAAGGCATGGCCGCTGCCGCCCGGGACGAGCATGCCGATGAGGTAGGCCGCCGCCAGCGCGGCGCCGCTGGCGATCGTCAGACGTCCCTTGGGGGAGCGCCGCCACGGCCCGCTCGTCGGGCCGTGGTCGTGGCCATGCGCGACGGCGCGGGTCGCGGCGGCGGCTTGCGCCGCAGCGTCGCCGCCGGAATGATCGCGCCGATGAGCATGATCGTGACCGTCACGATGCTCGCGCCTGTAGCCCGCGTGGTCGACGTGATCATGATGGCCGTCGCAGGAGCCGTCGTCATGCGTATGGCCGCGCCCGTGTTCATCGGCCTGGGAATGGTCCGGCGGATCGACGGCGCCGGCCAGCGGCGCGATTCCGTAGCCGAGGCTGACGACGCGGCGTTGCAGTTCGGCGAGGTCGCTGTCCGGCGCATGACGCACCGTCATCGTGCCGGCCGTCACCGACACCGACACGTCCTCGACGCCGTCGACGCGCCTGACCGCTGCGCCGATCTTGGCCGCGCAGGACGCGCAATCCATGCCCGCCACGCGGAATCGCGCCTGCTGCGAGACTGCGTTCATCGTCGGCGTCCTTGATCTGCCGGCGCGAAGCCTACAACCTCCAGTCACTGGAGGAGCAAGAGGCCAGTCGGATGAAGGGCGTGCAGATCGGCGAGGCGGCCCGCGTCAGCGGGGTCAAGGTTCCGACCATCCGCTACTACGAGCAGATCGGCCTGCTCGGCGTCCCTCGGCGCACGCAAGGCAATCGGCGGACATTCGAGGCGGCCGATCTGCGACGGCTCGCCTTCATCCGTCACGCCCGCGAACTCGGTTTCGACATCGAGGCGACGCGCGCCCTTCTTGCGCTGCAGGACGATCCGGACCGGCCCTGCGCCGAGGCGGACGCGATCGCCCGCGCGCGCCTGGCCGAGGTCCAGCGGCGCATCGGCGCGCTGCGCGCCCTCGAGGCCGAGTTGAACCGGATGATTCTGGGCTGCGCGCACGGCAAGGTCGCGCAATGCCGGGTGATCGAGGCGCTGGCCGACGATCGCGGGCCCCGCGACCGGCCGGCGAAGCGTGCGGCGCGCGAAGCACGGGAGATCGGCGGGTCCTCGCGCGGCGACGGCTGACGGCGCGCCGCGCGTCCCGCCGGCGATTATTTCGGCGCCAGAACCATGATCATCTGCCGCCCTTCCATCGAGGGCTCGGCCTCGACTTTGGCGAGCGGCGCGGTTTCCTCGCGCACCTTCATCATCAGCCGGTAGCCGATGTCGGTATGCGCCATTTCACGGCCGCGGAAGCGCAGGGTGATCTTCACCTTGTCGCCTTCCTCGAAGAAGCGGCGGACCGCCTTCATCTTCACTTCGTAGTCGTGATCGTCGATGCCCGGCCGCAGCTTGATTTCCTTGATCTCGACGATTTTCTGCTTCTTGCGGGCCTCGGCGGCCTTCTTCTGCTCGAGGAAGCGGAACTTGCCGTAGTCGAGAATCTTGCAGACCGGCGGATTGGCGTTCGGCACGATCTCGACCAGATCGAGATTGGCCTCTTCGGCCAGGGCGAGCGCTTCCAGCACATCGACCTTGCCTCGGTTCTGGCCGTCCGCGTCGATCAGCTGAATCTCGCGGGCGCGAATGTCCTTGTTGATCCGAGGCCCGTCCTTCTGCGGGGTCGGCGGCGCTTTCATGGGACGACGAATGGACGTTCTCCTGAGTCTGTTGAGCGCGCCCGCGGCGGCTCCGGCCGCGAACACGGCCGGAACATTGGCGCAACGCCCTCCCGAGTCAATAAGCGATTGGCCTCAAACCGCCCAGAATCCTGCGAGAATCTGGCGCAGCGCCGGACTGCCGGCCCAGGCCAGCCGCGCCGCCATGGCGAGGCAGGCGGCGACGAGCAGCGGCCGGATCAGCCGCGCCCCGTTGCGCATCGCCGCCCGCGCCCCGACGAAGGAGCCCGCGGACTGGGCGAGGCCCATGGCGAGGCCGAGACTCCAGACGATCTGGCCGAGCAGCGCATAGGTGGCGAGGCTGGCCGCGTTGGAGGCGAAATTGGCCAGCTTGGTCTGCGCCGTCGCCTTGACCGCGCCGTAGCGCAGGAGCGCCACGAAGCCGATCATGTAGAAGGAGCCCGCCCCCGGCCCGAAGACGCCGTCATAGAAACCGACCAGCGGAACGACGCCGAAGATCATCGCGGCGGGGTGGACGCGCGGCGCCCCGTCGCGGTCTCCCAGCGCCGGCGACAGCGCGAAATACAGCGCC
>JAEULW010000309.1 GCA_016793505.1 Methylobacteriaceae bacterium | reverse complement strand
GGGCGGGGCGGGCGGCGGCGCCGGGCTCGGCGGGTCCGGCGGCTTCGCCAAGGCCTGGACCATGGGCCTCGGCGGCGGCGGCGGCGGCGGCGGCGCGGGCGGGGCGGCCGCCAATGGCGGCGCCGGCGGGTCGGGCGGGGGACCGGGCGGCGGCGGCGGCGGCGGCGGGGCGACGCGCAACACCGCCACCTCGGGCGCCGGCGGCGCCGGCGGCGCCGGCGAGGTCTGGATCATCGCCTCGGCCTGAGCGCCGCGACCATCGGAGACATCGCCATGATCGATCGCGCGATCTTTTTCGCGAGCGTCCGCGCGCGCCCGTTCGGCGGCCGGCTCAGGCGCTTTCAGGTCGAGGGGCTGGAGCGGCTGCTGGCGGAGGCCGAACGCCGCCGCCTCGCCGATCTTCGCGCCCTCGCCTATGTGCTCGCCACAGCCCATCACGAGACGGCGGCGACGATGCAGCCGATCCGCGAGATCGGCCGCGGCCGCGGCCGCCCCTATGGCGAACCCGATCCGCAGACCGGCAAAGCCTATTACGGCCGCGGCTACGTGCAGATCACCTGGAAGGTCAACTACCGCCGCCTCGGCGAGCGGCTCGGCGTCGATCTCGTCGCCGCGCCAGACCGCGCCCTCGAGCCGGGCCTCGCCGCCGCGATCCTGTTCGAGGGCATGCAGCACGGCCTCTTCACCGGCCGCGCGCTCGGCGAATTCTTTGCCGCGGGCCGGGCCGACTGGGCTGGCGCGCGGCGCATCGTCAACGGGACCGACCGCGCCGACCGCATCGCCGATCTCGCCCGCGCCTATTGCGCCGCGCTCGAGGCGGCGAGCCGGCCTGCGACGGCCCCGCCGGCGCGCGCCGGCGCGATCGCCGCCGCCGCGCGCCGCTTCTTCGCCGCCCTCGGCGCCCTGTTCAACCGCCAGGAGTGACCCATGAAAGGCTATCGCACGCTCGCTTTCAACGCCGCCGTGGCGCTGATCGGCCTCGCCGAGACGATCGACTGGACGCAGCTTGTCGGCGCGGGCGGCGCCGGCTGGGCGCTGACCGCCATCGCCCTCGCCAACATGGCGCTGCGCGGCCTGACCACCGGCCCCGTCGGCCGCGCCTCCTGAGCGGCGAGGGCGCGTTCATCGGTGGTTCAGAGCGCCTCGGCGAAAGTCCGCCCATGTCGCGCGCCCTCGCCCTCGCCGGCCTCGTCCTGGCCTCGATGACCGCGTGCGTCGTCGCGGCCCCGGCGCAGACCTCTCCGCCGCCGCGCCGGCAGTGTCTGTCGGCCACCGAGACGCTCGACGTCATCGCCGCCAATAGGCTCGCCGGGCCGAGCGAGACGCTCGGCAAGGCCGCCGGCGCCGCCCGCGCCGAGCCGCTGGGCGCGCGCCTGTGTCGCTGGAACGAGGATTTCGTCTACGAGATCACCCTGTTGCGCGCCGACGGCCGGGTCCTCCGGGTGTTCGTGGACGCGGCGAGCGGAAAGGTCGTAGGCTCGCCCTCCGAGAACTGAGCCGCGCGACCCTCACGGAGATCCAGCCTTGCGTCTGCTTGTGGTCGAAGACGACCGCGACCTCAATCGCCAGCTCGCCACTGCGCTCGAGCAGGCGGGCTACGCCGTCGACCGCGCCTATGACGGCGAGGAAGGCCATTTCCTCGGCGACACCGAGCCCTATGACGCGGTGATCCTCGACATCGGCCTGCCGCTGCGCGACGGCGTCTCCGTTCTCGAGGAATGGCGCAAGGCGGGCCGGCGCATGCCGGTGCTGATCCTCACCGCCCGCGACCGCTGGAGCGACAAGGTCAAGGGCTTCGACGCCGGCGCCGACGATTACGTCGCCAAGCCCTTCCACATGGAGGAGATCCTCGCCCGTCTGCGCGCCCTGCTGCGGCGCGCCGCCGGCCACGCCTCGGCCGATCTCGTCTGCGGCCCGGTGCGGCTCGACACGCGCGCCGGCCGCGTCATGGTCGATGGGGCGCCGATCAAGCTGACCTCGCACGAGTACCGGCTGCTCGCCTATCTGATGCATCACGTCGGCCGCATCGTCTCGCGCGCCGAAATCGTCGAGCATCTCTACGATCAGGACTTCGACCGCGACTCCAACACGGTCGAGGTGTTCGTCGGCCGCCTGCGCAAGAAGCTCGGCGTCGAAATCATCCAGACCGTGCGCGGCCTCGGCTATCTGCTCGCCGACCCTGCGAAGGAGACGCCGCCGCCCGCTCCGCGCGCCGGACGCTGACCGCGTGCTGAAGCTGCGCCCCGGCGGCTGGTCGATCGCCGAACGCCTGTTCGTGTCGGCCGCCTTCTGGAGCGTGCTCCTCCTGATGATCGCCGGCGTCGCGCTGACGACGGTCTATCGCGGCGTCACCGAACGGGCGCTCGACGAGCGGCTCGGCGTCTACCTCAAGGCGATCGTCTCCGACGTCGCCTCGCCGGGCGACGACGCCAAGCTCGCCCCCGGCCAGCTCGGCGAACCGCAATTCGAGCTGACGCGTTCGGGCTGGTACTGGCAGGTGACGCGCCTCGACGTCGAGCCGTCCGATCTGCGCGCCTCGCGCTCGCTGTTCGCCGCGCGCCTGCCGCGCCTGCCCGACGCCGAACGCGGCGCGACGGAACGGCGCGGCTATGTGCTCGGGCCCGACGATCGCCGCCTGCGCCTGCTCGAGCGCGACATCGACATCGGCGACGAGGGACGTTACCTCGTGCAGGTCGCCGCCGACGCCGCCGAGATCGACAATCAGGTGCGCCGCTTCGAATGGGCGCTCGGCCTCACCTTCGCCGCGCTTGCGCTCGCCCTGGTCGGCACCGCGGCGCTGCAGGTCAGTTACGGCCTCGAGCCGCTGCGCAAGCTGCGCGAGGGCGTCGGCGCTATCCGCCGCGGCGAGATCGACAAGATCCGCGGCGCCTTTCCCGCCGACATCGCTCCGCTCGCCGCCGAACTCAATCTCTTGGTCGACGCCAATCGCGAAGTTGTCGAACGCGCCCGCACCCAGGTCGGCAATCTCGCCCACGCCCTGAAGACGCCGATCAGCGTCGTGCTCAACGAGGCGCGCGCCTCCGACGCGCCCTTCGCCGACAAGGTGCGCGAGCAGGTCGAGACGATGACCCGCCAGGTCACCTACCATCTCGACCGCGCCCGCGCCGCCGCCCGCGCCGGCGCCGTCGGCGTCGCCACCGACGTCGAGCCGGTGACGGCGGCGCTCGCCCGCACCTTCGAGAAAATTCATCGCGACGATCCGCGCGACTTCCAATTCGTCGTGAGCGAGGGCCTGCGCTTCCGCGGCGAGAAGCAGGATCTCGAGGAGATGCTCGGCAATCTCGTCGACAACGCCGGCAAATGGTCGCGCCGCTGCGTCCTGATCGAGGCCGCGCCCGCGACGCTCGCCTCCGACGAACGCCGCTATCTGCAGATCACCGTCGACGACGACGGCCCCGGCCTGACGCCCGAACAGCGCCTCGAGGCGACCAAGCGCGGCCGCCGTCTCGACGAGTCGAAGCCCGGCTCCGGCCTCGGCCTGTCGATCGTCACCGACCTCGCCGCTCTCTATGGCGGCGCGCTGGCGCTCGAGGATTCCCCGCTCGGGGGGTTGCGCGCCCGCCTGACATTGCCGGCGACGTGACGCAGGTTGGCGCCCGCCCGCGCGGCGCCTAATGTGCAGGCCCCTTCACCGACGAGGCGGGCCCATGCGACGCGTCGCCACATCCCTGTCCTGCGCCATCCTGCTCGCCGGCTGCCTCGGCGAGACCCCGCCGCAGGTCGCCGCGTCCGCGCCAGCGCCTGCGCCGGCCGCCGCGCCGGCCCGGCCCGCGCTCGCCGGCGCCCTCGCCGGGCCGCTCGGCCAGGGCCTGACCGACGCCGACAGGGACGCCGCCTTCGCCGCCCAGCTCGCCGCGCTCGACGCCGGCCAGCGCAAGACCTGGCGCGGCGGCCCGAAAGGCGCCTTCGGTTATGTCGAGCCCGGCCCGGAAGCCGGCGGCTGCCGCGACTATGCCCACACGATCTACGTCGCCGGCCGCCCGCGCGCGGGCAAGGGTCAGGCCTGCCGCGACGCGGCGACCGGCTGGCGGATCGCCAGTTGAGCCGCAAAACTCTGTTTTGAGGCAGATCACTTCCCAAGCCGGCCGTAACTCTCTATTTCGGCCGGCATGATCTGGGCCCTGTTCGCCGCACTGACGGTCGCCGCCCTCGCGCTGGCGCTACGCCCCCTGCTGGGCGCCGCCGGAGGCGGCGCCGCGGCGCGCACCGACGCCGATTTCTATCGCGAGCAACTGGCTGAAATCGATCGCGATCTCGGCCGCGGCCTGCTGACCCCGGAGGACGCCGAGGCGGCGCGCGTCGAGGCGGCGCGGCGCCTTCTCGCCGTCGCCCCCGGCGCGGCCGGCCCCACGGCTGCGCCTGCGCGCGCCGCGCGCCGCCTTTCAGCGCTGGCGATCGCCGTGCTGGTCCCGCTGCTCGCCGTCGGCGTCTATCTGAAGCTCGGCCGGCCGGATCAGCCCGATTTGCCGCTGGCGGCGCGCAAGTCCGACGATCCGGCCAAGCTCGATCTCGTCGCAGCCGTCGCCAAGGTCGAGGATCATCTGCGCCGCAACCCGAATGACGGGCGCGGCTTCGAGGCGCTGGCCCCGGTCTACATGCGCATGCAGCGCTATCGTGACGCCGCCCGCGCTTTCTCCGAGGCCGCGCGCCTGCTCGGCGAGACGCCCGACCGGCTCGTCGGCCTCGCCGAGGCCGATATCTTCATGGCCAACGGCGTCGTCACCGCGCAGACCCGCCGCACGCTCGAAAGGGCGCTCGCCGCCGACGCGACCTATGCCGGCGCGCTCTACTATCTCGGCCTCGCCGCCGAGCAGGACGGCGACACGGCGAAGGCGGTCTCGCTCTACGAACGCATTCTGGGAAGCGCCGCGCCGGACGATCCGTCCTATGCCGGCGTGCGCCGCCGCATCGCCCAGTTGAAGGGCGGCGACGCCGCCGCCGCCATCGCCGCCCTGCCCAAGGACGACCAGCAGCAGGCGATCCGCGCGATGGTCGAGGGGCTGGCGGCGCGCCTGTCCGAAAATGGCCAGGATCGCGAGGGATGGT
Source organism: Methylobacteriaceae bacterium (assembly GCA_016793505.1). GTDB lineage: Bacteria > Pseudomonadota > Alphaproteobacteria > Rhizobiales > Beijerinckiaceae. The sequence continues at coordinate 15,555 of JAEULW010000309.1, read as the reverse complement.
TGCGCCTCGTGCGCGCCTGGAGCGTGCTCGGCGAGCGCGACAAGGCCAAGACCGCGCTCGCCGACGCGCGCAAGGCGCTCGCCGCCGACGCCGCGGCGATCGGCGCGCTCGACGCGCTGGCGCGCGAACTGGGACTCGAGGGATGACATGACACGCAAGGGCAGACGTCTGGCGCTGATCGGCTCCTCGCTCGCGGTGGTGGCCGTCGCGCTCGGCCTCGTGCTCTTCGCCATGCGCAGCAACGTCACCTATTTCTTCAGTCCGGCCGAGATCGTCGAGAAGAACGTCGCGCCCGGCACGCGGTTGCGCGTCGGCGGTCTCGTCAAGGAAGGCTCGGTGAAGAAGGAGAGCGGCCAGAAGGTCGTCTTCGCCGTCACCGACACGACGCGCGACATCGCCGTGACCTATGTCGGCCTGCTGCCCGATCTGTTCCGCGAGGGGCAGGGCGTCGTCGTCGAGGGCGTGCTCGATTCGCACGAGCGCTTCTCCGCCACGACCGTGCTGGCCAAGCACGACGAAACCTACATGCCGCGCGAAGTGGCCGACTCTCTGAAGAAGCAGGGACACTGGCAGGGCGAGGCGAAAGCCGGCGCCGAGGCCGGGTCCGCCCCGAAGAAATAGGCGCGCCGCGATGATCGTCGAAGTCGGACATTTCGCCCTCGTCCTCGCTCTGGCGATGGCGATCGTGCAGTCGCTGGTGCCGCTCTGGGGCGCGGCGCGCGACGACGAGGCGATGGCGCGCGTCGGCGCGCCGACCGCCGTCGCGCAATGCCTGCTGGTGACGATCTCGTTCCTCGCCCTGACCTGGGCCTACATGACGTCCGACTTCTCGGTCGAGAACGTCGTCGCCAATTCCCATTCGGCCAAGCCGCTCGTCTACAAGATCTCCGGCGTATGGGGGAACCACGAGGGCTCGATGCTCCTCTGGGTTCTGATCCTCGCCCTGTTCGGCGCGGCGGCGGCGCTGTTCGGCCGCGACATGCCGCTGAAGCTGCGCGCCAACGTGCTCGCCGTGCAGGGCATGGTGTCGGTCGCCTTCCTGCTGTTCATTCTGGCGACGTCGAATCCCTTCGCCCGCCTCGTTCCGGCGCCGGCGGAAGGGCGCGATCTCAATCCGCTGCTGCAGGATCCCGGCCTCGCGATCCATCCGCCGCTGCTCTATGTCGGCTATGTCGGCTTCTCGATCGCCTTCTCCTTCGCCGCCGGCGCGCTGATCTCGGGGCGCATCGACGCGGCCTGGGCGCGCTGGACCCGACCCTGGGTGATGATCGCCTGGATTTTCCTCACCCTCGGCATCGCCATGGGCTCCTACTGGGCCTATTACGAGCTTGGCTGGGGCGGCTTCTGGTTCTGGGATCCGGTCGAGAACGCCTCGCTGATGCCCTGGCTCTCGGGCACCGCGCTCGTGCATTCCATCATCGTCATGGAGAAGCGCGACGCGCTGAAGGTGTGGACGCTGTTCCTGGCCATCGTCACCTTCTCGCTGTCGCTGCTCGGCACCTTCCTCGTTCGCTCGGGCGTCCTGACCTCGGTGCATTCCTTCGCCACCGATCCGCAGCGCGGCGTCTTCATCCTCGCCATTCTGGTGATCTTCATCGGCGGCGCGCTGGCGCTCTACGCCTGGCGCGCGCCGATGCTCAAGCAGGGCGGCATCTTCGCGCCGATCTCGCGCGAGGGCGCGCTGGTGCTCAACAACCTGCTGCTCAGCGCCTGCACGGCGACCGTCTTCGTCGGCACGCTCTATCCGCTGGCGCTGGAGGCGACGACCGGCGAGAAAATCTCCGTCGGCGCGCCCTTCTTCAATCTCACCTTCGGGCCGCTGTTCCTGCCGCTGCTGCTGATCGTGCCGTTCGGCCAGGCGCTCGCCTGGAAGCGCGGCGACCTCGCCGCGGTGACGCAGCGCCTGATCTTCGCCGGCGTCGCGGCGCTGATCCTCGTCGGCCTGTTGTGGGCGGTGACCAGCGGCGAATCCGTGCTCGCCATCCTCGGCGCCGGGCTGGCGCTGTTCGTCATCGTCGGCTCGATCGGCGAGGTGATCGGCCGCGTCTGGCGCAAGGGCGTGTCGCTGCCGCTCGCGCTGCGCCGCGCCGTCGGCCTGCCGCTTTCGGCCTGGGGCACGGCCTTCGCCCATGCCGGCCTCGGCGTGTCGCTGCTCGGCCTCGCCGCCACCGGCTGGGGCGTCGAGAAGATCGTCACCGTCAAGATCGGCGAGATCGTGCCGATCGCCGGCTACGAGGTGCGCGTGCGCGCGCTCGAGCCGCGCGCCGAGGCGAACTATTCCGAAACCGTCGCCGCGATGGACGTGCTGCGCGACGGCGTCAAGATCGCCGACATCACGCCGTCGAAGCGCCTCTACACGACGCGCCAGATGCCGACGACGGAAGCGGGCATCGCGACCATCGGCTTCGGCCAGGTCTATGTCGCGCTCGCCGACGACGCCGGGCCCGATCGCGTCGGCATGCGCCTCTACTGGAAGCCGCTGGTGCTCCTGATCTGGATCGGCTCGCTGGTGATGGCCTTCGGCGGCGCGCTGTCGCTGGCCGACCGGCGCATGCGCGTCGGCGTCGCGCGCCGCGCCCCGGCCCGCCTCGCGCCGGCCGAGTGAGCGCCATGCGCCTGACCTTGCGCCGTCTGCGCGTCGCCGCTCTCGCCGGACTCGTCGCCGCCGCGCCGCTGGCGGCCGTCGCGGTGCAGCCCGACGAGATTCTGCCCGATCCGAAGCTGGAGGCGCGGGCGCGCGCCATCTCCGCCGATCTGCGCTGCCTCGTCTGCCAGAACCAGTCGATCGACGATTCCGACGCCCCGCTCGCCCGTGATCTGCGCGTGCTGGTGCGCGAGCAGATCAGGGCCGGCAAGGACGACGCGCAGGTGCGCGACTATCTCGTCGCCCGTTATGGCGACTTCATCCTGCTGAAGCCGCCCGTCAAGCTGCAGACCTTGCTGCTCTGGGGCCTGCCCTTCCTCGTCGTCGCCGCCGGCGCGGCGGGGCTGATGGCGGCCGCCCGCCGCAAGCGCGCCGCGCCGGCCGCCGCGCCGCTGTCGGACGAGGAGCGCCGCCGCCTCGCGGCGCTGGTCGGCAAGCCGGACTGACGTCCGCATTACCGATCCTTCATGCGGCCGCCATCGGGCGGCAAGCGCGCTTGCGGCAGAGTGATGGCAGGCGACGCCTTGGGCGTTCGCCTCGCGCCGGCCGGGCGCCGTTCGCACCCCCATCGCAGCCGCCCGACCGGCAGGCGGCGGGCCGACCCCTTCGGCCTGCCGCTTTGGTGCGGAAGGTTGTATAGGGGCGCGATGCGACTCTTGATCATCGAGGACGACGCGGAGGCCGCCGCCTATCTGGTCAAGGCCTTCCGCGAGGCCGGCCATACGGCCGAGCACGCCGCTGACGGGCTCGACGGTTACGACCGCGCCCGCGACGGCCGGCACGACGTGCTGATCGTCGACCGCATGCTGCCGAAGATGGACGGCCTCGCCATGATCGGCGCCCTGCGCGCGCAGGACATCGATACGCCGGCCTTGATCCTCTCGGCGCTCGGCCAAGTCGATGATCGCGTCAAGGGCCTGCGCGCCGGCGGCGACGACTATCTCGCCAAGCCCTACGCCTTCTCCGAACTGCTGGCCCGCGTCGAGGCGCTCGGCCGCCGCAAGCCCGGCGGCGCCTCCGAGCCGACCCATTATCGCGTCGGCGATCTCGAACTCGACCGCCTCGCGCACACGGCGACGCGCAACGGCGAGGAGATCGCCCTGCAGCCGCGCGAATATCGCCTGCTCGAGTTCCTCATGAAGCATGCCGGCCAGGTCGTCACCCGCACCATGCTGCTCGAAAGCGTGTGGGATTACCACTTCGATCCGCAGACCAACGTCATCGACGTGCATATCTCGCGTCTGCGCGCCAAGATCGACAAGGGCCAGGCGACGCCGCTGCTGCACACCGTGCGCGGCGCCGGATACATGATCCGTGACGGCGCTCGGTAAGCTCTTCCGCACGACGGCGTTCAAGCTGGCGCTGCTGTTCCTCGTCGTGTTCGGCATCGGCTCCGGCCTCGTGCTCGGCCGCGTCGCGCTCAGCGTCAAGGGGCTGCTCGACGATCAGATCGCCCAGGTGATCGACGCCGAGATCAACGGCCTGTCCGAACAGTATGCGCTAGGCGGCGTGCGCCGCCTCACCGCGACGATCGAGCGGCGCATCCGCGAGCCCGGTGCCTCGCTCTATCTGCTCGCCAACGCCGCCGGCGAGCGCCTCGCCGGCAACATCGCGCCGCTGCCGGTGGACCGCATCGCCCGGGCAGGCGCGGGCGAGACGCGCTATGCGCGCGCCGACGAGACCGAGGCGAAGCGCTTCACGCTGATGCGCGTCGTGCTCATTCGAGGCGGCGAATTCCGCCTCGTCGTCGGCCGCGATCTGGAGGAGCGCGACAGGCTTCGCCGCGTCATGGGCCGCGCTCTCGTCTCCTCGCTGTTCTGGCTCGCGGTCATCGGCGTCGTCGGCGGCCTCTTCGTCGCCTTCCGCGTGCTGCGCCGCGTCGATGCGATGAACGCGACAGCCGGCCGCATCATGGCCGGTGATCTCGCCGAGCGCCTGCCCGTCGCCGGCTCGAATGACGAGTTCGACCGACTCGCCACCAATCTCAACGCCATGATCGCCCGCATCGGCGAGCTGCTGGCCGGCATGCGCGAGGTGTCCGACAATATCGCCCACGATCTCAAGACGCCGCTGACTCGCCTGCGCAACCGCGCCGAGGAGGCGCTGCGCACCGCCCGCGACGAGAAGGACTACCGCGCCGCCCTTGAACGCATGATCGAGGAATCGGACGGTCTCATCCGCATCTTCAATGCGCTGCTGATGATCGCCCGGGCCGAGGCCGGCGCCTGGCGCGACGCGATGGCGCCTCTCGACGTCGGCGAACTCGTCTCCGGCGTCGCCGAACTCTACGAGCCCGTGGCCGAGGAAGCAGGCATGCGTCTCGATGTCGCCGTCGAATCCGGCCTGTCGGCGCGAGGCAATCGCGAACTCGTCAGCCAGGCGGTTGCAAATCTCCTCGACAACGCCCTCAAATACGGCGCGAACGGGCAGGGCGGCGAGGTGACGGTGAGCGCGCGAGGGGACGGACAGGAGATCGCCATCGTCGTGGCCGATCGCGGGCCGGGCGTCGCCCCGGCCGATCGCGCCCGCGTGCTCGAACGTTTCGTGCGCCTCGAAGGCTCGCGCTCGCGGCCGGGTTTCGGCCTCGGCCTGTCGCTCGTGGCCGCCGTGGCGCGCCTGCATGGCGGCAAGCTCGAACTGGCCGACAACGCGCCCGGCCTCAAGGTTGTGCTGACCCTGCCGCGGGGCGCGGCGTGAGCGGCGCGCTCGTCGATCGGCTGACTGCGGCGCCGCGCGTCGCCGACGCCGCCGCAGCTGAAGATCGCATCGCCGAACTGCGCGCCGAAGCCGCAGCGGGCGAAGGCGCTGCGGCGCTGCCGGCGCTGCTGGACGCGCCGCCGGTCGACGCGCTGATCCGCGGCATAGCCGATCACTCGCCCTTCCTCTGGCGCCTCGCGATCGCCGCGCCGGCGCGCCTCGCGCGTCTGCTCGGCGCCGCGCCGGAAGCCTCGCTCGAGGCGCTGATCGGCAACGTCGAGGCTGGCGTTTTCGCGGAAGCCGACGCCGACGCGATCATGCGCAGCCTGCGTCTGGCCAAGCAGGAAGCCGCGTTGCTGATCGCGCTCGCCGATCTCGGCGGCGTGTGGGACGCGGTCGAAGTCACGGCGGCGCTGAGCCGCTTCGCCGACGCCGCCGTCTCGGCTGCGCTGCGTTTCCTGCTGCGCGAGGCGGACGCCGCCGGCCGGCTGAAACTGCCGGCGCGCGAGCGCCCCGAGGAGGGTTGCGGCCTCGTCATCCTCGCGCTCGGCAAGCACGGCGCGCGCGAGCTCAACTATTCGAGCGACGTCGATCTGGTCGTCTTCTTCGATCCGGAAGCCGGATGCGTGCCGGAGGGCGGCGCCGCGCAGGCGCTGTTCGTGCGCATCACGCGCGGCCTCGTCAAGCTGCTGCAGGAGCGCACCGCCGACGGCTACGTGCTGCGCGTCGATCTCAGATTGCGCCCCGATCCGGGCTCGACGCAGGTGGCGATCTCGCTGCCCGCGGCGATGGATTATTACGAGACGCTCGGCCAGAACTGGGAGCGCGCCGCCTTCATCAAGGCGCGGCCCGTCGCCGGCGACCTGTCGCTCGGCTTCGATTTCATCAAGGGTCTCGCGCCCTTCATCTGGCGCAAGTATTTCGACTACGCGGCGATCGCCGACGTGCATGCGATGAAGCGCCAGATTCACGCCGTGCGCGGCCATGCCGAGGTCGTCGTGCCCGGCCACGACGTGAAGCTCGGCCGCGGCGGCATCCGCGAAATCGAGTTCTTCGTGCAGACCCAGCAGCTGATCTTCGGCGGGCGGCGCCCGCATCTGCGCGGCTCGCGCACGCTCGACATGCTTGAGGCGCTGTCTGCGGATGGCTGGGTCGCGGCCGGCGCCGTCGCCGATCTGTCGAAAGCCTACAAGTTCCTGCGCGGCGTCGAGCATCGCCTGCAGATGATCGCCGACGAGCAGACCCAGCGCCTGCCCGCCGAGCCGGAGGCGCTGACGCGCTTCGCGCTGTTCTGCGGCTATCCGACGCTCGAGGCTTTCAGCGAGGCGATCACCGGCGAGTTCCGCCGCGTCGAGGCCGAATACGCCCGCCTGTTCGAACATGCGCCCGGCCTCGACGCGGCCTCCGGCAGCCTCGTCTTCACCGGCGTCAGCGACGATCCCGAAACCATCGAGACGCTGGAAAAGCTCGGCTTCCGCGACGCCGCGCTCGCTGCAGAGACCGTGCGCGGCTGGCACTTCGGCCGTCGCGCCGCAGTGCAGTCCGCCCGCGCGCGCGAGGTGCTGACCGAACTCGTGCCCGGCCTGCTCGACGCCTTTTCCGGCTCTGGCGATCCGGATGCGGCGCTCGCCGCTTTCGACGCGGCGCTCGCGCGCATGCCGGCGGCCATCGAACTGTTCTCGATCCTTCGCTCCAACGCCGCGCTGCGCGAATTGTTCGGCGACATCCTCGGCGGCGCGCCGCGGCTCGCCACCGTCGTCGCCTCGCGCCCGCATGTGCTCGACGCCGCGATCGATCCGGCCCTGATCGCGCCGGCCGGGACCGGCGGCGACATCGAGGCGCGCGTCGGCGCGGCGCTCGACGGCGTTGAGGACTTCGAGGCCTTTCTCGATCGCGTCCGCTACGTCTGCCAGGACGAGATGTTCCTGATCGGCGCGCGCCTCTTTTCCGGCGCCGTCGATCCGGCGGACGCCGCGCTCGCCTACAGCCGCCTCGCCGAGGCGCTCGTCGCTGCGACGTTGCAGCAGGTGCGGCGCAACTTCGAGGCCGAATATGGCAAGCCGCCCGGCAGCCGCGCCAGTCTGATCGCGCTCGGCAAGCTCGGTTCGCGCGAGATGACTCCCTCGTCCGATCTCGACCTGATGCTGATCTACGACTTCGACGCCGAGCGTCCGGACTCGGACGGTCCGCGCGCGATGCACGCGGTTCAGTACTACACGCGCCTGACGCAGCGCCTCGTCTCGGCGCTGACCTCGCCGACGCGCGCCGGACGCCTCTACGAGGTCGACATGCGGCTGCGCCCGTCCGGCCGCAAGGGGCCCGTCGCCACGCAGCTCTCGGCCTTCGTCGCCTATCAGGAGAGCGAGGCGGAAACCTGGGAGCACATGTCGCTGACCCGCGCCCGGCCGATCGCCGGCGACGCTACGCTCGGCGCGGAGGTCGCCGACGTCATCGCCCGCACGCTGATGCGTCCGCGCGATCCGGCGACGCTGGCGCGCGAGGTGCGCGAGATGCGCGCGCTGATCGCGCAGGAGAAGGGCGACTCCGATCCCTGGGATCTGAAGCTCGCGCGCGGCGGCCTGCTCGACGTCGAATTCGTCGCGCAGTATCTGACGCTGCGCCATGCGCGCGCCCACCCCGGCGTTCGCCAGACCTCGACCGCCGCGGTGTTGCGTCACGCGCGCGACGGCGCGTTGCTCGAGGCCGGCGCCGCCGACGCGCTGATCGACGCGCACAAGGTCCTGTCCGACGTCACGCAGTTGCTGCGTCTGTGCGTCGAGGGACGCTTCGACCCGGCGACGGCGCCGATCGGCGTCAAGCGTCGCATCGCCACGGCGCTCGGACTTCCCGATTTCAATGCGCTCGCCGGCGATCTCGAGGCGCGTCGCGCCGAGGTGCGCGCCTGCTACGATCGCGTTCTCGCGGCGCCCTGATCTCAGGCGACCGCCGCCTCCGCCCGCGCCGCCGCGGGCTTCGGCGCGCCCTGCGGCAAGCTCACCTGCGCGATCGTGCCGACCCCGGGCTGCGAGCGGATGACGAGCCGCCCGCCATGCAGCTCGATCAGCGAGGTCGCGATGGCGAGGCCGAGGCCCGAGCCCTTCATGCCGTTGTCGAGACAGGCCTCCACCTGCTCGAAGGGCCGCGTGATGCGATGCAGCGCCTCGCGCGGGATGCCGGCGCCGAAATCCTCGACGACGATGTTGACGCCTCCGCCCGCCCGATGCGCACGCAGGCACACTTGTCCGCCCTCCTTGCTGAACTTGACGGCGTTGTGGACCAGAACGCCGAGCGCCTTCTCGACCGCCGTCGGATCGGCGAAGGCTTGCAGCCGGACGGACTCGTCGATGTCGATGGCGACATTGCGCTGGGCGGCGAAGGCCCTGTGCTTGGAAACGCATTGCTCGATCGCCGCATCGAGGTCGAACGGCGTCGGACGGATGACGACGCGGCCCGATTCCAGGCGCGACATGTCCAGAACGTCGGAAATCACGTTGAGCAGATAGGCGCCGCTCTCCCGGATATGCGAGGAGTAGTCCCGATATTTGGCGTTCAGCGCGCCGAAGGTCTCGAGCTCCATCATCTCCGCGAAGCCGATGATCGCGTTGAGTGGCGTACGCAGCTCGTGGCTCATGTTGGCGAGGAATTCGGCCTTGGCGAGATTGGCGGCCTCGGCCTCGGCTTTCTGCTCGAGATATTTCTCGGCGAGTTCGGCGAGCTGCTGGGCCTGCGTCTCCAGCGTCTGTCGCGAGCGACGCAGATCTGCCACCGTCGCCATCAGCTTGCGTTCGGAATCGAGCAGCTGTTCCTCGTGCCGCTTCAGCGTCGTGATGTCGGTGCCGACGGAAACATAGCCGCCGTCCTTCGTGCGTCGCTCGTTGATCTGCAGCCAGCGCCCGTCCGCCAGCCGCGCCTCGTAGCTTCGCGCGGCGCCGCGCGGGCATTCGTGCAGACTGGTGCGCGCGTCGATGGCCAGCGGCGCGCTGCGCGCGGCGATTTCGCGATAGGTGGCGCCGGCCGCGATCGTCTGTCCGGCGAGGCCGTGCAAGGTCTGGAACTTCGAGTTGCAGATCACCAGCCGGTTGTCGGCGTCCCACAGCACGAAGGCTTCGGAGATCGTCTCGACAGCGTCGCGCAGGCGCATGTCGGCGGTCGCGTTGGCTTCGGCGCGCAGCGTCTCTTCCGTCACGTCGACGGCGACGCCGATGATGTGGTCGGCGCCGTTCTGCGCGTCGCGCACCAGCGAGGCGCGGGCTTTCAGCCAGGTCCAGTCGCCCCTGGCGTTGCGCATCCGGAACACGTGGTCGATGGAGCGGCGCGATCCGTCGGTCAGCTGCTCGACGACTTCGGTCAGCGCCCCGTCCGAGGGATGCGTCATCGCGTCGACGTCGCGGAACGACAGAAAGCTCGCCTGTTTGCGCAGGCCGAGGATCTCGTACATCGAATCCGACCAGTAGATTCGGCCGCGCCCGATGTCCCAGTCCCACAGGCCGCATCGGCCGAGATGCAGCGCCGTGTCGATGCGCTGGTTCGTCTGTTCGCAGGACAGGTCCGCGAGCCGCGTGCGCCGCGCCTGCTGGTGATAGCCGATGCCGACGAAGACCGTGGCGAGACCGAGCGAGGCGAGCAGCGCGGCGACGCGCGTCGCGCCGGCGCGCCAGTTCGCCAGCGCCTCGTCGACCAGATGCACGATGGCGAGCTGGCCGTGCGGCCGCGGCAGGGCGCGCACCGCGGCGATCGCCTCGCGGCCGTCGGCGAGCGGAATGCGCATCACGCCGGCGGCGTCGGCGAAGGTGGTCAACGGCTGCGCAGGCCCCAGCAGATCGACGAGCGTGGCGGGCGGGCGCCGCTCGGCCCGCGTCTGCGCGACGATCCACCCCGAGGCGTCGCCGAGATAGGCGGCGCGGCCGCGCTTCAGAGTGGCGACGGGCAGCGCGGCGGCGAGCAGCGCGGCCGGCTCGCTCTCGCCGCCGGCGGCGCGCGCCTGAAACTCGCGGGCGGCCAGGGCGGCGATGAGTTCGAGTTCGACGACCGCTTCGTTCAGCGCCTGTTCGCGCGAGGCGCGGGCGTTGATCAGCGCGACGACGGCGACGGTCGCAAGCAGCAGCGCGATGATCAGCGCGAATGCGTGGCGCAGGACTGGTTCGAACCGGCGGAAATCGGCGCGGCTTGCGCCACGCCCGGTGGTTTCCTGACAAGCGTCGACCGTTCGCTCCGCGCAAGCGGATGCGTCGGGCGCATCGACCTGCGCCATTCGGAGGGCCCCCTCGAAACTCTGAAACCGATCCGGGCCCAGATGTGCCGCATCCAACCCGAATCAGCGCCAGTTGAATCACGAACGGGTGATTTGTCCAGTTCCTAATGAATGGTTGACGGCGCGCGCGCCCATCCGCGCCCGCCGCCGCGCAAAGCGGCGCCGGCCGGGCCTCGAAAATTCGGGAGTCGCGTGAACGGCTTGACTCAGGTCTCGCCGAGCGAGCGGGCGGCGATGTCGGCGACGTCGCGCGAAAGATTTTTTTCGTCCGCGATGCGTTGCAGCGCCGCGCGGGCTCGCGCGCGCCGCGTTTCCTCGTAGAGCCTCCAGCTGCGGAAGCTGGTCAGCAGCCGCGCGGCGAGCTGCGGATTGGCGCGGTCAAGCCGCAGCACGGCGTCGGCGACGAAATCGTATCCGGCGCCGTCGGCGCGGTGGAATTGTGTCGCATTGCCGGCGGCGAAGGCGCCGATCAGCGCCCGCACGCGGTTGGGATTGCTCCACGAGAAGGCGTGATGGCGCGTCAGCGCCATCAGCCGGTCGAGCGTGTCCGGCTCGGCGATCGTCGCCTGGATCGACAGCCACTTGTCGATCACCAGCGGCTCGCCGCCATGGGTGCGCAGGAAGCTTTCGAGCGCACGCTCGCGCTGCGGCCCGCCGGCCAGGCACAGCGCGGCGAGCGCAGCCATCTGGTCGGTCATGTTGTCGGCGCGGTGGAACTGGCGCTCGGCGCGCTCCAGCGCGCCCTGCGCGTCGCCGGCGACGAGCAGATCGAGCGCTGCGTTGCGCAACGCGCGGCGTCCGGCTCCGGCGGCGTCCGGCGCATAGCGGCCGTCCGCGGCAAGCGTTTCATGAATTTCGCCGAGCAGCGGCGCGAGCCCGGCGCCGAGCGCCGCACGCAGCGCCTTGCGGGCGAGGAAGATTGCGTCCGGATCGACGTCCGCGCCGATCTCGCGCGCAATGTCCGCTTCACTCGGCAGCGTCGCGATCTGCGCGGCGGAGGCGTGATCGGGCGACTGCGAACGCAGCGCGCCCTCCAGCACGCGGCCGAGCGCTCCGCCGAGTCGCGCGTCGCCGCGCGCGCCCTCTCCGGCGCGGATCGCCTGCGCCGAGGCGATCAGCAGCCGCGTCACAGAGGTCTGCGCCGCCTGCCAGCGATTGAAGCTGTCGCTGTCATGGGCGAGCAGCGTCATCAGATCGTCGTCGCTCTGGTCGGTCTCCAGTCGCACCGGAGCAGAGAAGCCGCGCAGCAGCGAGGCGACCGGGCGCGTCGCGACATTGCGGAAGACGATGCGGCGCGCCGGCGTCGACAGGATGAACACGCCGCGCGCGATCTCGTCGGCCTCGGCGTCGTCCGTTTCGAGCGGCGCATCGCCGGCTGGCGTCGTCAGGCCGAGACGGATCGGCGTCACCGGCGTCTGTTTGGTCGGCTGTCCCGGCGTCGGCGCCAGCGATTGCGTCAGATCGAGCGTGAACGTTCGCCGCGCAGCGTCGTAACGCGACGCCGCCGAGACGGTCGGCGTGCCGGCCTGCTCGTACCACAGCTTGAACTGGCTGAGATCGCGCTGCGCCGCCTCGGCGAAACAGGCCAGAAAATCCTCGACCGTCGCCGCCGATCCGTCGCAACGCTCGAAATAGAGATCCATGCCGCGTCGGAAGGCGTCGTCGCCGACCAGCAGCGCGAGCATGCGCACGACCTCGGCGCCCTTTTCGTAGACGGTGGCCGTGTAGAAATTGTTGATCTCGCGATACTCCGTCGGGCGGACGTTGTGCGCCAGCGGGCCGGCGTCCTCGGGGAACTGCTGCGCGCGCAGCGTGCGCACGTCGGCGATGCGCCGCACCGGCCGAGACCGTTCGTCGGCCGAAAATTCCTGGTCGCGGAACACCGTCAGCCCTTCCTTCAGGCAGAGCTGGAACCAGTCGCGGCAGGTGATGCGATTGCCCGTCCAGTTGTGGAAATATTCATGCGCGATGATCGCCTCGATCGCCGCATAGTCGGCGTCGGTCGCCGTCTCGGGCAGCGCCAGCACATATTTGTCGTTGAAGATGTTGAGGCCTTTGTTCTCCATCGCGCCCATGTTGAAGTCGGAGACCGCGACGATGTTGAACACGTCGAGATCATATTCGCGGCCGAAGACGCGCTCGTCCCACGCCATCGCGCGCTTCAACGCGTCCATTGCGTAGCCCGCCGCCTTCTCCTTGCCCCGTTCGACATAAACGCCGAGTTCGACCGCGCGCCCCGACTGCGTGACAAAGCAATCCTTCAGCGCGCCGAGGTCGCCGCCGACCACTGCGAACAGATAGCACGGCTTCGGGAACGGATCGTGCCACACCGCGAAATGCCGCGAGGCGAGCGCCGCTTCGCCGGCGGCGATCAGATTGCCGTTGCCGAGCAGCACGGGCGTCTCGGCCCTCGGCCCCTCGATGCGCGTCGTGTAGACGCTGAGCACGTCCGGCCGGTCGAGGAAATAGGTGATGCGACGGAAGCCCTCGGCCTCGCATTGCGTGCAGTAGACGCCGTTCGAGCGATAGAGGCCCATCAGCTTGGTGTTGGCCGAGGGATCGAGGCGTGTCTCGATCTCCAGCGAAAACGGCCGCTGCGGCGGCGCCTCGATGCGCAGGCTCGTGGCGGTGGCGATCGTCGCGACGTCGAGCGCGACGCCGTCGAGCCGCGCGGCGAGGCAGACGAGTTCGTCGCCGTCGAGAACGAGCGGCGCGCCGGCGCGCCCCTGCGGATTGGGCGCGATGCGCAACAGCGCGCGCACCCGCGTCGCGCCGGGATGCAGCGAAATGTCGAGATCGACCGTTTCGATCAGATAGTCGGGCGGGCGATAGTCGGACAGGCGGATCGGCGGAGCGACGTCGGTGCGCATCAGGGACTCGCGATGAAAGGGCGTGCCGCAGTGTAGGCGCTGCGCGGGCGCGAGAAAACCCGGATCAGCGCCGATCGCGCCCGAGATAGGCCGCGAGCCGCGGATCGAGATCGCCGGCGAGCGCCGCCTGCGGCGCCGCGGTGAGGATGACGCGGCCCTCGGCGACGAAGGCGGCGAGGTCGGCATGGCCGAGCATGTCCTGCGGCGTGTGCAGGCTGAGCAGCACGGTCGCGCCGCGCTCGCGCCTGAGCGCGTCGACGAGCGCGATCATGTCGCGCCTGAGGCCGGGATCGAGCGCGCCGAACGGCTCGTCGAGCAACAGCAGCGGCCGGTCGCGCGCCAGGGCGCGGGCGAGGCCGACACGCTGGCGCTCGCCGCCGGACAACTCGTCCGGCCGGCGTCGCTCCTTGCCGGAAAGTCCGACGCGCGCCAGCGCCTGCGTGACGCGTGCGCGCTGGTCCTCGTCGAGCTTCAGATCCGGCCTGAGCCCGATCGCGACGTTGCGCGCCACGTCGAGATGGCCGAACAGATTGTGTTCCTGAAACAGGATCGTCACCGGCCGCTGCGCCGGTTCGAGCCGCGTCAGATCGACGCCGTCGAAGGAGAGTTCGCCGCGCGCCGGCGTCTCGAATCCGGCGATGGCGTTGAGCAGCGTCGTCTTGCCGCCGCCCGAGGGGCCGATCAGCGCGCAGAAGGCGCCGCGCGCGACGGAAAGATCGTAGGTCGCCGAAAAGTCGGGATGCACGATCGTCAGCCCGCGCGCCACAAGCCCGCTCATGCGCGCCCTCCGACGATCCGCTCGATGATCAGGAACAGCCCGACGATCAACGCCATCAGCGCCAGCATCGTCGCCGCCGCGCGATCCATCTGATAGGCGCCGAGATAGGCGTAGAGCAGCACCGGCAGCGTCATCGTCGCGCTCTGGCCGAACAGCGCCGCGACGCCGAGATCGCCGAGCGACATCGCCGTCGCGGTGGCGAGCGCCAGCCCGACCGGGCGCCGGATCGTCGGCCAGTCGATCAGCCTGAGCCGCGCCAGGCCCTCGACGCCGAGCGATCGCGCCAGCCGGTCGTGCCGCTCCGCGCCGGCGGCGAGCGCCGGGCCGATCGCGCGCAACGCGAAGGGCAGGGCGGCGAGCGCGTTGGTGACAATCACCAGCGGCAGCGCCGCGTTCGCCGGCGCGACATGCGGGCGCAGAAGAATGAAGAGGCCGGTCGCCAGCGCGAAGGGCGGCGCGGCGAGGATGAGCGACGACGTCGCGCCGATCGCCGCCGCAAGCCGCGGCCGCCCGAGCCTCACGTCGAGCCGCGTCGCCGCCGCCGCCAGCGCCCACGCCGCCGCCGTCGCCGCAAGGCCAGACGGCGCGGCGATCGCCAGACTGGTCAGCAGCGCGCGCGCGAAGGAAGGATCGCTCAGCGTCGCAGCGAAGGCGGCCTCGAAGCCCGAGGCCGCCGCGCCGACAACCGGCGACAGGATCGCCGCGCCGGCCAGCGCGAAGGCGGCGGCGTCGAAAATCCGCGTCGAGACGGCGTCGCGATCGATCCGCGCCGCCGGGCGCGTCGCCTCGTGCGCGCCGAGGCGCGGCCCGCGCGCCGCCGCGCCGAGCGCCAGCGCGCTCGTCGCCAGCGCGATCTGCGCGATCGCCAGAGTCGCAGCGCGCGGCAGATCGAACTCGAAGCGCAGCGCCTCGTAGATCGCCACCTCCAGCGTCGCCGCGCCCGGTCCGCCGCCGAGGGCGAGAACCGGCGCGAAGCTCGTCGCGCACAGCATGAAGATCAGTCCCGCCGCGGCCGGCGTCGCGCGGCGCAAGGCCGGCCGGTCGATCAGGCGGAAGACGTCGCGCGGGCGAAAGCCGAGACTGGCGGCGACGCGCCACTGCGCCGCCGGCGTCGCCTCGAGCGCGTTCAGATAGAGCCGCGCGGCGAGCGGCGCGTTGAAGAAGGCATGCGCCAGCAGAATGCCGGCAAGGCCGTAGAGATAGGTCGGAGGCCCGACGCCGAGCGCCTGCGCCGCGCGCGCCAGCAGCCCGGCGCGGCCATGCACGGCGACGACGCCGAACACCGCGACGATCGTCGGAAACACCATGCTCGCCG
>JAEULW010000291.1 GCA_016793505.1 Methylobacteriaceae bacterium | reverse complement strand
ATGGGCGAGCGCGAGCGCGCCGTCGGTGCCCGCCTTCATCGAGCCGGAGACGTCGATCAGCATCAGCACGCGGCGCTGACGCGGCAGCCGGCGGCGGCGCGGCAGCCGCGCGAGTTCGCCGTCCTGGCGCGCGAGCTGGCGGAAGATGCGGGCGGGATCGGCGAGCCGCCCGCGCCGTCCGCCGAGCCGGCGCGAGCGGCGACGCGGCAGGGCGGCGGGCAGCGCGCGGCGGAAGGCGAGCAGCGCGCGCTCGCGATCGCCCGCCGCCAGCGCGCGCGCGAACAGCCGCTCGACGAGGCTCGCCTCCTGACCCGAGGGCTCGTCCTCGCCCGTCTCCGGTTCGAGATCGAAGCCGGCGGCGTCATAGGCCTGCGGCAGATCCTGCGGATCGCCGGCCATCGGCGCGGCGAAGGCGCGGCCGAGAAAGACGCTGTCGAACACCGCGTCGAATTCCTGATGTCGCTCGGGGCCGGGGCCGAACACCGCATGCGCGGCGCGCCGGATGTCGGCGAGCGCATGCGGACCGAGCAGATCGATCGCGGCGAGAAAACTCTCGATCTGCTCCGGCGCGGCGGCGAAATGCGCGCCGCGCAACGCGCGCGGAAAGGCGAGGAAGGGAGCGAGCGCGCGCTCGATCATGCCGCCGCCTCCAGCACGCGATCGAGCCGCGCCGCCATGTAGGCGAGATCGTCCTGATCCTTGAGCACGACGCCGATGGCGCGCGCGAAGGCGGCGGGCCAGGGCGCGCCCTGCGCGTTGAGCAGCGTCGCCGCCTCGGCCCATTCCACCGTCTCGGCGACGCCGGGCGGCTTGGCCAGCGGCTCGGCGCGCAGCCGGCCGACCGCCGCGACCACCTTGCGCGCCGTCGCCTCGGCGACGCTCGCGGCGCGCATCATCACGATCTGCGCCTCCAGCGCGGGATCGGGATAGGCGATCCAGTGATAGACGCAGCGCCGGCGCAACGCCTCGTGCAATTCGCGCGTGCGGTTGGAGGTGAGCACGACGATCGGCGCCTCACGCGCCCGGATCGTGCCGCGCTCGGGGATCGAGATCGAGAAGTCGGACAGGAATTCGAGCAGAAAGGCCTCGAATTCATGGTCCGAGCGGTCGATCTCGTCGATCAGCAGCAGCCGGTCGGACGGCGCCTCGAGCGCCCGCATCAGCGGCCGGGCGATGAGATATTCGTCGGCGTAGAGATTGACGTAGGTATCGCCCGCCTGGCGGATCGCCAGCATCTGGCGCGGAAAATTCCATTCGTAGATCGCCGCCGACGCATCGACGCCCTCGTAGCATTGCAGGCGCACGAGCTCGCGGCCGAACACGGCGGCGAGCGCCTTGGCCGCCTCGGTCTTGCCGACGCCGGGCGCGCCCTCGAGCAGCAGCGGCTTGCCGAGCGCGATGGCGAGATAGGCCGCCGTCGACAGTCCCTCGTCGGCGACGTAATGCGCTGTGCGCATCGCCCGCGCCAGCGCAAGCGGGCTGTCGATTCCGGAAAGCGAGCGGCGGACCGGCATCAGAGTCGCCGCCGCGGCTTGGCGCCGCCCTGAGCTTTCAGGCCGCGCAGCACCTTTTCCGGCGTCACCGGCAGCGCGTCGATGCGCACGCCGACCGCGTCGTAGATGGCGTTGACGACGGCGGGCAGCACCGGATTGGCGCACATCTCGCCCGGCCCCTTGCCGCCATAGGGGCCATCGGGCGCCGGCCGTTCGAGCACCGAGATGTGATGCGGCGCGAGATCGCCGGGCCCGGGCATCAGATAGGTGACGAAGTCGACCGGCCCGTGCTCGCGCGCCGGATAATAGGGCTCGGTCGTCTCCCAGGCGGCGTGGCTCATGCCCATCCAGGCGCCGCCGCGCAACTGCTGCTCGACCAGTTTGGGATTGAGCGCGCGGCCGACCTCGTAGGCCGACTGCATGTCGGTCACCGAAACCTCGCCGGTCTCGTCGTCGACCTCGACCTCGACCAGCATCGCCGCATGCGCGAAGCAGGAGACGGGCGTCATCTCGCCGGTCTCCGGATCGACGTCGCTGAGCGGGATCAGGAAGATGCCGCGCCCGGCGATGGTGCGGCCCTGCTTGAACTGCGCCGCCTGCGCCGCCGCCATCGTGGTGATCGAACGCGACGGCGCGCCCTTGACGTGGATATTGCCGCGCCCGTCGGTGACGAGATCGGCGGCGTCGACCTCGAGCTCCTCGGCCGCCGCCTCGAGCATCACGGCGCGCGCCTCCTCGGCGGCGCGGATCACGGCGTTGCCCATGCGATGCGTGCCGCGCGAGGCGAAGGAGCCCATGTCGTGCGGGCCGGTGTCGGAATCGGCGGTGTCGACATAGACGTCCTCGATCGGCACGCCGAGCGTCTCGGCGGCGATCTGCCGCGTCACCGATTTCATGCCCTGGCCGAGATCGATCGCCGACAGCGCCACGGTGAACTTGCCGTCGGGATTGGAATGCACCAGCGCCTGACTCGGATCGCCGCCGAGATTCATGCCGATCGGATAGTTGATCGCCGCAAAGCCGCGGCCGCGATGCAGCGCCATCAGCGCCTCCTGAAGCCGGAGATCGAGGAGAAGCGGATCGCGCCCGAACGCGGCGGCTCGGGCGTGCGCGGCGGCGGCTCGGTCGGAGGCGCGGGCGGCGGCGGGGCCGCCGCGGGCGCGCG
>JAEULW010000284.1 GCA_016793505.1 Methylobacteriaceae bacterium | reverse complement strand
CGGCGAGCCGGCGAGGCCGTTCGTGTAGTGAATCGCGCGCCGCTTGGCAATAGGGTGTCCGGGTTCACCACGGCCCTGAATCCGGGTTAACGGATTGAACCGACGGTCTTGGCCATGTAGTCGGGGTTTCGGGCGGCCTTGTTTCGGCGCAGTTTGAGGCTTCGCTTGTCGTCGACGGCCCTGAGGATGTTGAAGGCGAAGTGACGCACGACCGCCATGTTGGCGGGGCCGTGGCCGGTGCGAGATCGCGCTTTGTCCTCGCCGAAGGTCACGTCGAGCACCCAGTGCAGGCTGTTCTCGATCGCCCAGTGACTGCGCACGGCCTCGGCCAGCGCCTGCGCGCTCATGGCGCGCGAGCAGACATAGTAGCGCACCGCGCCGGTTTTCCGGTCTTTCTGCCATGTCTGCGTCGAAACGCGGGCGATCAGGGCCAGGCCGGGAAAGCGATGCTCGCCGGGAAAGCGCCGGCCGCCGTCGAGCCAGTCGACGCGGGTCGAGACGGCGACCGCGCGCTCCTCGACCCGGCCATGGCCCTTGTCGGCCGCGCCGTCGCCGGCGATCGCGCCCTGCGCGGCGGGATCGTCGAAGAAGCGGGCGATCTCGCCCATCAGGCTGGGCTGGTTGGCCTTGACCGCCAGCAGATAGTCGGCGCCCGCATCGAGGATCGCCTGCGCCGTTCCGGCGTTGCAGGCGACCGCGTCGATCGAGACCAGCGCGCCCTGCAACTGGCCCTTCGCCGCCAGCTTCTCCAGCAGCAGCGGGATCGTCGTCTGCTCGCTGGCCCCTTCGGCGACCGCCTCCTGCGCCAGAACCAGCTTCTCGCGCGTGGCGAAGGCGCTCACCAGATGCAGCGCCGCCCGGCCATTGCCGCGATCGCAGCTGCCGCGTGAGCTCTTGCCGTCGATCGCCACCAGCGCCGGCGCCTCGGGGCGGATCGCCGCCGCCCAGGACTGGAACATCTCGCCGAACAGCCCCGGATCGATCCGGTTGAGCAGCGCGCGCAGCCAGCGCGAACCCGGAACGCCGTGGTGGTAGGGCAGAAACCGCCGCAGGAACGGCAGATTGTCCTCGCCCCATTCGACGATCTCGTCGAAATCGTCGCACGCCCCGATCGTCCCGCACACCGCCAGAAGCAGAACCTCCGGCAGCGGATGGGCGACGCGCCAGCTCTCGCGGTCGTCCTCCAGCGACGCGAAATGGTCCAGCAGCACGCGAAGACGCGGACGATCGCCAAGGTCCATGGATGCCTCCAAAAGCATCCAACCCTTGAATCCGACTCGCGCCAAACGCGATACACCCGCCGTTAACCCGAGTTCAGGGCCGTGCGACTCGACCAAAGGCGCGTCCGCCGCCGCGATCCCCATCGCCGCCAGAAAGCGCGCCAGCTCGGGCGGCGTCGCGCGGCCGCTGGTGAACAGCGCCGCGCGCGGCCCCGCAGCCTCTCGCCGGGGCAGCCCCCCGGCGACATGCGCCATGCGCCGGGCGATCGCCGGCGCCGGGTCGATCCACGTCACCGGCCAGGGCGCC
The DNA here is from genome assembly GCA_016793505.1 of Methylobacteriaceae bacterium. GTDB lineage: Bacteria > Pseudomonadota > Alphaproteobacteria > Rhizobiales > Beijerinckiaceae. The sequence goes on along the minus strand of JAEULW010000284.1, from coordinate 13,519 downwards.
AGCGCCCGGAAGCGCTCGAGCAGCAGCGGATAATGCGTGCAGGCGAGCGTCACCACGTCGGTGCGCCGCTCGCCCGCGGCGACGAAGCAGGGCGCGATTTCGGCCGCGATCTCGGCGTCGGCGACGATCTCGCCCCGCATCGCCGTCTCGGCGAGCCCGGCGAGCCGCGTCGAGCCGACCAGCGTGACAGCGCAATCGCGCGCGAATTCGTCGATCAGCCGCCGCGTATAGTCGCGCGACACCGTTCCCGGCGTCGCCAGCACGCTGATCAGGCCGGAGCGCGTCGCCAGCGCCGCCGGCTTGATCGCCGGCACCGTGCCGACGAAGGCGATGTCCGGCCAGCGCGCCCTGAGCGGCGGCAGCGCCAGCGTCGAGGCGGTGTTGCAGGCGATGACCACGACCTGGGGATCGAACCGGTCGATCAGCGCCGCCATGACGTCCGCGACGCGATCGACCAGCGCGGCCTCGCCCAGCCGTCCGTAAGGGAAGGCGGCGTCGTCGGCGGCGTAGAGATAGTCGGCGTCGGGCCGCTCGCGCAGCGCCTCGCGCAGCACGGTCAGTCCGCCGAGCCCGGAATCGAAGACGAGGATGCGCGCCCGCGCCGTCATAGCGAACTCCGCCGCGCTCCTCGGGCGCGTCGGACGCGGCTCATGGCGCAGCCCATGGAGAAGATCGACCTGCATGGGCGGCTAGCCGAACACGGCACGGTTAACGCCGGGTTTGCGCGGCCTCGCTCGCCGCTCAGCGCCGCGCGCCGCCGGCGGTCTGCACCGGCGCCGAGACCACAGCCCTGCCGATCTGGGCCGACAGGAGCCGCGCCGTGCAGGCGTAGCCCCAGTCGTTGAGATGCAGCCCGTCCTCGGTCAGGAAGGCGGCGAAGGGCAGAGCCTGACCCTCGCGCCAGTCCTGCATGATCTCGTAGCGCGGAAACAGCGCTGCGCCCTCGATCCGCGCCAGCGCGGTGAGCAGCGACAGCATCTTTTCCCGCTGGCCGACGCCATTGATGCGCGGCGCATATTGCGGCGTCATCAGCAGCGCGTCGGCGCCGATCTCGCGGATGCGGGCGAGGCCGCGGCTGATCTCGGCGCCCACCCGCTCGGCCGGCACGCCGCGCATCATCGCGTTGCTGGCCACCTGCCAGATCACCAGGTCGGGCTGTTCGGCGACGACGTCGCGCTCGAATCGCGCCATCATCTCGACCACGTCCTCGCCGCCGATTCCCTTGTTGACGACGACGATCTCGCGCCCCGGCAGCAACGTCCTCAGATCGGCCTCGAGCCGCGCCGGATAGGCGTTGCCGGGCTCGCGCGCGCCGACGCCCTCGGTCGAGGACGAGCCGATCGCCACGATGCGCAGCGGGCGCGATTGCCGGAGAGCCAGCGCCGTCGCAGGCAGCGCGATCGCCTGCCCGCCGCCGCGACAGGCCGGGCCCGAGCCGAGCGGGTCGGCGGCGAACGTCGATGTCGCGCCGAACGCGCAACCTGCAACTGCGGCCGCCGCCCCCGCCAGGGCCCGCCGCCAGCCGAACGCCAACCCCATGAACAGCCCTCGGGCCTAGTTGCCGAAAATCTTGCCGGGGCATGCATGAACGCTGTCTGAACGGCGGTTGTCGCGCGGGTCGGAAACGGCCGGCGGCGAGCGTCAGCGCGGCGGCGGCGCGCCCGTCTCCTGCGGCGTGCGCCGCCCGAACAGGCCGACGGCGACCGCCTGGGCCAGCCAGTCCGCCATGCAGTCGGGCGCCGGCGTCTCGTCCGTCGCCGCGCGCATGCGGGCGAGCGTCTCGGCCGCCTCGTAGCGGCGGATTCGCGGCGCGCCCTTGTCCTGCGCCACGGCCCGCAGCGCCTCGCGAATTTGCTGATAATGCGTGTCTTTCCGCATCGCGTCGGAATAGTGCAGGCCGACCAGCATGACGTCGATGCCGTGCGCTTTCAGCCAGTCGAGCGTCGTCTCGAGATCGGCGCGGAACTCTTGGGGCGAGATGCGCGCCATCGCGTCGGCGGTGCCGACCTGCCACAGCACCAGATTGGCGCCGGTCAGCGCCGCCTCGACGCGGATCGTCTCGGCCGCGTCGCGGGCGAGCGCGCCGGGCGCGCCGCGATGCGCGATCGTCAGCTCCAGACCCTTGAAATTGCGCTCCAGATAGCGCCGCACGAGGCCGAAATAGCCGTCGCCATGCCGGCCCTTGCGGCTCGCCGCGCCGCTCGACCCGACGACGAGGATGACCGCCTTGTTGTCCTTGCGGATGGCGGCGGCGAGATTGGGCAGGGACGGCGCGCTCGGCCCGTCGCCGCCCGGCTCGCGGCAGGTGGCGGCGGTCTCCGGCGGCGCCGGCGCCGGCGCGGCGGCCTGCGTCTGCGCCGGGCCGGGCGCGGTCTGCGCCCCCGCCGGGGCGGCGAGCGTCAGCGCCAGAAGGAGCAGCGCCGCGCCCCTCACCGGGCCGACTCCCGCCCTTCCGCCGCGCGGCCGACGAGGGTCATCCCGGTCAGTCCGATCACCAGGAACGCCGTGTCGAACACCAACCCTCCGCCGCTCGCGAACCGCAGGATCTGTCCGGCCAGACTGAGCACCGATCCGGCGCAGAAGACCGGCAGCGAATTCCGTCCATAGAGCGACAGCGCCCGCGTCAATGCGCCGGCGCGCCGCTCGATCCAAGGATACAGGCTCGCCAGCGCGATCGCCAGCGCCAGGAAGTGGATCAGCCGCATCGGGGTGAGGAATGTCTTGCCGACGATGAACAGCAGCGTCGGCTGCGGAACCTTGGTCGGATCGGGATAGACGTCGAACCACGCCACCGCCGCCCCGGCGATCACGATCGGCCAGGCGATCCAGCGCAGGACGCCCATGTGGCGCCGCACGAAGCCGCCGAGACCATCCTCGCGCGCCGCCAGGAAGCCGATGACGAACAGCAGCTGCCAGGCGAGCGGATTGAAGAACCACTGGCCGGGGTCGGGCCAGGTCGGAATGGTCAGCGGGATCGACAGCGACGCCAGATAGATCGCCAGCGACACGGGCAGCAGAGCCGCCGGCGCGAGCCGATGCAGCCCGACGAACAGCGGCGCAGCGGCGAGCAGCGCTACATACAGCGGAAGGATGTTGAAATAGCCCAGCTGATGCGACAGCGCGACGAGCCCGATATGCGTCTCGACCGGGTTCTGGAACACCGAAGCGGCGTTGTGCCATTCCAGATAGAGGCCGTTGTCGAAGACGATCGAGGCGCCCGCCAGCATGGCGATCGCCATCATCATCGTCGCCACATGCGCGCCGTAGACCGTCACCGCCCGCCAGCCGAGCCGGTAGAGCACCGCCCCGAGCGGCGCCGGCGCCCCCGGCTTGCCGGCGACGAAGGCCAGCGCCCATCCGGCGAGAAAGACGAACAGCTCGGCCGCGTCCGACACGCTCAGCGTCTTGTGCGTGAAGCGCTCGAAGAAATTGCCCGGCACATGATTGATCAGGATTTCGACCAGCGCGAAGCCGCGCCAGAAATCGACCGCGTTCGGCGCGCGCGTCATCGGGCGCCAGCCTTTCGACCGCTACGGGCGATCACGCTTCCCTCCGCCGCCGCGCGCTAGCGGCGCGCCATCCGCCGTTCAGGTTAGACCGCCGGCCTGCGCCGCGCCACGCATCTGCGCGCCGGGCGACGCACGGAGCGGGCCCGACGCGCAAGAAAAAAGCCCCGGAGCCGAGGCTCCGGGGCGCATGAAGGCGACAGACGGCGTTCAGGCCGCCGCGTCGGCCATCCGCCTGCGGCGACGCGCGGCGAGGCCGAGACCGGCGAAGCCGATCAGCATCATCGCCCAGGTCGACGGCTCGGGCACGCCGGCCGAGATGTCGAGCTTCACATTGTCGAGCAGCGGCCCGATATTGTCGCGGCTGCTGGTGCCGAAATAGAAAGCGATCGTTCCCGCGCCGGCGGCGGTGAAGCTCATCCCGCTGTTCGTGAACGGCGTATTGCCGGCCAGGTTGTAGTTGTTCTCGTTGTTGGGCCCGAGGCTGCAGGCGCCGCAGCCGATGTTGCCGATCACGCCGAAGCTGGTCAGGCCCGTGACCGGAATCACGCCGCTGAAATTCGCCCCGAATTTGAAGTTGTCGCTGACGCTGCCGCGCTGCGCCCCGCCGAGCAGGAAGGACAGCGACACGATGTCGCCGGCGTTGAAGGCGTAGGCCGAACTCATCAGGATCGTCGCCGGGCCCGGCGTGCCGTCGAGATCGATGACATTGCTCGACGCCGTGATGCCGTAGGGGTTGACGGCGCCGACGACGTCGACCGTGCTGCCCGAAACGGTGAAGCCCGGCAGCGTCGTCAGCGACAGCGTGTTCGGCGTCAGGCTCTCGAAATCCTGGAAGAAGACGACGCCGGCCTGCGCCGTCGTCGCCCCACTGAGCAACGCGCCGAAAGCGGCGGCCGCGAGCATCCGTTTGAATCGCATGAATCTGATCCTCGTCGATCGCGGACGCCCGCGATGGCTCCCCATCCGCCGGCACGGTAACTCTTCGTTAGGCATATGTCCAATGCTCTGACGAAAGGCTCTGATCGGCCATATGAGCGGCGCGCCTCACCCCATCGCCGCCGCCCGCGCCGCGTCGCGGCCGGCGAGGAAGGCGCCGCCCGCCGTCATCGCCCCGCCGAAATCGCCGCCCTGCCCGCCCGTCGCCTCGCCGGCGAACCACAGCCGGCCGGCGACCGGCTGCGCCAGCGCGGCGCGCGCCCCGGCCCGCCCCGGCAGGGCGTGCGAATAGGCGCCGAGCGCATGCGGATCGTCGATCCAGCCGCGCATCCGCCCGGCGACGAAGCGCCGCCTCGCCTCCGGCCCGACGAGGGTGGCGAACACGTCGAGCACATGCGCCACCGCGTCCGCCTCGCCGAGGCCGACGACCTGCCGCGCATGGTCGCCGCCGAGATAGGCGATGACGATGTCGCGCTCGAACGGCCAGCACTCGAAGTCGTAGGTGACGCGCGGGCCCCGCACCTCGAAAATGTCGGTGTTGGCCGGCACGTCGAACCGCGCCCCGTCGAAGCGCAGCGCGATCTTGGCGAGCACGCCCATCTCCAGACCCTCAAGCGCCGCCAGCGTCGCGTCCGGCAGGCGCGGCGCAAAGCGCACGCTCTCCTCGATCAGCACGCCGACCGGCAGCGTGACGATGGCGCGCCGCGCCGAGATCGCGCCCTTCGGCGTCGTCACCACGACGCCCGGCCCGCTCCAGTCGATCGCGGTGGCCGGCGTCGACAGGCTGACCGGGAGCCCGGCGGCGAAACGCTCGGCCAACGCCCCGTAGCCCGCCGGCGCCAGCAGATCCTCGCCCGACCACAACCGCGCATAATCGAGCGCCGAAACCCGTTCGGGCTCCTCGCCGAGCGACAGCCGCGTCATGCCGGAGGCCGCTGCGACGACGTCCGGCCCGAACTCGGCGACGCGCGCGACGATCGACACGTCCGGCGCGGTCTGCGACTCGTCGAGCGCCCGCGACAGCGCCCGGAACGCCGCCCGGCGCTTGCCGCGCTCGCTGTCGGGCACGGGGCGGCCGTTCTCGAACAGCCGGAACGGGCCGCCGCCGCCGCCGCGGTCGCTGCGCAGTTCGACGCCGAGGGCGCGGCCCGCCTCCGTCCACGGATTGCGCTCGGCCCAGTGGATGTAGAGAGCGCCGGCGTCGAACGGCGCGCCGAGGCTGACGTCGGTGTGCAGCCGCCCGCCGACGCGATCGCGCGATTCGATCAGCGCGAAGCGCTTGCCGAGCGCCTGCAGTTCGCGCGCGGCCGCAAGGCCGGCCGCGCCGGCGCCGACGACCACGACGTCGACGTCGAAAGCGGCGGACTGGGCGATCAGCGCCCGCGGCGCCGCCAGCGTCGCGGCGCCGGCCAGAACCGCGCGGCGGGAAGGTTTGAACAGCATGGCCCAAGTCTAGCGCGGTCAGAGGCCGGATGCAGTCACGATCCCGTGTCGTCCGGCCGGAGCGGAGCGTGTCATCCCGGCCGGAGCGGAGCGTGTCATCCCGGCCGGAGCGAAGCGGAGAGCCGGGACCCAGTCCCGCGTCATGGAGCGCCAAGCCCGGCGGCTGGGTTCCCGCTCGCCGCTTCGCGGCGTCGGGAATGACATCGAGGGAGGGCGCGCGAACTTCGCCCCTCTCACTCCTTCTTCTTCGGCGCCCGGATGCGCTTTTTCGTCTGCGGTTCGCCGCGCGGGCCCTCGACGAGGCGCACGACCGCGCCCCAGAATGTGCGCACGTCCTGCTCGCTCATCTGCATCCGGTGAAACATGTTGCGCAGATTGCGCTGCATCACCGGCCGCTTCGTTTCGGGCCGGAAGAAGCCGTTCGCCTCGAGCTTGTCCTCGAAGAATTCGAAGAAGGCGACGATGCTCTCGCGCTTGGCCGGCGGCGAGCGCTCGGGAATCGCATAGGGCGCGCCCTCGCCGCGCGCCGCGCGATGATGCTCGTAGGCGACGAGCAGCACGGCCTGCGCCAGATTGAGCGAGGCGTAGGCCGGATCGACCGGAAAGGTGACGATGGCGTCGGCGATCGCCACCTCGTCATTGTCGAGCCCGGTGCGCTCCGGGCCGAACAGCACGCCGTGCCTTTCGCCCTGCGCCAGCGCGGCCGCCGTGCGCGCCATCGCCTGCGAGGGGGCGAGCACCGGCTTGCCCTGCCCGCGCTCGCGCGCCGTGGTGGCGAAGACGCAGGACAGATCGGCGATCGCCGCCTCGACGCTGTCGTAGAGCCTCGCCTTCTCGAGCAGATGCACCGCGCCGGCGGCCGCCGCATAGGCGCCCTTGCGATAGGCCCCGGTGCGCGGCCAGCCCTCGCGCGGCGACACGAGGCGCAGATCCGAGAGGCCGAAATTGGCCATCGCCCGCGCGCACATGCCGATATTCACCGCCAGCTGCGGCCGAACCAGAATGATCGCCGGCCCGCCGGCGAGCGGGACGAAGGTCGAGTTGGTCCCGGCGCCGGTCATGCCTGCGCGCTTAGCATGATTCTGCCGCCCCGCCCCCTCCCAAAGCCGCGCTTTGCCGCCTTTCCCGCCGATGCTATAGCGCCGCCGTTCGCGAAATTCGCCGGCGCGCGCTCAGGCGCGGCCCTCCAGAAAGGCTTCTCCCCATGAAGAAGATCAAGGTCGCCAATCCGGTCGTCGAGATGGACGGCGACGAGATGACCCGGATCATCTGGCATTTCATCAAGGAGAAGCTGATCCATCCTTATCTCGACATCGATCTGAAATATTACGATCTTTCCGTCGAGAACCGCGACGCCACCAATGATCAGGTGACGATCGACTCGGCCGAGGCGACGAAGAAATACGGCGTCGCCGTCAAATGCGCGACGATCACGCCGGACGAGGCGCGCGTCGAGGAGTTCAAGCTCAAGGAGATGTGGAAGTCGCCGAACGGCACGATCCGCAACATCCTCGGCGGCACCATCTTCCGCGAGCCGATCATCTGCAAGAACGTGCCGCGCCTCGTGCCCGGCTGGACGCAGCCGATCGTCGTCGGCCGCCACGCCTTCGGCGACCAGTATCGCGCCACCGATTTCAAATTCCCCGGCAAGGGCAAGCTGACGATCAAATTCGTCGGCGAGGACGGTCAGGTCATCGAGAAGGAGGTCTTCAAGGCCCCCGGCGCCGGCGTCGCCATGGCGATGTACAATCTCGACGAGTCGATCCGCGACTTCGCCCGCGCCTCGCTCAACTACGGCCTGCTTCGCAACTATCCGGTGTATCTGTCGACCAAGAACACCATCCTGAAGGCCTATGACGGGCGCTTCAAGGACATCTTCGAAGAGGTCTACCAGACCGAGTTCAAGGCCGAGTTCGAGAAGCGCAAGCTGACCTACGAGCATCGCCTGATCGACGACATGGTCGCCTCGGCGCTCAAATGGTCGGGCGCCTATGTGTGGGCGTGCAAGAACTATGACGGCGACGTGCAGTCCGACACGGTGGCGCAGGGCTTCGGCTCGCTGGGTCTGATGACCTCGGTGCTGATGACGCCGGACGGCAAGACGGTGGAGGCCGAGGCCGCGCACGGCACGGTTACGCGCCACTACCGCCAGCACCAGAAGGGTCAGGAGACCTCGACCAACTCGATCGCCTCGATCTTCGCCTGGACGCGCGGCCTCGCCCATCGCGCCAAGCTCGACGGCAATCCCGAACTGGCGAAATTCGCCTCGACGCTGGAGAAGGTCTGCGTCGACACGGTCGAGGCCGGCTTCATGACCAAGGACCTCGCTTTGCTCGTCGGCCCGGACCAGAAGTTCCTGTCGACGACCGGCTTCCTCGACAAGATCGACGAGAATCTGCGCAAGGCGATGGCGGCCTGAGCCGCCGTTTCGCGAGACGACCTCTGCGGCGCCGCCCTTCCCCCCGGAGGGCGGCGTCGCCATATTGGCGGCATGACGACCGCAAATGTCGACTGGGCGCAGTTCACGCTGCTGCTGGCCACGCTGATCTTCCTCGTCTGGCAGGTCTGGGGCCGCCGGCGATGAGGAGGGCGCGATGACGCGACAGCTGACCGGCGGCTGCCAGTGCGGCGCGGTGCGCTATGCGCTTTCCGCCGAGCCCTCCAATCCGCACATCTGCCATTGCCGCATGTGCCAGAAGGCCTTCGGCGGCTATTTCGCCCCGCTCGCCTCCGTGCCGGCCGACCGGCTGGAATGGACGGCCGGCGCGCCCGCGCTCTATCGCTCGTCCGAGGCCGCCGAGCGCGGCTTCTGCGCCGCCTGCGGCACGCCGCTGACCTTCCGCTATGTCGATCAGCCGAGGATCGCCGTCTCGCTCGGCTCGCTCGACGATCCCGCCGCGGTGACGCCGCGCCGCGCCTATGGCGTCGAATCGCGCGTCGGTTTCTTCGCCGATCTGCACGCCCTGCCGGCGACGCGCACGCAGGACGACGTGCCGCCGGACGCTCTGGCGAAGATGCGTCCGCGCGCCGCCCCGCCCTGAGGCGGATCCTCTCCGTCATTGCGAGGAGCGCAGCGACGAAGCAATCCATCTCGGGCACAGAGCCCGACGCCGACGCGTGGATGGCTTCGCTTCGCTCGCAATGACGGCCTGGCGCCGGCGCCTCGCCATGCCGGCGCGAAGCCCGCGCCTCAGCGCTGCTCGTCGGCGACTTCCTCTGGCAGGATGTCGGCGCAGGGGTCGGCCGGCGCATGCGCGCGCAGCGCCTCTTCCAGATGCAGCCCGACTTCCGGATTGCGCTCCATCAGCGCCTGCAGATCGACCGAATCCAGCACCAGCAGCTTGGTCGCCCGCAGCGCCCGCACCGTGGCGAGCCGCGTCGAGCGCCGGAGCAGCGCGACTTCGCCGAAGAAGCCGCCATCGACGAGTCGCATATGGCGGCTCGTGTCGATCTCCACCTCGACCTCGCCATCGGCGACGAAGAACATCGACTCGGCCTGCTCGCCACGCCGCACGATGACCGCGCCGGTCGGCACGGTCTGGGCGCGCAGATAGCGCATGATCTCGGCGATGCCCGCCGCGTCGAGCCGGGCGAACAGCGGCACGCGCGCGATCATGCCCCAAGTCACCACGAATTCGCGGCGATGGATTTCCTCGGCGAAGGCGGTGGCGACGATGCCGACCGGCAGCGCCAGCATCATCAGCCCGGCGACCATGGTGAAGCCGGCGATGATCTTGCCGGCGAGCGTCGCCGGCACGACGTCGCCATAGCCGACGGTGGTCAGCGTCACGATCGCCCACCACATCGACTGCGGGATCGAGCCGAACTTGTCGGGCTGCGCCGCCTGCTCGGCGACATGCATCGCCGCGGCGGCGATCACCATCGTGCCGATCAGGATCACCGCCGAGGCGAACAGCGCCCGCCGCTCCGCCTTGAGCGCCGCGCCGAGCGAGCGCATGCCGGGCGAATAGCGCCCGAGCTTGAAGAAGCGGGCGAGACGCAGGATCAGCAGCGCGCCGACATCCGGCAGGCCGATCAGCGAGGCGTAGATCGGCGCGATCGCGGCGAGATCGACGAGGGCCGGCGGCGATGCGGCGTAGGCGAGCCGCGCCCGCATCGGCGTCAGGTCGAAATAGCGCGTGTGCATCGGCGCCGACCACAGCCGCAGCACATACTCGAGCGTGAACACGACAAGGGCGATCGTCTCGACCCAGGCGAAGACACGGCCCCAGCGCGCATGGATCTCCGGCTCGGTCTCCAGGATCATCGCCGTGACGCTGACGACGACGAGCAGGATCAGCGACCAGTCGACGAACCGCGACGGAATGTTCGCCGAGCCGCCATCGAGAAGAACGAGAACGCGGCGTTGCAGACCGGCCAGACCCGCCTGCGGCCGCGCCCCGTTCATCCCGCCGCCTTCGCCGCCAGCGCCGCCTCGATGGCGGCGAGCGCCTCGCCGGCGCGCGCGCCTTCCGGCCCGCCCGCCTGCGCCATGTCGGGCCGCCCGCCGCCGCCCTTGCCGCCGAGTTTTTCCGAGCCGACGCGCACGAAATCGACCGCGTTGAAGCGCCCCGTCATGTCGGCGGTGACGCCGACGACGACGCCCGCCTTGCCGTCGGCGCCGACGCCGACGATCGCCGCGACGCCCGAGCCGACCTGCGCCTTGGCCTCGTCGGCGAGCGACTTCAGATCCTTCATCTCGATTCCCTCGACGACGCGGCCGAGGAATTTGACGCCGCCGAACTCCTTGATCGCCGGCCCGGCCGCCGCGCCGCCGCCCATCGCGAGCTTGCGCCGCGCCTCCGACAACTCGCGCTCGAGCTTGCGCCGCTCCTCGATCAGCGCCGCGACGCGATCCCCGGCGTCTTCCGGCGCGCTCTTCAGCAGGCCCGCCACGGCGCGCAGCCGCCGCGCCTCGTCGTTGAGATGGGCGCGCGCGCCCTCGCGCGTCTTCGCCTCGATGCGGCGCACGCCGGCCGCCACCGCGCCTTCCGAGACGATCGAGATCAGGCCGATCTCGCCGGTGCGCGCCACATGCGTGCCGCCGCACAGCTCCACCGACCAGGCGCGATTGGCGCCCTCGGCCGCGCCCATCGAGACGACGCGCACCTCCTCGCCATATTTCTCGCCGAACAGGGCGCGCGCCCCCGAGGCGATCGCATCGTCGACGCCCATCAGCCGCGTCGTCACCGGCCCGTCCTGCAGCAGCACGCGATTGGCGATGGTCTCGACCTCGGCCAGTTCCTCGCCCGAGATCGGCTTGGGATGGGCGAAGTCGAAACGCAGCCGGTCGGGCGCGACCAGCGAGCCCTTCTGCGCGACATGATCGCCGAGCACCTGGCGCAACGCCTCGTGCAACAGATGCGTCGCCGAATGATTGGCGCGGATGTCGGCGCGCCGCGCATGGTCGACGGCGAGCTCGACGGCGAGGCCGACGCGCAGTTCGCCCTCCTCGACCACGACCTCGTGGGCGAACAGGTCGCCGAGCTTCTTCGTCGTGGCGACGACGCGCGCCCTGACGCCCGGCGCGGTCAACAGGCCCGCGTCGCCGACCTGGCCGCCGCTCTCGCCGTAGAACGGCGTCTGGTTGACGACGACGACGGCGCGCCCGCCCGTCGCGACGCGCGGAACCTCGGCGCCCTCGACGACGAGGGCGGCGACGACGCCCTCGGCCTGCTCGGTGTCGTAGCCGAGGAATTCGGTCGCCCCGAGCTTCTCCTTCAGTCCGAACCAGATCGTCTCGGTCGCCGCCTCGCCCGAGCCGGCCCAGGCGCGGCGCGCCTGCGCGCGCTGGCGCTCCATCGCCGCCGAAAAACCGTCGGTGTCGACGCCGAGGCCGCGGGCGCGCAGCGCGTCCTGCGTCAGATCGAGCGGAAAACCGTAGGTGTCGTAGAGCCTGAACGCCGTCTCGCCGGAGAGTTTCGCGCCTTTGGTCAGGCCGCGCGTCTCGTCCTCGAGCATCGACAGGCCGCGCGCCAGCGTCGTGCGGAAGCGCGTCTCCTCGAGCTTCAGCGTCTCCTGGATCAGCGCCTCGGCGCGCCCCAGCTCAGCATAGGCCGCGCCCATCTCGCGCGTCAGCGTCGGCGCGAGGCGCCACAGCAGCGGCTCCTTCGCGCCGATCAGCTCGGCATGGCGCATGGCCCGTCGCATGATGCGCCTGAGCACATAGCCGCGCCCCTCGTTGGAGGGCAGCACGCCGTCGGCGACGAGAAACGCCGAGGCGCGCAGATGATCGGCGATGACGCGATGGCTCGCCTTGTGCGGACCGTCGGCGTCGACGCCGGTCAGGTCCGACGAGGCGCGGATCAGGGCGCGGAACAGGTCCGTGTCGTAGTTCGAATGCACCCCTTGCAGGATCGCCGCCATGCGCTCGAGGCCCATGCCGGTGTCGATCGAGGGCTTGGGCAGCGGCACGCGCGAGCCGTCCGGCAGCTGCTCGAACTGCATGAAGACGAGGTTCCAGAATTCGAGGAACCGGTCGCCGTCCTCGTCCGGGCTGCCGGGCGGGCCGCCCTGCAGCGCCGGGCCCTGGTCGATGAAGATTTCCGAGCACGGGCCGCACGGGCCGGTGTCGCCCATCTGCCAGAAATTGTCCGACGTGCCGATGCGGATGATGCGGGCGTCGGGCAGGCCGGCGATCTTGCGCCACAGCGTCGCCGCCTCCTCGTCCTCGGCGTAGACGGTGACCAGCAGCTTGTCCGGGATCAGCCCGAAATCCTTCGTCACCAGCGTCCAGGCGTGATGGATCGCCTCTTCCTTGAAATAGTCGCCGAAGGAGAAATTCCCCAGCATTTCAAAGAAAGTGTGATGGCGGGCGGTGTAGCCGACATTGTCGAGGTCGTTGTGCTTGCCGCCGGCGCGCACGACCTTCTGGGCGGTGGCGGCGCGCTGGTAGGGCCGCTTCTCCATGCCGGTGAAGACGTTCTTGAACTGCACCATGCCGGCGTTGGTGAACATCAACGTCGGATCGTTGCGCGGCACCAGCGGCGAGGAGGCGACGACCTGATGCCCGTGGCGGGCGAAATAGTCGAGGAAAGTGGACCGGATCTCGTTGACGCCGCTCATGCCTGGACTCGTCTGGGAGGGCGCGCCGACCGCCGCGCCGAAACGGAAAAGGCCCGGCTCACGGGCCGGGCCTGTCATATCGTCGCCCCTGCGGGCTGTCGAGGCGAAGGCCTCAGTCCTCGCCGTCGGCCGGATCGGCGTGTTCGAGGATCTTTTCGGCGATCAGGCCGGCGTTCTCGCGGATCGCCTGCTCGATCCGGGCGGCGATCTCGGGATTGTCGCGCAGGAACGCCTTGGCGTTCTCCTTGCCCTGGCCGAGACGCTGGGAATCGTAGGAGAACCAGGCGCCAGACTTCTCCACGACGCCGGCCTTGACGCCGAGATCGACCAGCTCGCCGTTCTTGGAGATGCCCTCGCCATACATGATGTCGAACTCGACCTGCTTGAAGGGCGGCGCCAGCTTGTTCTTGACCACCTTGACGCGGGTCTGGTTGCCGATCGTCTCGTCGCGATCCTTGATGGCCCCGATGCGGCGGATGTCGAGGCGCACCGAGGCGTAGAATTTCAGCGCGTTGCCGCCGGTGGTCGTCTCCGGCGAGCCGTACATGACGCCGATCTTCATGCGG
>JAEULW010000243.1 GCA_016793505.1 Methylobacteriaceae bacterium | reverse complement strand
CGCGCGCGAGCGGTCCTGATCTGGGCCGCGCTCATCTGCGCCCTCGCAATTCCGATCGCGCTGGCCGCGCAGAGCCCGCTGCTCGCCTGGCGCGGGCCGGTCTACATCGCCGCCGGCTTCGCCGGAATCGTCGCCTTCGCGCTCGTCCTCGCCCAGCCGCTGCTGGCCGGCGGCTATCTGCCGGGACTGCCGCCGCGCCGCGGACGGCGCGTGCATCGCCTCGTCGGGCTGACGCTGGTCGCCGCGATCGTGGCGCATGTCGCCGGCCTGTGGCTGACCAGCCCGCCCGATGTGATCGACGCGCTGCTCTTCGACTCGCCGACGCCGTTTTCGGTGTGGGGCGTGCTCGCGATGTGGGCGGCCTTCGCCGCCGCGCTGCTCGCCCTGCTGCGCGAGCCTATGCGCCTCGGCCCGCGCCTCTGGCGCCTCGGCCATACCGGTCTCGCGCTGGTTGTCGTCGCCGGCAGTGTCGCGCATGCGCTGCTGATCGAGGGCGCGATGGAGACAATCTCCAAGGCCGCTCTCTGCGCGCTTGTCGTGGCGGCGACCGCAACAGCCGTGTTCGACCTGCGCGCCTGGGCGTTGCTGCGACGCCGCAGAAACTAGGATGCGATCCTGTCGGTTCGACATGCGGCGCTCGCCCGACTACAGGAAACGGTTCAGCGCCGGCGCGTCGCTGATCGAGGTCAAGTATTATCCCCGAAATCTGTTTAGTCTTGAGGAATGCCTGTCACGGCCGGATCAAACCGCCTGTCGCTGAAGCCCGTGTTTCACGCCACGGGACTTTGCAAGACATATCTGATGGGGCAGGTCGCGGTTCATGCTCTCAAGGATGTCGATCTCGACATATTCGAGCGCGAGTTCGTGGTGCTGCTCGGCCCGTCCGGCTCCGGCAAGTCGACGCTCCTGAACATCCTCGGCGGTCTCGACGCGCCGACCTCGGGCGAGGCTTGGTGGCGAGATCACAATCTCGTCGGCGCGAACGACGCCGAGCTGACCCGATACCGGCGCGAGCACGTGGGCTTCGTGTTCCAGTTCTACAATCTCATACCGAGCCTGACCGTGCTCGAGAACGTCGCGCTGGTGACCGAGATCGCCAGCAATCCCCTTGATCCGCGCGAGGCGCTCGGGCTCGTCGGCCTCGATCAGCGGCTGGACCATTTTCCCTCGCAGCTCTCCGGCGGCGAACAACAGCGCGTCGCTGTCGCCCGCGCGATCGCGAAGTCGCCCGATGTTCTGCTTTGCGACGAGCCCACCGGCGCCTTGGACTATGAAACCGGCAAGGGCGTTCTGGCCGCCATCGCGCGCGCCAACGCGCAGCTCGGCACGACCACAGTCATAATAACCCACAACGCGGCCATCGCCGGCATGGCGGACCGGGTGTTGCGTCTCGGCGGCGGCCGCATCATCGGCGACGAGCGCAATCCGCGCCGACTGTCGCCGGACGAGTTGCGCTGGTGAGCCTGCTCGACCGCAAACTGCTGCGCGACATTTCGGCCATGCGCGGCCAGGTGATGACCATCTCGCTCGTGATCGCCGCCGGCGTCGCGGTGTTCGTCGCCTCGATCTCGACCTACGATTCGCTGCTCGCCGGACGGGACGGCTTCTATCTCGCCGGCAGAATGCCGCAGCTTTTCGTCACGCTGAAACGCGCGCCGCTGTCGATCCTGCCGCAGATTGACGAGATTCCCGGCGTCGCCGCGGTTCAGGCGCGGATCGTCCGCGACGTCATCGTCGATCGGCGCGCATCGCCGCTGCCGGTTTCGGCCCGTATCGTGTCGATCGACAGCGGCGGCGACGAGCCGCTGGCGCGCTTGCACGTCCGGCGCGGCATGGCGCCGCCGCCGGGCGACGCCGCCAGCGTCGCGATCAACGAAGCCTTCGCCGAGGCCAATGGCGTGTCGCCCGGCGAAGACATGCGCGTGATGCTCAACAGCCGGGTGCAGACGTTCAAGGTCGCCGCTGTCGCGCTGTCGCCCGAGTTCGTCTATGCGGTCAAGCCGGGCCTGCCGATTCCGGATGACCGGCTCTATGCGATCATCTGGATGGACCGTCACGCCGCCGAGGCGGCCTTCGATCTGAAGGCCGCCTTCAACGATCTTCTGGTTTCCCTGGCGCCGGGCGCCGACGCGCAATCCGTCATTGCCGAGTTGGATCGACGGCTCGAACCCTATGGATCGGCCGGCGCCGTCGAGCGACGGGATCAGCCGTCCAATCGCTTTCTCGAGGACGAATTGAATCAGCAGAAGGTGATGTCGGTGACCATCCCCTTCGTCTTTTTCGCCGTCGCCGCATTTCTCCTCAACGTTACGCTCGGCCGACTCGTCGCCGCCCAGCGCGAACAGATCGCGGCGTTGAAGGCGATGGGCTTCGCGGCGTTTCCTCTTGCCGCTCACTATCTCAAGCTGGTGGCGATCATCGTGTTGCTGGCCTCCCTGCTCGGCATTCCGGCGGGCTTCGCGTTCGGCGCGGCGATGGTCGAGAGCTATCGCGGGTTTTTCCGGCTGCCGGACCTCGCTTTCAGGATCACCCCCTGGTCCGTGGCGGCGGCCGTCGGCGCCAGCTTCGCCATGGCCGCTGTTGGCGTTCTCTCGGCCTTGCGGCGCGTCACGGTTCTGGCGCCGGCCGTCGCTATGCGACCGGACGCGCCGATTGCGTTCCGCCGGTCGTGGATCGAAGGGCTGATAGCGCCCTCGAGCATCAGGCCGCATCGGATGATGATCTTGCGCAACGTCGCCGGGCGGCCGCTGCGCACCGCGCTGACGGTCATCGGCGTCGCCTTCGCTGTGCCGATGGTGGTGCTGGGGCTGTTCTGGCGCGACGCCATCGATCACATGGTCGACGTCCAGTTCAATCTGGTCGAGCGCGGCAACGTCTCTGTCGTGTTTCGACAGCCTGTCAGCCGCGCCATCATCGGCGACCTGAGCCGGGAGCCCGGCGTTCTCGCGGTCGAAAGCCAGCGCATTGTTCCCGTCCGTTTTCGCGCCGGCCACCGCGCCTATCTCACATCCGTCGTCGGCTTGCCCGACCGGAGCGAACTGCGGCGGCCGCATGACGCGGCCTTGCGGCCGATCGAGGTGTCGTCGGAGGGCATTGTCCTGACGCGCCGCCTCGCCGAACGGCTGGACGTGAAAGCGGGCGATGCGATCGCGGTCGAGGTGATGGAAGGCGCGCGGCGCAAACGCGATCTGCCCGTCAGTGCGGTCGTCGACGAGACGATCGGAATGGGCTCCTACATGCCGATCACAGCGCTCAATCACCTTGCGGGCGAGAGCGATCTGGTGTCGGCCGCCGTCCTCTACGCCGACTCCGCCGCGATGCCGGCTCTGTCGGAACGCTTCAAGAATCTGCCGATGATCGAGTCCGTCACGGTGAAGTCATATACGCTGGCGTCCTTCATGGACAAGATCGCCAATCTGGTGCTTGTCGGCGCGGGCGTTCTGACGCTTTTCGGCGTCATCATTGCGGTGGGGGTCGTGTACAACAGCGCCCGCATCGGATTGCAGGAAAGAGCCCGGGAGCTCGCCAGCTTGCGGGTGCTCGGCTTCACCCGGGCCGAGGTCGCGCGCATCCTGTTCGCCGAGTTCGCTCTGGAGATCGGCCTCGGCGTTCCTCTTGGCCTCGCGGCGTCGCAGGGACTCATTGGCCTGATCGCCCGGTTCCATTCGAACGAGAGCTTTCAGATACCGGGCGTCATCGGTGCGCAGACCTATGCCGTCGCGGCCTTGGTCGTGATCGCGTCCGCGCTGGCGAGCGCGTATGTGGTCCGTCGCCGGATTGATCAGCTGGACCTGGTGTCGGTGCTCAAGACGAGGGATTGAAGATGCGGATAACTCCGGGTCGCGTCGGCGTCGCGCTTCTCGCCGCGTTGGCTGTCGCCGGCCTCGCCTGGTCGATGACGCCTCGGCCTGTCCCCGTAGAGATCGCAGTTGTGACGAAGGGCCGGTTTGTCGCAACGGTCGACGAAGATGGCAAGACGCGGGTCCGCGAGCGCTATGCCGTGTCGGCGCCGCTGAGCGGACGATTGGGCCGGGTGCAGCTGAAGGCGGGAGATCGCGTGAAGGATGGCGAGGTGGTCGCCACCATCATCCCCTCGCCGGCGCCGCTTCTCGATCCGCGCAGTCAGCGGGAGGCGCAGGAGAAGTTGGGCGCGGCGGAAGCGACGCTGGAGCAGTCGAAAGCGCTCGTCGAGCGCGCCAGAGCGCAGGCCGTGCAGGCGGATCAGGAATTGACGCGCACGCGCACGCTCGTCGAGCGCGGCGCGTCTGCGGCGCAGGCGCTGGAGCGCGCCGAGCTCGCGAAAAGGATCGCCGATCGGGATCTGCGAGCTTCGGAATTCCATCTCGACGCAGCCGGGCATGAGCTCGATCAGGCGCGCGCGCTGCTGGCGCGATACGCCAACGGCGACAAGCAGGCCCTGCAGACATGGAATGTCACGGCCCCGGTGTCCGGCCTTGTGCTCAAGGTGATGCAGGAAAGTGAAACAATCGTCCAGCCGGGCAGCTCGATCCTGGAGATCGGCGATCCGCGCGACCTGGAGGTCGTCGTCGACGTGTTGAGCGCTGCGGCTGTGGAAATCCGCCCGGGCGCGCCGGTGACCATCGAGCATTGGGGCGGACCGGGCGCCCTGGCCGGACGCGTCCGTCGCGTCGAGCCGGCGGCGTTCACGAAGGTCTCGACGCTCGGCGTCGAGGAGCAGCGGGTCAACGTGCTGATCGACATCGTTTCCCCGCCGGAGCAATGGCTCGGCCTCGGCGACGCCTATCAGGTCGACGCAAGGATCGTCACATTCGCCGAGGACAATGCGACGATTGTCCCAGTAGGCGCGCTGTTCCGCCGGGGCGAGCGCTGGAATGTCTTCACCGTCGAGAATGGGCGCGCGGAGGCGCGCGAGGTTTCGCTTCTCAGACGGTCAGGCCGGCTGGCGGCGGTGTCCGAAGGACTTGGCGCCGCAGATCGGGTCATCGTCTATCCGGGCGACCGGGTGAGCGCCGGAACCCGAGTTGAACCGAACCGCTAGTCATGGCCGCGCCGCAGGCGGTTCGCCCGCGTCCGGCTTGACGTGCAATCGGTTGCAACGTTTCATTCCGGCGAGGGAGCCGCCATGTCAGCCCCAATCGCCGCGCAGGTCCCATTGTCGTCCCTGATCCCGCGTTGGCCGCCGCCGCTCGACGCGGCGGTGGAGGAGCGGCTGCTCGGCGTCGTCAGGTCGGGCCTGTGGGGCTCGACGCAGGGACAGGTCGTCGAGACGCTGGCCCGGCGGCTGGCGGCGCTGCATGGCGTCGCCTCGGCGACCTGCTGCGCCAACGGCACCATCGCCATCGTCCTCGCCCTGAAGGCGGCTGGCGTCGGCCCCGGCGACGAGGTGATCGTCCCCGCCTACACTTTTCTGGCGACCGTCAGCGCGCCGCTGCTGATCGGCGCGGTCCCCGTCTTCGCCGAGGTCGATCCGGCGACCATGCTGCTCGATCCGGCCGACGTCGCGCGCAGGATCACGACGCGCACGCGGGCGATCATCCCGGTGCATCTCGCCGGCGCCGTCGCTGACGCGGCGGCGATGCGCGCCGCCGCGCCGAACAACGTCGTGGTGATCGAGGACGCCGCCCAGGCGATCGGCGCGGCGCATGTCAGCGGCGCGATCGGCCAGCTCGGCGACTTCGCCACGCTGAGTTTCCAGACCTCGAAGAACGTCGCCTCCGGCGAGGGCGGCGCCGTGCTCTGCCGCGACGCGGCGATGGGCGAGCGCGTCTGGTCGCTGCACAATGCCGGCCGGACGCGCGGCGGCGCCTGGTATCAGCACGACAATGTCGGCTGGAACCTGCGCATGGGCGAATTGCAGGGCGTGCTCGCCGACGCGACGCTCGACACCTTGCCGGAGATGACGGAGCGGCGTGAAGCCGGCTTCGCCCGCCTGCGCGCCCTCGCCGCCGGCGAAGGCCTGCCCGTCGTTCCGCTGGAAAGCCCCGGCACGACGCGGCACGCCCGCCACCTCATGCTCTGGCGCCTGCACGAGGTGGCGGCGCATCGGCGCGACGGCGTCGTCGCCGCGCTGCAGGCCGCCGGCGTCCACGCCAGCGACGGCTATCCCTGCCTCAACACGGTCGCCTCGGTGAAGGCCGGGATCGCCGCGCTCGGCGGCGCGGCGGATCAGCCCCTGCCGGTGACCGAAGCGGCGGCGAAGAGAACCTTCTGGTTCCCGCAGAACGTGCTGCTCGCTGGCGAGGAGGCGCATCGCGCCATCATCGCCGTCATGGCGCGGGCGTTGCAGTCGTGAGCGAGCGCGAACGGACCGTCGGCCTTGTCGGCCCCGGCGCCATCGCCCGTGCGCATGCCGCGGCGGTCGCGGCGGTGGACGGTTTGCGGCTCGTCGCCGTCGCCGGCCGCGGCGGCGAACAGATCGCCGCCGACTTCGGCGCCCGCGCCTTCGCCGATCATGCGGCGATGCTGGCGGCGGGCGCGCCCGACATCGTCGTCGTCACGACGCCGAGCGGCGATCATTTTGCGCCGGCCGCGGCGGCGCTGGCGGCGGGCTGCCATGTCGTCGTCGAAAAGCCGCTCGCCGTCGATCCGCAGGAGGCGGCGCGTCTCGCCGGCCTTGCGCGCGCGACGAACCGCGTCTGCGCGACGATCTCGCAGCGCCGCTACGAGCCGGCGCATCAGGCGGTGAAAGCGCTGCTCGACTCCGGCGCCCTCGGCGAACTCAGATTGATCGAGGCCGACGTCCACTGGTGGCGCTCCGACGCCTATTACGCCGAAAAACCCTGGCGCGGCGAAGTCGCGCAGGGCGGCGGCTCGCTGTTCAACCAGGGCGTCCACAGCCTCGATCTGATGCTGTTCTTCGCCGGCCGCGTCGAGCGCGTCGCGGCGATGGCGGCGACCGTCGGCCATCGCATCGACGTCGAGGACATGACGGCGGCGCTGCTGCGCTTCGAGAGCGGCGCGCAGGGCGTGCTCGTCACCTCGACGGCGACGCCGCCCGGCGCCGAGGCGGGGCTGCGCCTGTTCACCAGCCGCGGCTTCTGCGCCTTGGAACAGGATCGCATCGCCCGCTGGACCTTCGAGGGCGTCGCCGCGCCTGAGACGACGAGCGCCGGCGTCAGCGGCGCCTCCGATCCCGGGGCGATCGGCATCGTCGGCCATGTCCAGCAGTGGACCGACATACGCGACGCGATCCGCGCGAGCCGGCCCGCGGCGATCACCTTCGACGACGGCGCGGCGGCCGCCCGCGTCGTCGCCGCGATCTATCGCGCCGCCGCCGAGGGCCGGCACGTCGCCCTCGCCGAATTTCCCGAGCGCATCGCGTCATGAGCATCGCATCGCCGCTGCGCCTCGCCCTCGTCGGCGCCGCCCATCCGCATGTCGACTACGCGCTCGACGAGGCGCTGCGCCGCGACGACGTGACGATCGTCGCCGTCTGCGATCACGATCCGGCGCGCCGCGCGGCGGTCGCTGCGCGCGCCGGAGCGCCCGCCTTTGAAACGCTCGACGCGCTGCTCGCCGCCCATCGCATCGACGCGGCCGCGGTGACGACCGAGCCGGGCCTGCGCGCCGCGATCGTCGCGCGGCTCCTCGAGGCCGGCGTCTTCGTCATCGTCGACAAGCCGATGGCGACGAGCTTCGACGGCCTCGCCGCCATCGAGGCGGCGCGCGCCGGCCGGCCGCTGCTGACGCTGCTGCTCGAAAAGCGCCGCTATCCGGTGACGCGCGCGCTGAAGGAGCTGGTCGATCGCGGCGCGCTAGGCCGCATCGTCACGATCACGACCTCCGGGCCGCACAAGCTGCGGCCCGCGGCGCGGCCGGACTGGTATTTCGATCCCGACCTCTATGGCGGCATCCTGAACGATCTCGTCGTCCACGAGGTCGATCTGGCCCTGTGGCTGACCGGCGAGACGGCGCGCCGCATCTGCGGCTGGACATCGTCCGCTCATCCCGAGGGCCGGCCCGGTTTTTCGCTCGCCGGCCGCGCGCTGCTCGAGACGGCGAGCGGCATGCAGGTCGCGATCGACGTCGACTGGCTGCAGCCCGAAGCCTCGCCGCGCCATGGCGACTATGCGATGCGCGTGACGGGAACGCTGGGCCGCGCCGACGTCGATTTCGCGCGCAATGTCCTGAGCGTCGAGGCGCATGATCGTGCGGCCTTTCAGCCGCCGCTGCCCGACGCGGAATCGCCGGCGCGCTACGCCTTCGATCATCTGGCGAAGGGCGCGCCGCTCGCCATCACGGCGCAGGAGAGCGTTCGCGCCACGCGGCTCTCGCTGCTGGCGCAACAGAGCGCGCGCGAGGGCGGCGTCTGGATGTCAGCCTGACGCCGCAAGCAGCGCGGCCGCCGCCTCCGCCAGCGCCTCCGCCATGCCCGGCGCGAACGGCCCCGGCGCGCCATAGGGCCGCCAGGCGACGTCCACCTCATAGCCGCCGCGCGCCCCGGCGGGCGGGATGTAGCCGGGATTGGAGTCGGCGTAGCCGACGACGATGACGCCGGGCGCGCGCCGCTTCAGCGCGAGCGCCGTCTCGACGAAGATTTCACCGGGTAGAAACGCCGCCTGCAACGCGCCGATCGTCAGCGCCGTCACGCGCAGATCGGCGATCGCCGGGCGCGGCGTCGCGAGCCAGGCGCGATCGATGGCGGCCATCGCGCGATCGCCGCGCGTGGCGGCGGCGTCGCCCAGGGTCGCCAGCGCCGCGCGCTCGATCGCATCGCGCATCGCCGCGTCGGGCGCGACGATCCGCGCCGGCAGAGCGACGCTGCCCCCGCCGAGCCCGCGCTCCGCGTCATCGACCGGCGCGAGCCCCGCCATCGCCGCGAGCGCCGCCTCGGCGACGATGCCGCCGATGCGCTCCGCCTCGGCCGGCGTGCGACGCTCCATGCCGATCTTGCGGATCGAATCGAGCGCTGAATGGCCGAGATTGATCTCGCCGGCGCAACCCGTGGTGTAGATAACGCGCGCCCCGAGCATCGCCTCGACGCGCCGCCGCGCCACCCCCGGAAAGTCGGCGGAATAACGCAGAGTCTCCGGCCCGAGGACGACCGGATGACAGGCGAAATTCAACCAGACGATCGGCGCCGCGCCTGTCGCCGCGAAGGTCACGACATCGACATGCGGGTCGACCGGCCCGTGCGGATCGCGCCGGTTGTGCGCGACGCCCTGCGTCCTCGCCGCGCCGCGCCGCAGCGCGACGGGGCGCGCCGCGGCGCGCGCCGCCTCGAGCGCCGCAGCGGCGCGCTGCGCCACATGCTCGAGATAGCCCGGCGGCGGCGCGCCGAGCATGGCGCGCGCCAGAACCGGCGGGCCGGCATGCGTATGCGTCGCCGCGACGACGAGCCTGTCGCCGAGTTCGGGAAATCGCGCGCGCAGCGCGCCGGCGAGCCCGTCCGGCGGGCCGATCAGATCGAGCGCCAGCATCGCCGTCTGTTTCGCGCCGTCGTCGAGCCACAGCGCCCGCGCCGTCAGCGGATCGAGCGTTCCCTCGGCGAGGCCGTCGCGGCTGGCGAAGCCGGACAGCGGCGTCGCGCGCTCCGGTGTGATGTCGGCCTGCGCGAAGCCGGCGCGCAGCGGCGAATGGTCCGCCGCGCTCATTCCTTCATGCCGCTGGCGGCGACGCCGCGCACGAAATTGCGCCGCATCACGGCGAAGAACACCACGCTCGGCACGAGCGCCACGGCGGCCGCCGCCGACAGCCGGCCGAGTTCGACGGTGAAGCCGGTCTGGAACAGCGCAAGGCCCACCTCGATCACTTGCGCCTCCGTCTTCGCCGCGACGACGAGCGGCCAGGCGAAGGCGGTCCAGGCCTGGAAGAAGGCGAGCACGCCGAGCGCGCCGAGCGGCCCGCGCATCAGCGGCAGCGCGACGCGCAGGAAGATCCACCACTCCCCGGCGCCGTCGACGCGCGCCGCCTCGATCAGCTCGTCCGGGATCGACGTCATCGCGTATTGCCGGATGAGAAAGATGCCGAAGCTCATCACCAGATAGGCGATCAGCAGGCCCCACAGCGTGTTGAGCAGCCCCGCCGCCTGCACGCCGAGATAGAGCGGGATCATGTAGACCTCGAAAGGGATGATCGCCGTCGCCAGGATCGTCCCGAAGATCAGGCCGAATCCCGGCAGCCTGAATTTCGCCAGCACGTAGCCGGCGACCGCCGAGGTCGTCACGATCGCCGCCGTCGACAGCGTCGCAAACGCGATGGTGTTGAAGATCCAGCGGAACAGCGGCGTCTCGCGGATCACCGCGCGGAGATTGTCGAGCGTCGGCGCATCCGGAATCAGCGTCGGCGGCCAGGCCAGCAGTTCGGCCGGCGTCTTGAACGCGTTGGAGACGAGGAAGGCGAGCGGCGTCAGCATCGCGAAGCTGATCGCCATCAGCGCGACGTCGATGACGCGATCGGCGACGCCCGACGCGCCTGTCGCCCGCTCCGCGCTCACGAGGCCGCGCTCCGGTCGCGGAACAGGCGGAACTGCGCGCCCGTCAGCACGAGCACGATGGCGAGCAGGATGACCGCCTCCGCCGCCGCATAGCCGACGCGGTAGTTGCGGAAGCTGTTCTCCAGCATGTCGAGCACGAGCACGCGCACCAGCTTGCCCGGCGCGCCCTGGCTGTCGGAGGCCAGCACGAAGGCCTGCGCATAGATGTTGAAGGAGGAGATCAGCGTCACCACCGAGACGTAGAGCAGCACCGGCTTGAGCTGCGGCGTGGTGATGAAGCGGAACAGCTGCCAGCTGTTGGCCCCGTCGAGCCGCGCCGCCTCGTAGAGCGAGGGCGAGATGTTGCGCATGCCGACGATCAGGATCAGCACGGCGTAGCCCACCGCCTGCCAGGCGCACAGCACGATGACGCAGATCACCGCAAGCACGGGGTCGTAGAGCCAGGGCTGCGCCGCAACGCCGAACCTGCCGAGAAGCCAGTTGAGCGGCCCGAGCTTGGCGTCGAACACCCATTTCCACGCGAGCGCCGCCGGCACCAGCGACACGACATGCGGAATGAAGATCGCCGTTTCATAGAAACCGGCGAGACGCGAGCCGTAGCGATGGTTGATCAGCGCCGCCAGCGCCAGCGCCGCCGGAATGGTGATCGCCAGCACGGCGAAGGCGATGATCGTGGTGTTGCGCAGCGCCTCGAGGAACAGCGCGTCGCCCATCAGCTCTTCGAAGTTGGCGAGGCCGATGAACGGCTTTCGCGGCGAGATGATGTTCCAGTTGTGCAGCGACAGGCGCAGCGTCTCGGCGATCGGGTAGATGCGCACCGTCGCATAGATCGTCAGCACCGGCGCAAGCGCGACCAGCGCGAAGCCGAGGCCGCTTCGGGCCCCGGACCTCATGCCGAGCGCGCCCGCAGCATTGCGCCCTGCGGAAGCGCGCCGCGCCGCGCCGGCTCGCCGCCTGTCACGGCGCGCCGTAGAAGCCTTCGCGCTTGAGGATCGTGTTGGTCTCGTCCGCCGCCGCCTTGAGGAAGGCGTCGATCGCCGCGTCGTTGCCGGCGAGCGCGGGATCGAGATAGCCCTTCTCGAGCCGCGCGGCGAGGCGGGTCAGCACCTCCGACACCGGCGTGATGAAGGGCAGCGTGAAGAAGCTGTGATCCTTGGGATAGTTGACGAAGGCTTCGAAGGCCGGCTTGGCCTTGATCACGCCGCTGTAGTCGACATCCTTGCGGTTCGGCAGCCAGCCGACATTGTCGAGCAGCCAGACGAGATTTTCCGGCTCGTTGGCCATCAGCGTGTAGTCCCAGGCGAGAGCCGCCTTTTTCGCGTCCTTGGTCGGCACGTAGAGGCCGACCGGAATGACGATCGAGCCCTTCGGCAACGGCGCGGTGGCGTAGGGCAGGCCCGGCGCCTTCTTGGCGATGTCGCCGATCACCCAGGATTCGCGGATGAACATTGCGGTCTGCCCCAGCGAGAAGGCCTCCGCGTCCGCCTTCATCTCCGGCGACACCGTCTTCTTCACGATGACGTTGTCGAGATACTGCTTCAGCGTCTTGCGGCCGGCCTCGTTGGCGTAGTCGGCGAACCACTTGCCGTTCTTCTCGCGCACCACGGCGCCGCCATACTGGTGCATGTTGATCCAGAATTTTTCGGCGATGCCCATGCCGCCGCCCGACAGGCGCAGCGACCATCCCGAGACGGTCGGCTTGCCGGCGCTGTCGCGCTGCGTCAGCTTCTCGGCATAGGTCGTGTAATCCTCCATCGTCTTCGGCGGTCCCGAAAGGCCCGCCTTGGCGAACATGTCGGTGTTGTAGAACAGCACCGTCTGGCCGCGGAACAGCGGCACGCCATAGACCTTGCCGCTGACCGAGACGGCGTCCTGCACGAACTTGTCGAAATGCTTCGGATCGGAGACGAACGCGGTCGCCGCCGCATTGGCCGGCGGCAGCAGGCCGGCCTCGGCGTAGCGCCCGTATTCGACCTGCATCTCGATGATGTCGGCCGCCGCGCCCGAGGGCATCGCCAGCGCGATGCGCTTTTCGTGTTCGCGCAGCGCGATCACCTCGACCGAGATGTCGACGTCGGGATGCTTCTTCTTGAATTGCGCGGCGACGCGTTCGTAGAACGGCTTGAGCTCCGTCCAACCGCTCCACAGCGTCAATTTCTGCTGGGCGAGGGCGGGCAGCGGCGCGGCCATCAGCGTCGCCGCGAGGGCGGCGCACAGCGCGCGGCGGCGCGTCGCTGAGGGGCCGGGGGGCGGGGCGAAAGCGTCGCGTGCGGACATGATCGCGGCTCCTGCTTGGACCGCCGGGAGTGTTTGCTGTAACCGGTTGCAAGTCAAGCAATCCGGCAAAATGTTCCCGCCTTCAGCGTCCGGCGACGGCGTCGATCGCCTCGATCGCGCCGAGCAGGCTGAGCCCGGTGTGGTAGCCGGGATCGAGATCGGGCGTCGCCGGCACGAAATCGACCGGCCCGGCGGCGTCGCGCGTCTGATAGGCGAAGCCGCGATCGGCGCGCCAGTAATGGGCGAAGAAATCCGCGTCCGCCGTCGCCCAGACCGTCGCGACCGCGCGCGAGCCGCGGCGCGCATGCGTCAGCGCCGCGGCGCGGATCGTTTCGGGCAGCGACCACCAGGGCCGGTTCTGCGTCAGGGCTTCTCCACTCGCGGCGTCGACGGAGACGACGATCCCCGGCGGCCTGTGGCCGGCGGCGAAGCATGCGAGCAGGATGCGCTCGAGCGCGGCCGCCGTCGCCGCATCCGTCTCCGGCGACGCCTCCTGCGCGAAGCCGACGAATTCGATCGCGTGACCGGGATTGGCGGCTTCGGCGCCGATGCGGTCGGGGATCAGGCCAAGCCCGCCGCCGCCGCGCCAGTGGCGCGTCAGCACGGTATCGACGAAGCGCCGGCCGAAGCCTGTTTCGTCGGCGAGCCCCAGCCGTCGCAACAGGCCCGCCGCCGCGAGCACGATCATCCACGGCCCGAACTCGTCGCGCCGCGAAGGATCCGGGCGCGGATCGAGCAGCCCGGCTTCCTGATGGTGGAAGCGCCCGTCCTCGACAGCTTCGACGAGATCGCGCAGCCGCGCCAGCCAGCGCGCCTGTCCGTCCCGATCGCCATAGCGCGCGGCGGCGGCGAGCAGCCCCTTGATGACGAAGGCGTCCGAATAGGTGAAGAGGTCGCCCGCCGCCCGTTGCGGGACGATGCGGCCATCGCCGTCGCGCGCGATCGGCCGCAGCTCGGCGTCGTAACAGAAATAGCCGTGCGCGCCGTGCCGCTCGAACAATCCCGCGAGCGCGCCATAGAGCCGGCGCCCCGCCGCGTCGAGCCGCGCCGCGAGCGCGGGCTCCTCCTGCGCGAAGAAGGCCGCATGCGTCGTCAGCGCTTCCAGCCCGCGGCCCTGAATCCAGCCATAGGTGAAGGACGGGCCGCGCAGGCCATCCTCGGCGCCGTAGTCGGCGCCGGTCAGGCTGTTCACTTTGGTGTTCAGAAATCCCGCGCCGAGCAAGCCGCGATCGAGCATCCAGCGCAGCGTCGCCGCATTGCAGGCGACATACCGCGCCCGCGCCGCGCCGATGTCGAAGAGTTCGCGCGTCGTCTCGATCATGCTCATCCCGGCGATCATGCCGTCGGGGCGTTCCGCCGGCAATCGGCGTCCTGCCGGACCGACCGGCTCGCAATGTGCTATGGCTGGCGCCGGACTGTCCGGCTTCGAGGCGTCGCGTGGCGGGCTCGCACAAGCCCTTCGAGAGGGTCACCATCAGTCAGGTCGCCGAGGCGGCGGGCGTCTCCCGCGCCACGGTGTCGCGCGCCTTCAGCCGCCCGCATGTGCTGAAAGCCGAGACGGTGGCCCGCATCCGCGCGGTCGCGCAGACGCTCGGCTACGCGCCGAACCAGACGGCGCGGGCGCTCTCGACCGGGCGGCACGGCAACATCGCCATCATCGTGCCCGATGTCGCCAATCCGTTCTTTCCCCCGCTCATCCGCGCCGCGCAGGAGGCCGCCTACGAGGCCGACTATTGCGTTTTCCTCGGCAATTCCGACGAGAGCGGCGAGCGCGAGGATGGGCTGGTCGGCCGCTTCGCCGGTCAGGTCGAGGGGTTGATCCTCGCCTCCTCGCGCCTGCCCGAGGCGCGCATCCGCGCGCTTGCGGCGATGAAACCGCTGGTGCTGGTCAATCGCGACGTCGCCGGCATTCCGCGCGTGCTGATCGACACGGCCGGCGGCGCCGCCGACGGCGTGCGCCATCTTGTCGCCCTCGGCCATCGCCGCATCGTCTATGTCACCGGCCCGGCCGCGTCCTGGTCGAACGAGCAGCGCCGCATCGCGGTGCGCCGCGCGGCCGCCGCCGCCGGCGTCGAGATGGTGGCGCTGCCCGCCGTCCGCCCCAGCTTCGAAGCCGGGCGCAAGGCCGTCGCCGCCATCCTCCAGTCGGGCGCGACCGCGGCGATCGCCTTCGACGATCTGACCTCGCAGGGCGTGCTCGCCGGCCTGCACGAGCGCGGACTCACTGCGCCCGATTCGCTCAGCTTGATCGGTTGCGACGACGTCGCCGGACCGATGACCTGGCCGCCGCTGTCGACGATTTCCTCGCGCAGCCGCGAGGCGGGCGAGATCGCCGTCCACATCCTGTTCGACATCCTGCGCGGCCGCGGCGTCTCCGACGCGCGCTACGTGCTCGACACCGCGCTGGTGCTGCGCGGCACCTGCGGGCCGCCGCCTCAGTCGTAGGTCAGCAGCGTCGCCAGCACGGCGTCGGCGAGGGCGCGGCTTCGCGCCTCGATCGCGACATGGCAGTTCGGCGCCGTGCGGTGGCGCAGATGTTCCGCCTGCGCGCCTTTGGGATGGCGCAGGTCGCACAGCGTCATGCCGCGCGTCAGCGCGCCGGCCGTCTCGATCCGCACCGACGTGTGCAGATAGGTGATGAGATCGGGATAGACATACGGCACGATCGCGCAGACATCGTGCATGGTGGCGACTTTCAGCCCGTAGCGCGCCTTCTGCGTGCCGAGATAGAACTCCATCAGATCGGCGATGACGCGCGCCGCGGCCTTGCCGCTCGCCCGCATCCTGGCGATGTCGCCCTCGTCGAAGCCGGTGACGCGGGTGATGTTGAGCCCGACCATGCGCAAGGGGACGCCGCTTTCGAACACCGCCCAGGCCGCCTCGACGTCGCCGGCGATGTTGAACTCCGCCGCCGGCGTGAAATTGCCGGTGGTGGTCGAGCCGCCCATGATGGTGATCTCGCGCAGCCAGCTCTTCAGCCGCGGCTCGCGCTTCAGCGCCATCGCGATATGGGTCTGCGGGCCGATCGGGGCGAGGATCAGCTCGCCCTTGTGCGCCCGCGCTGTCTCGATGATGAAGTCGACGGCGTGCGCCTCGATCGGCTTGCGCGACGGCTCGGGCACGCTCGCGCCGTCGAGCCCGCTCGCGCCATGCCCCTCGCCGATGCCGATCGAGGCCTGCGCCAGCGGCTCGGCGCAGCCCGCCGCCAGCGGCACATGATCGAGCTTGCCGAGTTCGAGCGTGATCAGCCCGTTGCGCGTCGTGTTGGCCAGCGAGTTGTTGCCATGCACGGTCGTCACGCCGAGCAGATCCATGTGGCGCGCGGCGAACAGGATGGCGACGAGATCGTCGTGACCGGGATCGCAATCGATGACGATTTTCTGACGCGTCATGGCCGCTCCTGCTGCGTTCAGCGATAACTCGCCAGCGCCGCGACGATGTCGCCGGTCAGCGCCGGGCGGTCGACCTCGACCGCCATGTCGACATTGGCGCGCGCCTTCGGCGCGACGCTGGTCAGCGCGACGCCGGGCTGGATCGGCCGGCGGTCGACGATGGTCATGCCGCGCGCCGGCCCCTGCTCGAGCGCCACCGCCAGCGGCGTCGGCTCGTAGTGAATGAACCGCGCGTCGACGAGCGGCGCGATGGCGCAGGAATCGTGCATCGGCGCGCCGTCGATCCCGTTCACCGCGCGCTGTCGCTCGCGATACCAGCGGGCGATGTCGGCTGAGGCGCGGGCGACGCGGCCGCCGCCCGCAAGCGCCGTGATCTCCGCCTCGCGCAGCAGCACGGTGCGCGTCGTCTCGTAGCCGACCCAGCGGATCGGCGCGCCGCAATCGAAGACGATATGCGCGGCTTCCGGATCGGACAGGATGTTGACGCAGGCCTGCGGCTTGAGATTGCCGACGCCGGCCGTGCCGCCCATGATCGTGATCAGCTTCAGCCACGAGGCGAGCTTCGGCTCGAGCCGCAGCGCCAGCGCCACATTGGTGTGCGCGCCGATGATGGCGAGCGCCAGCTCGCCGCGATGCGCCCGCGCCATGCGCAGGATGAACTCGACCGCATGCAGGTCGATCGCGTCGCGATCGGGCGCGGGCAGATCGACGCCGTCGAGCCCGGATGCGCCATGCGTGTCGGGGGCGAGCGGCGCAGCGCCGAGGAGCGGCGCGCCGCATCCCCGCGCCACCGGAATGTCGAGGCCGGCGAGCGTCAGGACGCGCAGCGCGTTGAACGTCGTCTTCTCGACCGTCTGGTTGCCGAAAACCGTCGAGACGCCGACCAGATCGAGCCGGCGCGCCGCGTAGAGGATCGCGATCGCGTCGTCATGGCCCGGATCGCAATCGATGAGCAGCTTGGTCATGCCCCGCCCCTGACCGGCTGGACGCTATTGACGCCGCGCGGCGCGGTCAATCATGCTGTCACAAAACGCCAATAACGCCATTCGGGGAAAAGGGAGCGCACGCCATGTCCTTCACTCGCCGCACTGTGCTGAAATCCGGCGCCGCCGCCGGCGCGGCCCTCGCCATGCCGGCGATCGCCCGGGCCCAGCAGACCAACCTCAAGGTCGTCTGGATGGGCTGGCCGGACAATCAGGTTCTGCCGCTCTTCGCCGAATTCGAGAAGCGCAACCCGTCGATCAAGCTGGCGGTCGAGCGCATGCCCTTCTCGCAGATCTTCCAGGCGCTGGAGGTGCGGCTCAACGCCCGCAGCGGCGATCCCGACATCTTCATCGTCGACAGCCCGCTCACCGCCTCCTATGCGGCGCGCGGCCATCTGATGGAGCTCGATTCGCTGATCGACAAGAGCCGCTTCGCGCCCTCGGCGATTGAGGCGGCGAGCTTTCAGGGCAAGATCTATTCGGCGCCCTTCGGCTCGTCGATGCAGGTGCTCTACTACAACAAGGGCATGTTCCGGGCCGCCGGAATCGAGCCGCCCTCCGCCGATCCGGCCAAGCGCTGGACCTGGGAGCAGGTGCTGGAGGCGGGCCGCAAGCTGGCGCGCCCCGCCGACAATATTTGGGGCTTCTCCTTCGAGCAGCAGGAGCGTCCCTATCAGCTGCTGCCGCTCGGCCAGTCGCTCGGCGGCGTCGCGTTGTCGCCCGACGGCCTCAAGGCGACCGGCTTCATCGACGGCCCGGCCTTCGTCGAGGCCTTCGGCTTCATGCAGAAGCTCTATACCGAGGCGAAGATCTCGCCGCCCGGCCAGTTCGACACGGCGCTGACGCCGGAGCTGTTCGGCTCGGGCAAATGCGCCATGCTGCTCGGCGGCACCTTCGTCGCCGACACCTTCTTCAACAAGTTCCCCAATCTCGAATTCGGCGTCGCCCCGCATCCCTATTTCGCCAAAGGCAAGCCGGTGACGCCGACCGGCGCCTGGCACTTCGGCGTCAATCCGCGCACGACGCAGAAGGCCGCCGTCAACCAGTTCGTCACTGACATGCTGTCGGACGACATCAACGCGCTGTGGTTCAAGCTGCGCCCCTATGTGCCCACTCTCAACGCGGTGTGGACCAAGGAGGCCAAGACCTTCGACACCGATATGTGGCGCATCGTCAAGCACGAATCGCAGATCACCGCAGTGCCACGTCCGGCGACGCCCGGCTTCCGCGAATATGAGGACATCCTGCGCGTGACCTTGCGCGATCTGCAGGCGGGCGGCGACGTCAAGGCGGCGCTTTCCGCCGCAGCGCAGAAGATCGATCGCGAGATCGCCAAGTACAAGGGGTGAGGCGCGCGCGGGCCCAATGCACGAAGACCGATCCGGCGACGCGTTCGGCGCCTTGCGCCGATCATGTTGCGCAAGTCTCGTCATTGCGAGCGAAGCGAAGCAATCCATTCCCGGTTCCGGCCTGGATTGCTTCGTCGCTTCGCTCATCGCCATGACGGCGCTGCGGCCTGGGCCTGCGCAATCCGCGAACTGCCTGCGCGGCCGCCATGCTGCGTGAAAAAGCCTGGATTCCCTACGCCTTTCTGGCGCCGGCCCTTCTCGGCCTGCTGCTGTTCCGCTTCGCGCCGATCCTGATCGCGCTCGGCGGCAGCCTGTTCAGCCAGTCGATCCGAGGCGACACGCTGTTCGTCGGGCTGAAGAACTATCATGAGCTGTTCGAGGACCCGGCCTTCTGGGCCGTCATCCGCACGACTCTCGTCTTCAATCTGATCATCAATCCGTTCCAGATCCTGTGCGCGCTCGGCCTCGCGCTTCTGGCGCGCCGGCCGACGCGCTTCGTCGAGATCTTCCGCGCCTCGTTCCTCTTGCCGATGACGGTGTCGATCGCGCTCACCTCGATCATCTGGTCGATCATGCTCGATCCGACGCTCGGCCCGGTGAACGGCTTCCTGCGCTGGATCGGCGCGCCGGCCCAGCCCTTCTTCCGCTCCGCCGATCAGGCGCTCGGCACGCTGATCATGGTGGCGACCTGGAAGGGCGCGGGCTACTGGATGGTGTTCCTGCTCGCCGGCCTTCTCGCCATTCCCGAGCAGCTCAACGAAAGCGCGGCGATCGACGGCGCCACGGCCTGGCAGCGATTTCGCTATGTCACGCTGCCGCTGATGAAGCGCCCGCTCGCCTTCGTGCTCGTCGCCGACACGGCGGCCAACTTCCTGCTGTTTGCGCCGGTCTATATCGTCACCAATGGCGGCCCCGCCGGCGCGACGCATCTCTTGATGTTCGAGGCCTACCAGTCCGCCTTCGCCTATCTCAATCACGGCCGCTCGCTCGCCATCTCCTCGATCATCCTCGCCATCGTCATCGCCATCGCGCTGATGGAGCTGCGTCTCTTCCGCCAGCCCGAGGAGGCCGAGCGATGAACCGGCCTCGTCCTCTCCCGACCCTTCTGCGCTACGCGACGATGTCGCTGATCGCCGCTATTCTGCTGACGCCGATCTACTGGCTGATCATTTCGTCCTTCCGCCCCGCGGACGAGATTTTTCGTTTCGCCGGAACTTTCAGCCTCGAGACGCTGGTCCCGCGCCGCCTGACGCTCGACAACTACGCGCAG
Organism: Methylobacteriaceae bacterium; assembly: GCA_016793505.1. Taxonomy (GTDB): domain Bacteria; phylum Pseudomonadota; class Alphaproteobacteria; order Rhizobiales; family Beijerinckiaceae. The sequence goes on along the minus strand of JAEULW010000243.1, from coordinate 23,008 downwards.
ATTTTCGCCAGCTCGTTTCCACGCTCGCTGTTCAACTCGCTGTTCGTCGCTGCGGCGACAGTGGCGCTCGGCGTCTTCGTCAACTCGATGGCCGGCTTTGCGTTTGCGGTGTTCGATTTTCCGCTCAAGACGCCGCTGTTCATCGCCGTGCTTCTGTCCTTCATGATGCCGTTCGAGACGATCGTCATCCCGCTCTACACGCTGATGCGGACGCTCAACTGGACCGACACCTACGCCGCGCTGATCCTGCCCGAGGTCGCCGGCGGGCTGATCATCTTCCTGTTCCGGCAGTTCTTCGCCGGCATCCCGAAGGAGATCTACGAGGCCGCGCGCATCGACGGCGCGTCATGGTGGCAGATCTATCTGCGGATGACGCTGCCGCTCTCCGGCCCGACCATCGCCACCGCCTCGCTGATGATGTTCATCCATCAGTGGGACGCCTTCTTCTGGCCGCTGGTGGCGACCTCGAGCGCCGATCTCGCTGTCGTGCAGGTGGCGATCGCCCGCAACATGACGCTCGAACAGGCGAATTGGGGCGCGCTCTTCGCCTCCGCCTCGACGGCGGTGCTGGTGGCGGCCGTGCCCTTCTTCCTGCTGCAGCGCTATTACGTGCGCACCGTGGTGTCGGGCGGCGACAAGTAGTCCCAGCGCTCGCGGCTTGGCGGCGTCGTCAGAACTTGCCGTGACGCAGATAGGCTTCCTGCGGATCGACGCCGGCGAGGATCGCCTTGCGTACCAAATTCTCGGTCTGGATCGCCTTCTCGGAGGCCTCGATGACGTCCGTCACGCGCGCCTTCGGCACGCGGATCAGGCCGTCGCGATCGCCAACCATGTAGTCGCCCGGCGCGATCGTCACCTCGCCGATGCGGATGTCGACCTCGATCGCCTTGGGCAGCCAGTAGCCGACGATGTCGCGCGGCGTGAAGCCGCTCGCCCAGGTCTGGAACTGCATCTCGAGAAGAAAATTCACGTCGCGCACCAGCCCGTCGATGACGCAGCCGCGCAGGCCCTTGTTCTTCAGCGTTTCGGCGGAAAGCTCACCCATGTTGGCGATGCTGCGGTCGTTGGGCTGCGACACCCAGATGTGGCCGGGCTTCGCCTTGGAGAGCAGGCCCGTCCAGGCGAGCAGCGTCTGGTGCGGATCAGCCTTCGGATCGACCATGCCCTCGATCGTGAAGGCCGGCCCCGCCATGGCGCGTTCCGGCATGATCGGCCGCAGCGCGATCGGCAGCGTGAAGTCGCGCAGCCCCATGGCGCGCATCACGTCGTGGACGACGCCGCTGTAGCAGCGTTCGAGTCGGTCGGAGATCGCGTCGGTCATGAAGATTTTCCCGGGGAGAGGCTGACGGCAGGACGGCGGCGCCGAGCGCATCGGTGTTCGATGGGGAGTCTGCCGGCATCGGCGACGAGGAACAAGCGCGCTGCGGACAGGCGCATCCTCTGGCGCCGGAGCGCGGCTTGCGCGGCGACGATCGAACAATTATGCAGCCTGCGCCGGAGATGCGGCCGGGCCGCCGCAGCCTCTCTGTGGAGCAAATATAAAAATGCTTGGCGAAAATAATATAGAGAGCAACGCCGGCGATCTTGCGCCCGCGCATCTCGTCAAACTCTACAACAGCGGCGTCAATATATCTCAGTACTTGCGGTCTCGACATGGCGTCGAGCAGAACAGCTCGGAGATTATCGAGCTCGCCTACGAATTGCAGGCCGGCTCCTACGTGCAGAGACTGGAAGACCCGGCGGTCTACGAATTCCAGCAGGGCTATACAGACCGGATCGCCCGCGAGATCGCCGCCCTCTGCGCGCCGGTCTCGGTGCTCGAGGCCGGCGTCGGCGAGGCGACCACCCTTGGTTTCGTGGCCCGCAAGCTCGGCGTCGGCCCGGCCTATCACGGCTTCGATCTGAGCTGGTCGCGCGTCGCCACCGGCCGCAAATGGCTGCGCAGCCTGCCGGTCGGGAACGTGTCGCTGTGCACCGGCGATCTCGCCGCGATGCCCTATGCCGACGATTCGATCGACGTCGTCTACACCTCCCATTCGATCGAGCCGAATGGCGGCCGCGAGGCGCAGATCCTGACGGAGCTGCACCGCGTCGCCGCGCGCTATCTCGTGCTGTTCGAGCCCGACTACGAGAACGCCTCGCCGGAAGCGCAGGCGCGGATGCGCGAGCATGGCTATTGCGTCGATCTGGTCGGCACGGCGCAGCGCCTCGGCATGGAGGTGGTCAGGCACGAGTTCCTGCCCGCCTCGATCAATCCGCTGAACCCGACCGGCCTGACGATCATCCGCAAGTCCGATCGGCCGGCCCGCGCCGCGCCGGCCGAGGCGGTCTATGCCTGCCCTGTCGCGCGCACGCCGTTGCGCCGCGTCGAGGGGGCCTATTTCTCGCCCGACTCGCTGCTTGCCTATCCGGTCATCGACGGCGTCCCCTGCCTGCGCGAGAAGCAGGCGATCGTTTGCTGCAAACTCAAGGATATCGCCGGGCCGGCCTGAGTCCGGCGGCGCGCTGGACTTTCCTCGACCGCCTGCTATGCACCCGCCCGCCGCCGTCCGCCTGCGCGCGGGCGCCGCGCCACGCGCAGCAGGGCGAAACGGATGACGCGATATTACAAGGCGGCCAGCCGCTGGCTGCAGATCGCCGGCGACCGGATTTTCGTCGCGCTCGTCTTTCTGACGCGGTTTGCGACGCGCTGGGTCGGCTTCGATCTGCCGGCGCCGCTGTTCCGCGCGCTCGCTCACATTCCCGGCGTGCGCTCGGTCGCCGTGCTGGTCTGGATGCGGGCGCTGCAGCGCTCGAACCGGCTGTGGCGCGCGATCGACTGGATGGAGTGGGTCTGCGCCCGCTGGCCCGAGCCGCGCTTCCGCGCGCATCGCGTGCGGCTTCTGCTCGAGGCGCGCCGTTTCGACGACGTCGTCGCGTTCCTGCGCGAGTCGAAGGAGGCGATCATCGCCGACTATGAAGGGCGCAAATTCTTCGACGAGCTCGTCGACATCGAGACCATGCTGGCGATCGAGAAGAGCGAGGTCACGCCCGAATCCGCCTGGTTCGCCATCGGCCGCAGCGGCGCGATCTCCGACTTCTGCTACAAGCGCGCCTGGGACGCGCATTCGGCCATGAACGGCGCCGGCGTGCAGCGCTATCTGCGCTACTATTTCCGCGCCATCAATTATGCGCCCAGGGCCGTCTTCTACGCCATCGACGCGCTGATGACGCCGAATGCGCTGTGGCGCGACATCGTCGAGGCGCTGGACAAGATCGCCGCGACCCTCGACGAGAAGGAGACGCAGGCCCGTCCCGCGGCCGCCGTCGATCTGCCGCCGCGCGTCGCCCCGATCGTCGCCGGCATGGCGGCGGCGCTGAAATCCGCCTTCCTGCGCCGCAAGCCCGACGAATTGCGCCTCGGCGTCGCCCGTCGGCTGGCCCTGACCCTGATCGAACTCGGCGATCTCGCCCGCGCCCGCGCCGTCGCCGAGCGCGATTTGCGCCAGTCCGAGTATTATCACTACATCGACGGCCTCATCGGCGAGGCCGAACTCGGCAAGGAAGCGAGCCGGGACGCCGCCGCCGCCAGCCGCGCCGTGCTCGAACGCGCCTATGCCGATCCGCGCCTCTCCTCGACAATGCGCGCCGAACTCGCCGGCAAGATCGCCGTCGCCTACGAGGAGCAGCGCGATTTCAGGACGGCGCGGCAATATTATCTCGCCAGCCTGCAGGTCGGCGGCGTGCCCTATTACCTGCCGACGCATCTGTGGCGTCACGTCTCGATGTGCATGGCGCAGGGCGCCTATGCCGAGGCGACGATGGTCATGGACCGCGCCCTGCCGCGCAGCTGGATCCATTTCCGCAGCCTCGCGAAGCTGCCGGTCGAGAAGCGCATCCGCTTCGGCCGGCTGATTCCCGAACAGGGCGCCTTTCTCGTCGGCTGCTGGGGCATCGGCGACGACGTCATCCGCATGGCGATGTTCGACGCGCTCTGCGATCGCGCCGGCGGCGCGCGCTTCGGCCTGTCCTGCGATCCGCGCATGCAGGGGCTCTATGCGCGCTCCTTCGACAATTTCGAGGTCGTGCCGGTCTCGCGCATGAACGGCCCCTTCGCGGTGTCGGAGCTCGAATATTTCCGCCTGCGCGACGGCCTGCCGCCGCGGCTCGATCGCGGCCGTCTCGACATCAACGTCTTCAACGCGGCCAAACGCTATCCCGAGGTCGCGCTCACCGAAGACTTCATGAACGCCTTCTTCCGCGCCGGGCCTGAGGCGCGTCGCAAGAACCGGCCGATGCTGAAGCTGCTGCCGGAGAAGCGCGAGGCGGCGCGGCGCTGGCTCGCGGCGCTGCCTCCGGGCCTCAATGTCGGCGTCTCCTGGCGCAGCGGCGACCGCAACGTGCAGCGGGACAAGTCCTACACCGACATCGTGCGCGACTGGGGCGACCTCCTGTCGCTGAAGGGCCTCAACATCGTCAACCTGCAATATTCGTGGGACGCCGAGGAGCTGCGCGAGGCGCAGGAGAAGCACGGCTGCGTCATCCACATGCCGCCCTTCGACCTGAAGAACGACATCGAGGACATCCTGGCGATGGGCGCCGAGCTCGACGTCGTGCTCGCCCCCTGCACGGCGGTGCGCGACATGTGCGCCGCCGCCGGCGCCAATGTCTGGGCGCTGGCGGTGACGCCCTTCCTGCCCGACCTCTGGCGCCTCGACGCCGATGGCCGCACAGACCGGCTGTTCCCCAACATGATCCACGTCACCGCGCATGAATTCGGCGACGCCCGCGGCGTCCTGTCCGAGATCGCCCGCCGGCTCGACGCCATGGCGCGCAAGGCGGCCTGACGAGACGCTCAGTCCTTGCGTCGGCGTTCGGTCGCCACCCGCGCCCCGAGCCGGGTCAGCGCCGCCCGCAGCGCCTCGTCGGCGACCCCTTCGGTGGCGGCGCGCGCCGCCGCCAGCGCCGCGGCGTCGGGAGCAGGGGGCGGCGCGGCCCGCGCCGGCTTCAGCGGCAGCGGCCCCTGCCGCAACGTCACCCGGTCGACGCAGCGCCAGCCCAGATGCGCGTTGACGCGCTCGATCACCAGCGGCGCGAGATGCTGCAGTTCGAGCGCGAAGGCGCCTTCGACGCGCACCGCCAGCGCCGCCGGCCGGGGATCGCCCGCTGCGTCGCGCCGCGTCCCGCCCGGCCAGACCAGCCGGATCGGCGCGCTGACGGCGGCGAGCCGCGGCCCGACGATCTCGGCCCAGCCCGTGACGATCTCGCTTTCGCCAAATCCCTGCTTGCGCAGCGTCGGCGCGAGGCAGCCGTTCAGGATGTCCGACAGCGTCGTCGCCCCGCGCCTGCGCTGCATCCGCGCCTCCCGCGCCGGCCTCAACGGCCGGGGCCGGCCTCCTGCAGGGCCTCGCCCTCGACCTCGACCAGATAGGCCGGATCGGCCAGCCCCGCCACCTCCAGATAGGTGCAGGCCGGGGCGACGGCCCCGAGCTTGGCCTCGCGCACCCGCCGGAAAGTCGCCACCGAGCCGGACTGCGTCACGAAGCAGCTGATCTTGACGATGTCGGACGCCCCGAGCCCGGCCGCCGCCACGATGGCGAGCAGATTGTCGAAGGCCTGGCCCATCTGGGCCTCGAGCCCCTCGGCCAGCTGGCCGGCGGCGTCGACGCCGATCTGCCCGGACACGACCACCCGCTTGTAGGCGGCGCCGCAGGCCACGGCCTGGCTGTAGCGCGAGGCCGGCTTCGGCGCCGTCGGCGGATTGAGATAGCGGGGCATCGGGGTCCTCTCGGCGGGCGAAGCGGCGCGCTTGACACCCCGCCGGCCGGCCTTTAGCGCGCTCGCCCATGCCCGATCAAGCCGATCCCGCCATTCTTTCCGCCCCGCCGCCGACATTGTCCGGCTTCGCCGCCCTGGCCGGCCGCTACGACGTGGTGCTGTCCGACGTCTGGGGCGTCGTGCATGACGGCGTCGCCGCCTTCCCGCGCGCCTGCGCCGCGCTCGCCCGCTATCGCGCGCAGGGCGGCGTCGTCGTTCTGATCACCAACGCGCCGCGTCCCAGCGGGCCGATTCTCGCCCAGCTCGACGGCTACGGCGTGCCGCGCGAGGCCTATGACGCGGTTGTCAGCTCCGGCGACGTGACGCTCGATCTGATGGCCGCGCGCGGCGTCGCGCCGGTGCATTTCATCGGCCCGCCGCGCGACCTGACGCTGTTTTCCGAACTCGCCGAGACCGGCGCGCCGGTTCCCCCTCAGGCGCCGCTCGCCGAGGCGGAATATGTCGTCTGTTCCGGCCTCTACGACGACTTCGCCGAGACGCCGGCCGACTATGATCCGGCGCTCGACGAGATGGTGCGGCGCGGGCTCGACATGGTCTGCGCCAATCCCGATCTCGTCGTGCATCGCGGCGATGATCTGCTCTATTGCGCCGGCGCTCTGGCGCAGCGGCTCGAGCAGAAGGGCGGCCGCGCCGTCTACGCCGGCAAGCCGCATCCGCCGATCTACGAGAAGGCGCTCGCCCGCGCCCGCGCCGCGCGCGCCGGCCGCGCGCCGGAGGCGGGCCGCGTGCTGTGCATCGGCGACGCCGTGCGCACGGATCTCGCCGGCGCCGCCGCGCAGGGCTTCGACGCGCTGTTCATCAGCTACGGCATCCATCGCGACGAGCTGCACGAGGCCGACGGCGCATTGCGCCCCGATGCGCTCGCCGCGCTGATGGCCGCCGCGCCGCGCCCGCCGGTCGGCGTCATGCCGCAATTGTGGTGGTGAGGCGCCTCAGGCGGCGCAGACCGTCTCGATCTTGGCGCGCAGCGTCTGCGCGTTGAACGGCTTGACGATGTAGTTGTCGACGCCGGCGCGCCGCGCCGCCAGCACCTGATCGGTTTTCGACTCCGCCGTGACCATGATGAAGCGTGTCTTGTCGGCGCGCTCGGCGCGCACCCGGCGCAGCAGCTCCATGCCGTTGACCGGCTCCATGTTCCAGTCGGAAATGACGAGGCCGTAGTCCTTCTCGCGCAGCTTGGCGAGCGCCTCCTCGCCATTGGCGGCCTCGTCGACGTCGGTGAAGCCGAGCTGGGTCAGCAGACCGCGCACGATGCGGATCATCGTGCGGTAGTCGTCGACCACCAGAATCGGCATGTTGACGTCGAGCGCCATCGCCTCACTCCCGCCCTTCGCTGCGAAGGGGTCAGCCCGGACATAGGCGCAGCTCCGCCTTTCCTTCGGGTTAACGTGGATCGCAGGGCGACCTGCCGTTGCGTCAATCCGGGACAGCGCCGCCGTCTGTTTCGGCGCCGGGTCAGAACAGGCTGAGCTGCGCGCCGGCCCGCGCCGCGCGCGCCGGCGGCTGGAACAGGTCGCAGCGCAGCTTGCGCCGCTCCCTGGCGTAGCCGAGCTTGGCCGCCGCCACCTCGAAGCGGCGGCCCACGATCCAGGCGTAGGGGCCCTCGCCGGTCATCCGAAGGCCCCAGCGCGCGTCATAGTCCTTGCCGCCGCGCGTCGACTTCACGAGGCCCATGACGTGGCGCATGCGGTCGGGGCGGTGCGTCATCAGCCAGTCGCGGAACAGGTCGCGCACCTCGAGCGGCAGGCGCAGCATGATGTAGCCGGCCTCGCTCGCCCCGGCGGCCCGCGCCCGCGTCAGGATCGTCTCGAGCTCGACGTCGGTCAGGCCGGGAATGATCGGGGCGACCATCACGCCGGCCGGCACGCCGGCCTCGGCGAGGCGGCGGATCGTCTCCAGCCGCGAGTCGGGCGCGGCGGCGCGCGGCTCCATGGCGCGGGCGAGCTTGCGGTCCAGCGTCGTCACCGAGATCGCGACCTTGACCAGCCCCTGCGCCGCCATCGGCGCGAGCAGATCGAGATCGCGCAGGATCAGCGACGACTTGGTGACGATTCCCACCGGATGGCGGGCGCGCGCCAGCACTTCGAGAACGCCGCGCATGACGCGATGCTGGCGCTCGATCGGCTGATACGGGTCGGTGTTGGTGCCGATCGCGATGGTGCGCGGCTTGTAGCCGGGCGCGGCGAGTTCGCGCGCCAGCGTTTCGGCCGCCCCGTCCTTGACGAACAGCCGCGTCTCGAAGTCGAGCCCCGGCGACAGGCCCATGAAGGCGTGCGTCGGCCGGGCGAAGCAGTAGACGCAGCCATGCTCGCAACCGCGATAGGGATTGATCGACCGGTCGAAGGAGATGTCCGGCGAATCGTTGCGGGTGATCACCGTCTTCGCCTTCTCGGCGATGATCTCGGTGCGCAGCGCCGGCAGCGCGTCGAGACCGCCCCAGCCGTCGTCCTCGGCCTCGCGGCGATGCGGCTCGAAGCGGCCGCTGTCGTTCAGCGTCGCCCCGCGCCCCTTGCGCGCCAGCGGCCGCGCCGGCGCCTCGCGGACGGTCGTCGCAGCCGCCGCCGCCGGGCCGGCGGGGGACGCCGGCGCCTCGTCGGCGGGCGTGAAGGCGCGCGCCTCGCCGCGCATCGAGCCGATATGCGCGTATGGATCGCGCGGGCGAAGCGGCAGGGTCTCGGCGAGTCGGGCGTTGCGCATGGCCGGCTCCGGCGTCAGGACAATGATCCTAGAACAGAACAGATAGGGAACGCACAACGCGACGTCAAGAGGCCCCGGCGCCCGTGCTATAGGGCGCGCGTGATTTCCGCCGTGATCCTCCACACCGCGCCCGAACCGGCCCTGGCGCTGGCCCTCGCCCGCCTCGTCGAAGGGGCGGTCGACGGGCTTCTGCGCGACGCGGCGATCGTCGATGCGCTCGACGACCCGCTCGCCGCCCGCCTCGCCGACGAGGGCGGCTGCGCGCTGTTCCGCGGCTCGCCGGCGGAGAGCTGGCGCGCTGCGGCTCAGGCGGCGCGCGGCGATTGGGTGCTGCTCGTCCCCTCAGGCCTCGCGCCGGCCCGCGGCTGGACCGGCCCGGCCCGCGACGCCCTGCAGCTGGCGGCGGCGGGTGACGCCGCGCCCGGCCGCATCTTCGAGGCGCGCACGGCGGACGGCGGGCTTTTCGCGCGGCTGGCGGCGCAATTCGCGCCGCCGCCTGCGATCCTTCTGGCGCGGCGCGACATGGCGCGCGCCGTCGCCGGCGCGCAGCCCTGTGCGGCGTTGCGCGCCGCTCTCGCCCGCGGCGGGGCGCGGCGCGTTCCCGGCGTCGCGGTCGACGAGCGCGCCCGCTGACGCCTCAGTGGCCGTGCGGCCCGGCGGCGCGGCTCATCTCGAACAGGAACCAGGTCCGCTTTTCCGTCTGGTCGACGTAATTCTCGATCAGACTGGCCGAGGCGATGTCGCCGGCCTCGTCGCAGACCTTGTGCGCCTTGCGCATCGCCGCGGCGACCGCCTTGTTGTCCTCCATCAGCTCGATGAGCATGTCGTGCGGCGGGACGAAGTCCTCGTTGTTCTCCTTAAGGCCGGTCAGCTCCAGCGCCTCGGCGAGTGAGCGCAGGGTGCGCGCCCCGAGCTTGCGCACCCGCTCGGCCAGTTCGTCCGTCGAGCCGAGAATGTCCGCCGCCTGCTCGTCGAGCATGACGTGGATGTCGCGGAAATTCGGGCCCGAGACGTGCCAGTGGAAATTCTTCGTCTTCAGATAGAGCACGTAGGCGTCGGCGAGCAGGCCGTTCAGCGCCGCGGCGACTTTCTCGACGTCCCTCGGCTTCAGATCGGTCGGCGTCGCCAGCGCGGCTGCGCCGGCGTCCGGGTCGGGCTTGCGCTTCATCGCCATGGCCATGCGGGGTCCTTTCCGGATGCGGTCGGTCTCCGGCGGAAACGCCCGGCCCCGCCTCCGGTTCCACGGCCATCCACCGTGCGAAGCCGCGTCCGTCACATCGGCCGGCGCGCCTCGGCGGTCGGCTCGATCGCCTCGAACGTCATGTCGTTCAGATCGGCGACGATGCGCGGGACCGAGCCGGCGATCTGCGGCGCCGGCAGCCGCCAGAGCTTGCCGTCGGCGCCGTAGAGCGCGTCGCCATTGTGATCGAGTTCGGCGAAATCGACCCGGCCGAGTTCGCGCGCGACGGCGCCTTCCGCGCTCTCGATCGTCGCCGTCTCGACCAGCCAGCGCCCCTGCCGCTCCAGCACCGCATGGGTATTCAGGCAGAGGAACAGCGGCGCGCGCTTCTTCTGCTTCGCGAGCGGCTTGCGCAGCTGGCGCGGCGGCTCGAACGTCACCCAGAATCGCGCCGCCTCGCCATGGCGTTTCGCCTCGCTCGGCCGTCCCGGATCGGCCCAGCCCTCGCGGATCATGCGCAGCAGCCGGATCGGATCGTCCTCGCCCCAGCCCGAGGCCTCGCCCAGCGGCTCGACCCTGAGCCGCCGCGCCGGCGCAAAGCCCGGCGCCAGCCCCATCTCCGTGAGGCCGCGCCCTGCGCCGACGCCGGGGCGATGGTTCAGCCGGAAATGCGCGCCGCTCTCGAACAGCCCTCCGCCGCCCCAGCAATCGCCCTTCGGCCAGAGCTGCAGCGCGGTGAAGAAAGGCGGCCGCGAGATCGTCGTCCACGCGTAATAGGGCTGGCGGTGGTTGGCGACGAAGCAGGCGACGAATTCCCCGTCCGGCGACAGATCGCAGCGCCGCTCATAGACGCGGCCCTTGACCCACTGGCCGGGCTCGAGCGTGTCGGAGGCGAGGTTCCACACCAGCATCCGCACCCGCTTCGACGGTCCGCGCCGGAACACCACCGCGCGCCGCGCCGTGCGCGCGACGAGCGCGTAGAGGCGGGCGGAGTCGGGGTCGATCGTGGGGAGGTCTGCGACCGCGGCCATGGCGTCAGTCTCGCAGCGGCGCAGTCTGCGCGCAATCGCGGGGCCGGGATGACCGGGGAGGGCGCGCTTTGCCGCGCTGTCAACCCCGCTCGCCGGCGAAGCCGGCGAGCGGGAACCCATGCCAGGCATGGCGCTCTACGCCGCCGACTGGGTCCCGGCTCTCCGCTGCGCTCCGGCCGGGATGACAGGGTGGAGATGTTGCGCCCTTCCTCACTGTCATTCCCGACGCCCGCGCAGCGGGCGAGCGGGAACCCAGAAAATGTCTGGCGTTGTGCTCGACGGCGCCGACTGGATCCCGGCTCTCCGCTGCGCTCCGGCCTCGATGACACGGGGAGAGGGCCGCCCCTCACCCCAGATTGAGCTCCTTGAAGAAATCGTTCCCCTTGTCGTCGATGACGATGAAGGCCGGAAAATTCTCGACCTCGATCTTCCAGATCGCCTCCATGCCGAGCTCGGGATATTCGAGCACCTCGACCTTCCTGATGCAGTCCTGGGCGAGGCGCGCGGCGGGGCCGCCGATGCTGCCGAGATAGAAGCCGCGATGCTTCTTGCAGGCCTCGCGCACCTGCGCCGAGCGGTTGCCCTTGGCGAGCATCACCATCGAGCCTCCGGCGGCCTGGAACTGGTCGACATAGGAGTCCATCCGCCCCGCCGTGGTCGGACCGAAGGCGCCCGAGGCGTAGCCCGCCGGCGTCTTCGCCGGGCCGGCGTAATAGACCGGATGATCCTTGAAATAGGCCGGCATCGGCTCGCCCTTTTCGAGCCGCTCGCGGATTTTCGCATGCGCGAGATCGCGGGCGACGATCATCGGCCCGGTGAGCGACAGCCGCGTCCTGATCGGATGCTTCGACAGCGTCGCCAGAATCTCGGCCATCGGCCGCGTCAGGTCGATTTCGACCACCGGCCCGCCGAGCTTCGATTCGTCGACGTGCGGCAGATACTTGGCCGGATCGCGCTCCAGCGCCTCGAGGAACAGGCCGTCGCGCGTGATCTTCGCCTTGGCCTGACGATCGGCCGAGCAGGACACGCCAATGCCGATCGGCAGGCTCGCGCCATGCCGCGGCAGGCGGATGACGCGCACGTCGTGGCAGAAATACTTGCCGCCGAACTGCGCGCCGACGCCCAGACTCTGCGTCAGCTTGTGGATTTCCTCTTCCATCGCCAGATCGCGGAAGGCGTGCGCATCCTCCGAGCCGCTGGTCGGCAGCGCGTCGAGATAGCGCGTCGAGGCGAGCTTGACCGTCTTCAGAGTCTGTTCCGCGCTCGTGCCGCCGATGACGATGGCGAGGTGATAAGGCGGGCAGGCCGCCGTGCCGAGGGTGAGGATCTTCTCCTTCAGAAACGCGATCATCCGGTCATGCGTGAGGAGGGAAGGGGTCCCCTGAAACAGGAACGTCTTGTTGGCCGAGCCGCCGCCCTTCGACACGAACAGGAATTTGTAGGCGTCCTCGCCCTCGGCGTAGATGTCGATCTGCGCCGGCAGATTGTTGCGCGTGTTCTTCTCCTCGAACATCGACAACGGCGCGAGCTGCGAATAGCGCAGGTTCTTTTTCAGATAGGCGTCGCGCACGCCCTCGGCGAGCGCGCCCTCGTCGTCGCCCTCGGTCCAGATCTTGCGGCCCTTCTTGCCCATGATGATGGCGGTGCCGGTGTCCTGACACATCGGCAAGACGCCCCCGGCCGAGATGTTGGCGTTCTTGAGCAGGTCGTAGGCGACGAAGCGGTCGTTGGCGGTCGCTTCCGGATCTTCGAGGATCTTCGCCAGCTGGGCGAGATGGCCGGGGCGCAGCAGATGGTTGATGTCGACCATCGCCTCTTCCGACAGCCGCCGGATCGCCTCGCGCTCGACGACGAGAATCTCGCGATCCCCCATTTTCTCGACGCGCACGCCTTCTCTCGTGACCAGCCGGTAGGGCGTCTGGTCCTCGCCGAGCGGGAAGAGCGAACGATGCTGATAGGTCATGGCGGCGATCCCCGACGAAAAAATGGTCGGCAAGCCTCATAAGCCGGCGTTGCCCCCTTTCCAAGACGGAGGAAGGGAGGGGGCTCAGCCGCCCGGCCGGCGCCAGCGCGCCACCAGCTCCACCTCGGCGGTCTTGAAGACGAGGTAGCAGATGAGGGCGATCAGGCCGCGCAGCGCGATCTCGAGGGCCTGCGCGAGGCCGCCATCGGCGAGCGCCGCCAGCCCGTGCTCGGCGACGAGATCGCGATTGGCCATGGCGAGACGCAGCAGGTCGAAGGAGGTCCAGGCGAGCGCGGCCGCCGCCGCGGCCATGACGAGGAAGACCAGCCAGCCGGGCCAGCGCGCGACGTCGCGGAAGCCGGCGCGGCTCATGCGCCGCCGCAATCGTCGCGCCGGCTCATGGATCGAACCGGCCGAGACCGAAACTCTCCCACACCACGCCGAATTCCTTCGTCAGCTCCTTCTTGCTGTCGGCGAAGCCGACGAGATACAGGCTTTCGGCGAATTCCTTCGGCTTCGACCGCGATTTCAGCAAGAGGTCGCGGCCCGTGGTGCGCGGCGGTTTCGCCGACTCGCCGAAATGCAGCACCCATTCGCAGAACAGCCGCGCCGCGTCCTCGAGGCTCTCGGCGACGCAGAACGTGGCCGGAGCAACCGCGTCCGAGCCCGCCTTGTTCTTGGTTTTCAGCGCCATCGTCTTGCATTTGGGATAGAGCCAGTCGACCGGCTTCTGCAGATTGAAAGGGCAGCCGGTCTGCTTGAATATGTCGCTCGTGCCCCATTTGCTCTCCGACATCGCGCAGGCGAGCAGGCCGGACAGTGGAATGTCGTTGTCCTTGGCCGCCTTGACGCTCGCCTCGGCCATTTTCCAGCAGAAGGCCTGCTTGTCGGTGTCGAGGAACAGCGCCCAGGACTTGGTGGCGACGTCGACGTCGAACCAGTCCCATTCGTCGGCGCCGGCCATCGCCTCCAGCCTGATGCGCGCCGCACCCGACGAGATCAGCTCGTAGCGCTGGCGATTGTCGTCGAGCTTGAGCTTGCGGTTGACGGCGCCGGCCACGGCGGGGCGCAGCTGCACCGTGACCTCGTCGCCATTGCGATCGAACGGCCCCCACAGATCATAGACGAAAGGCGTGCCGCGCACGGCCGGCAGCCGCTTCTGCGACACGCGCGTGCGGTTGAGTTCGAAATGCGCCATGGCCCCGTCTCCGGAGCGCCCCGGCGCGATCCTGCGACGGGCCTGTGCTGGACACAAGCGCAGATCAGCCGATCGCCGCCAGCGGCGTAACGGTCGGCCGCCCGTCCGGCGCCCGGCCGATCGCCGCCTCGACGCCGAACACCTCGGCGATCCGCGCGGCGGTCAGCGCCTCCTCAGGCGGCGCGCAACAGGCGAGCCGGCCCTCGTGCAGCACGGCGATGCGGTCGGAAAAGCGCGCGGCGGCGTTGAGATCGTGCAGCACGAGAAGGCAGGCGAGGCCGCGCGATCGGGTCAGGCGCCGCACGCTCGCCAGCACATCGAGCTGATGGCGCATGTCGAGCGCGCTGGTCGGCTCGTCGAGCAGCAGCGCGTCCGGTTCGGCGACCAGCGCCTGCGCCAGATAGACGAGCTGGCGCTGGCCGCCGGACAATTCGCCGACCAGACGCTCGGCGAAGCCGGCGATCGCCAGTTCCGCCATCATCGCCTCGGCGGCGTCGAGATCGGCGTCGGCGACGCGGAAGCCGAGGCCGCGCATCCGCCCGAGCAGCACAACTTCGAGCGCCGTCAGCGCGGGTCTGCGTCCTTCGTCCTGCGGCATGTAGCCGATCCGCGCCGCCGCGCGCGGCCCTGCGCCGAAGCGGATCGCCCCGTCATGCGCCAGAAGCCCGGCGGCGGCGCGCACCAGTGAGGACTTGCCCGAGCCGTTCGGTCCGATCAGAGCGACGACCTCGCCATCGTCGATCGTCAGATCGACGCCCGCCACGACGCGCCGGCCGTCATAGCCGACGCCGACCTTCTCGAATGCCAGCCTCACCAGAAGCTCCGTCGCGAGCGCAGGATCAGCCAGATGAAGAACGGCACGCCGATCATCGCCGTGACGATGCCGATCGGGAACAGCGCGCCGGGGGAGATCGATTTCGAGGCGACCGACGCGAGCGACAGGGTCAAGGCGCCGACGAGCGCCGAGCCGACGAGCAGATAGCGCTGATCCTCGCCGAGGAACATCCGCGCGACATGCGGGGCGACAAGGCCGACGAAGCCGATCGCCCCGACGAAGGCGACCGCGACCCCGGTCAGCAGCGCGACCAGCGCCAGCGCGCGCAGGCGCAGACGCCTGGGATCAACGCCGAGGCTCGCGGCGCGCTCATCGCCGAGCTTCAGCGCGGTCAGGCGCCAGCAGTCGCGCGCCAGGAACGGCGCGGCGACGGCGAGCGTCGCCAGAATGAGGCCCGCCTTCGTCCATGTCGCCCGCTGCAGGCTGCCGAACAGCCAGAACACGATCTGCTGCAGCGCTTCCGGCGAGGCCATGAACTGCAGCAGCGACAACAGCGCCTGGAACAGGAACAGCATGGCGATGCCGGCGAGCGCCAGCATTTCCGGCGTCGCGCCGCGCAGAGCGCCGACGCCATAGACGCCGGCGCAGGCGAGGCCGGCGAAGACGAAGGCGGCGATCGGCACCGCATAGAGCTCGGGCAGAGGCAGCGCCGCGCCCATGACGATCACCAGCGCCGCGCCAAATCCTGCGCCCGCCGAGACGCCGAGCGTGTAGGAGGAGGCGAGCGGATTGGCGAGGATCGTCTGCATGATCGCCCCCGTCAGCCCGAGGGTCGCCCCGACGAGGATCGCGATCGCCGCGATCGGCAGGCGGATCGACCAGACGATCGCGTCGATGGTGCGGTCCTCGGCGAGGCGCAGCACCGAACGCGCCACCGCCGACGGCGACAGGAAGGCCGGGCCCGTCGCCATGTCGAGCAGCGCCGCGACAGCCAGACCGAGCGCGGCGAAGCCGAGACCGGCCAGTCGTCTGGCGGCGCGCGCGCGATAGGCCGCCGCCACGCCCGAGGGCGCAGCGGCGGACCTGTTCATGGACGCACCCGCGCGAACCACGTCCCCGAATAGGCGACGGGCAGATATTTCGCGTGATACTCCGCCCACTCTTTCGCCGGATCGACGTCGACAAACTGCGCCGGATAGAGCGCCTTGGCGATGTAGCGCGTCGCCACGAAGTCGGGCAGCGAGCGGCAGAGTCCGTGCTCGATCGCGTGCACGTCGCCGTTCTTCACCGCTTTCAGATCGGCCCAGGCCGGCCGGCCCGCATAGGGCGCGAGCGTCGCGCGCGTCTCCTCGGGCGTGGCGTCGTAGCCGGTCTTCACCGCCTTCGGCTTGCCGACCCAGGACGAGCCCGCGATGAAGATCTGGTCGGGATTGTCGGCGATCACCGCTTCCGCGTTCACCGGTCCCCATGGACCGGGGAGCTTGCCGTCGGCGAGGTTCGTCGCGCCGAGCTGCGTCGCGATCTTGCCCCACATCGTGCCGGAATAGGAGTTGCCGATCGTCTCCGCGCCGGCCTGTCCAAGCTCGAAATAGACGACTGGCTTCTTCGCCGGCGCGGCTTTGGCGACGCGCGCCATCGTGTCGTTCCATTTCGATTCGTAGAGCCTGGCGATCTCCTCGGCGCGCGCCTCCTGCCCCATCACCTTGCCGAACGCGCGCGTCGAGGCGAGATGGCGCTCGAGCAGCTGCGCGTTGTAGTCGATGATGACGACCGGCACGCCCGCCGCCGCGAGTTGCGGACGTCCGCTCTCGATCGATTTCCACGCCCATTCCGAAATGAACAGCACGTCGGGCTTGAGCGCGATGATCTTCTCGATCGAAAACGTGTTGTCGTCGGAATGGCCGATGTCGGCCATATCCTGCAGATTCGGGATCACCGCGGCGTAGCGCGAGAAGATCGCCGGCCGCCAGCCCGCCCACGGCGCGCGCGAGATGCCGACGACCTTCGCCCAGCCTTCCTTGCCGGCGACGGCGGTGAATTCCTCGAAGTTGAAATTGACGACGATGCGCTGGACCGGCGTGTTCACCGTCACCTTGCGGCCGAGCGCGTCGGTGATTTCGGTCGGCGCGGCGAAGGCGGATGCGCAGAGTGCGGCCAGCCCGGCAAGGGCCGCCGCGAAAGAAGCGGGTTTCATGGGTTCTCTCTTTCGACTGACGTTGCACGCAACCGCGCGACGCCGCCCCGTTTGGGGAGGGGGCGGTCACGCGGCGAGGCGTCAGGCGAAAGGCGGCGCGCGTTGCGACTGCGGCCGCAGCCCATGCAGGGCAGGCGCCGCTGCGACCGGAGCAGGGATCGGAGCAAGGGTCGCAAAGCGGCGGGCCGGCGCGAACAGCGGATAATGCGACGGCGGCGGCGCGGCGGATGACGCGCCGCGCAACAGGCAGGAGACGTCGCAATGCGGCGCCATGGCGGCGCCGTCGATCGACGCGCCGTCAGCGCTGGTGACGCACAGCACGCCATAGACGGCGGCCATCGCCTCCATGCGCAGCGCCGCCAGCGGCGCGAGCAGCCCCTGCGTCAGGAATGCATAGACGAGCGCCAGCGTGAGAGCGGCGCGTCTCAATCCCGATATCGCGGACCCGGCCATGACCGCGATCTAAGGAGTCGCCGCCGCCCGCGTCAATGCGCGGCGCTGGCCGCCGGCCGCGCGACACGGCATGATCGGACGAAATCCGTCGCGGAGCCTTGCGTGTTCCCCTTCCCCGTCCTCGTCGCCGACATCGGCGGCACCAATGCGCGCGTCGCCCTGGTCGAGACGCCCGCCGCGCCGCTCGAGCCGCTGGCGCGTCGCGCCACGGCCGATTTCGCCGGCCTTGCCGAGGCCGCCGCCTCGCTGGGGCTTTCGGGTGCGCGCCGGCCGCGCGCGCTCATCGCCTGCGGCGCCGGGCCGCTCGAGGGCCGCGCTCTGGCGCTGACCAACGCGCCCTGGCGCATCGACGGGCCGACGGTCGCCGCCGCGCTCGGTCTGGAGCAGGGCCTGCTGCTCAATGATTTCGAGGCGCTCGCCCTGGCGCTCGCCGACATTCCCGAGGACTGGACGCGCCCGATCGGCCCGCCGCTCGCGCCCGGCGCCGGCCCCCGCCTCGTGCTCGGCTGCGGCACGGGCCTCGGCGTCGGCCTGCTGGTCGAGGCGGGCGGGGCGCGCCTCGCCGTGCCGAGCGAGGCCGGCCATGTCGATTTCGCCCCTGCCGACGCCTACGAGACGATGCTGTGGGGCGCGCTCGATCGGGTCGAGGGCCGCATCACGCCGGAGTCGCTCTTGTCCGGGCCGGGCCTCGCCCGCCTGCACGCCGGCCGCGAGCGCATCGAGGGGCGCCCGCCCTCGGGCCATGACGCCGCCGCGCTGACGGCGTGCGGCCTCGCCGATCCGGCGGGGCCAGAGGCCGCGACGCTGCGCCACGCCTGGCGCCTGATCGGCCGCTTCGCCGGCGATCTCGCCATCACCTTTCTGGCGACCGGCGGCGTCACCATCGCCGGCGGCGTGCCGCCGAAGATCGCCGCCTTCCTCGACGAGACGGCGTTCCGCGCCGCCTTCGAGGCCAAGGCGCCGGTCGCCGCGCCGGCGCGGCGGATCGGGACGCGGCTGCTCCTGCGCGAAGAGGCGGCGCAGCTCGGCCTCGCCGCCATCGCCCGGCGGCCGGCGTCGTTCGCGCTCGACTATCCGGGGCGATGCTGGAAAATTTCGAATGCCGATGGAAACCCGATGATCATCCTTGAAAAAGAGCAGGGCGTGATACGGCAAATCGAGTCAGCGATTTCGGCATACCGCCAAGGGCATTTCGATGTCTGCATCACCTTGGCAGGTGCAGCAGAAGGGATGCTGGCAGATCGAACTGCGCCGCCCCATCTGTTTTCTCTGTTACTTGAAAAAGGTATGGAACTTGGCGGCGATCGTGCGAGTATCATTTCAGAATTAAATACTATGCGCGATTGGCTTAAACACCCAACGCAACAATTGGATCATCGAATAGAGATTAGACAATTCGATGCTGCTGTGATGCTTGCGAGAGCGATGTCCAAGATTAGCGTTTGGTCAGAATATATGGACGGGTTTAAGAGCGAGCTAATAGATTTGTTTCGCGCCCACGACGACGACAAGAAACAAGAACAATCGTAGTTGTACTTTGTCAGGCAGCGCTTAGTCTTCAATTTGATTGGTTAGAGTCACGCCGCGTGCGGCGTCGGCTCGCTGGTCAGAACGGCGTAGAGGCCGGCGGCCTCGCGCGTCGCGCGCAGTTTGGCGACGACGGCGCTGTTGCGCAGCGCCCGGGCGATGCGCGCCAGCGCCTTGAGGTGGTCGGCGCCCGACGCCTCGGGCGCGACCAGCATGAAGACGAGATCGACCGGCGCGCCGTCGAGCGATTCGAAGTCGATCGGCTTGTCCAGCCGCGCGAACACGCCGAAGATGCGCGTCGCCCGCGTCAGCTTGCCGTGCGGAATGGCGACGCCGGCGCCGACGCCGGTCGAGCCGAGCCGCTCGCGCTGCAGCAGCGCGTCGAACACCTCGCGCTCGGGCAGGCCGGAGATGGCCGCCGCCCGCTCGCTGAGTTCCTGGAGAACCTGCTTCTTGGTCGTCGCCTTGAGATTCGGCATCACCGAGTCGGGCGTCAGCAGATCAGTCAGAGGCATGCGTCTCGTCCGTCTGGGGCGTCGCGGCGAAACCCGCGTGCGGCGCCGTTTCGCTGCGCCTCAGCCGCCGCGCGCCCCGGAGCCGGCCTGGGCAGCGCCCGGGTCGATCCAGCCGATGTTGCCGTCCGCCCGGCGGTAGACGACGTTGATCCGCCCGTTGCCGGCGTGGCGGAACACCCCGACTGGAGCGCCGCTCAGATCGAGATCGGCCACCGCGTCGGCGACCGACAGCTCGCGCAGCCGCGTCGTGCTCTCGGCGATCACCAGCGGGCTGTAGTCGTGGGCGATTTCGTCCTCGTCCTGCGGCTGCTCGATCACATAGTCGGCGACCAGCGGCGCGGCGGCGGGCGCCTCGGCGGCGTTGCCGTGCCTGTCCTTCAGCCGGCGCTTGTAGCGGCGCAGGCGCTTTTCGATGCGCTCGGCCGCCTGCTCGAAGCTGGCGTAGGGCTCGTGGGCGCGGCCCTCGGCCTGCAGCGTCACGCCGGAGCTCAGATGCAGCGTGCAGTCCGCCCGGTAGGCGGAGCCGTCGCGCCCGAGCGTCACATGGCCGGTGACGGCCCCGTCGAAATATTTGGCGACGGCGAGATCGACGCGGGCGATGACGTGCTGCCTGAGCGACTCGCCGACGTCGAGGTTCTTGCCCGATACGCGCAGCGGCATTGCGCTTCGACCTCCTGATGGCCGGATCGTCGTCTGTGCGACGACCGGCGCCGGCGGCTCAGCCCCCCGGATTCGGGCCAAGGGTTACGAGCGCCCCGGAGCGAAGTCAACGCGCCTCGCAAGGGCAGGGCCGCCGCCGGAACGATCCGCCGGCCGCCCCGTCACTGCGCCGCCTCGGGCGTGCGCGCCCGTTGCGCCTGTTTTTCCCTGCGGCGTTCGATGGATGAGGGAATTCGCAGGCTTTCCCGGTATTTGGCGACGGTGCGGCGGGCGATGTCGATTTTCGCCTCGCGCAGCCGCGCGACGATGGCGTCGTCGGAGAGCACGTCGTCCGGATTTTCCTGGTCGATCATCTGGCGGATGCGGAAACGCACCGCCTCGGCCGAATGGGATTCGCCCCCGCCCGTCGCCGCGATCGCCGCCGTGAAGAAATATTTCAGCTCGAACAGGCCGCGCGGCGTCGCCATGTACTTGCCGGAGGTGACGCGCGAGACGGTGGATTCGTGCATGCCGATGGCGTCGGCGACCGTCTTCAGGTTGAGCGGCCGCAGATGCTCGACGCCGAGGGCGAAGAAGCCATCCTGCTGGCGAACGATTTCCGAGGCCACCTTGAGGATGGTCCGGGCCCTTTGTTCGAGGCTCTTGGTCAGCCAGTTGGCTGACTGCAGGCAGCCGGAGATGAAGGTGCGGTCGGCCTCGCTGGCGCCGGGCCGCGCCACCCGGGCGGCGTAGGCGTGATTGACGAGGATGCGCGGCAGCGCCTCGCTGTTGAGCTCGATCTGCCAGGAGCCGTCCGCCGCCGCGCGCACGAAGACGTCCGGCGCCGCCGGCGCCTCCACCTCGCCGCCGAACGCCCGGCCCGGCTTGGGATCGAGCCGCCGCAGCTCCTGCACCATGTCGGCGAGGTCTTCGTCGTCGACGCCGCAGAAGCGTTTGAGCGTGGCGAAATCGCGCCGGGCGAGCAGCGGCAGATTGGCGAGCAGCGCCTGCATCGCCGGGTCGCAGCGATCGCGCTCTTTCAGCTGCAGCGTCAGGCATTCGGCGAGATTGCGGGCGCCCACGCCGGTCGGCTCGAAGCTGTGGACGATCGCCAGAACCTGCTCGACGCGGGCCGGCGACGCGCCGAGCCGTTCGGCGATGTCCGCCAGGTCGCC
The DNA here is from genome assembly GCA_016793505.1 of Methylobacteriaceae bacterium. Taxonomy (GTDB): domain Bacteria; phylum Pseudomonadota; class Alphaproteobacteria; order Rhizobiales; family Beijerinckiaceae. The sequence goes on along the minus strand of JAEULW010000243.1, from coordinate 1,844 downwards.
CTGGAGATAGCCGGATTCGTCGATGAGATCGATCAGCGCCCCGCCGATCAGCCGGTCGATCGGATCGGGGCAGGCCACCGCCAGTTGCATCGTCAGATGCTCGCGCAGGCTCGGCTTTTCAGCGACATAGGCTTCCAGATTGGGCGCCTCGCCGTCGCCGCCGCCGGCGCCCGATCCGGCCCCGGCCCAAGCCCCTTCCGACAGGCCCAGGGCGTCGCCCGAGGCGGCGCGCTCCTGCGTCGCCGGCGTCCGCTCCGCCTCGAATGTGTTGCCGAGGTCGGCGTCGAGGCCGGACTGCAGCGCCTCGGCGGAGGTCTCGAGCGTCGCCGAATCCCAGTCCCGCTCGCCCTCGGCCGGCGCGCCGGCCTCGGCCTCGAACGGCTCCGCCCGCGCCTCGCCGCCGGGATCTCCGGCCTCCACTTCCTCCGCCCGCTCGAGCAGCGGATTGCGCTCGAGCTCGGTCTCGACGAAGGCGGCAAGTTCGATGTTGGAGAGCTGCAGCAGCTTGATGGCCTGCAGGAGCTGCGGCGTCATCACCAGGGCTTGACCCTGGCGCAACATCAGTTTGGTCGACAGACCCACGCCGACGCCTCACGCTCGCGCTCCGCGCCCGGATCGGCGCGGTTCTTGCTTTCAGGGCGGAGCTTATAGCACGCGCCGGACGCCACCCAGCGTCTGGAACGGTTCTTGCCTCAACGATTCGTCGCAGGCGGTTAAGCCGGGGTTTGCGCGCGCCCCGACGGCGCCTTAAGTCGGCCCCATGAGCGCTTCCGCCCCTCGCCTGACCGGCCGCCTCGTCGTCGCCACCCACAATCCCGGCAAGCTGCGCGAAATGCGCGAACTGCTGGCGCCCTACGGAATCGAGGCGGTTTCGGCCGGCGAACTCGGCCTGCCCGAGCCGGAGGAGACGGGCGTCACCTTCCGGGCCAACGCCCTGATCAAGGCGGAAGCCGCCGCCGCGGCGGCGGGCCTGCCGGCGATCGCCGACGATTCCGGTCTCTGCGTCGCCGCTCTCGACGGCGCGCCGGGCGTCTATTCGGCGCGCTGGGCCGGGCCGGGCAAGGATTTCCGCCACGCCATGGAGCGCGTCGAGGCGGCGCTGCGCGAGCGTGACGATTTCGCTCCCGCCGAGCGCCGCGCCTGGTTTGTCTCGGCCATCGCGCTGGTCTGGCCGGACGGCGCGCGTCTCGAGGTCGAGGGCCGCGTCGACGGCGCGCTGGTCTGGCCGCCGCGCGGCGACAGGGGCTTCGGCTACGATCCGATGTTCCTGCCCGACGGTCATGAGCGCACCTTCGGCGAGATGAGCGCCGAAGAAAAACACGGCGTTCCCGCCGACGGCTCGACGGCGCTGTCGCACCGCGCCCGCGCCTTTCAGGCTTTGAAGCAGGCGCTCGACGCACCCCCGGCCTGAGCGGCGCGACGCCGCAGACGCCGGTCTTTGCGCGCGGCGGCGAAGCCGACTAATGCTGGACTCCGGATGTCGACCGCCCCGCCGCCTCGCCAGGATCCGTCCGCCCCGCCGGGCGACCTGCCGCTCGTTCTGGTCGAGCGCGGCGCGCTCGCCGTCCGCCCCTCGCCGATCCGCCGCGTCTGGCGCGTCGCCCGCTTCGTTCCGCTGCTGATGGCGGTAATGCTGACCGGCGGCTTCATCGCGATGTATTTCCAGCCGCCCGGCATCCGCATCCTGATGACCGCGCTCGGCCTGAAGCCCGGCGGCGGCGCCTCGCAGCCCTTCGCCGTGCCGGCGCCCCCGCCCGCCCCGCCCGCCGCGCCGGCGCCGGCGATCGTCGCCGGCCTCGGCAAGGTGCTGCCGCGCGGCGACGTGATCACCGTCTCGGCCCCCT
>JAEULW010000237.1 GCA_016793505.1 Methylobacteriaceae bacterium | reverse complement strand
CCCGCTCCCGCTTTCACCGCGCCGCCACGCGCGTCTCGGCCTGCCGCTTCACCTCGCCGAGCGAGGCTTCCGCCTCGCGCACATCCGCCTCGTTCAGCGGCACGGCGCAGACCCTGTCGCCATCGATGATGAAGCGCTGCTCGGTCAGCCGCGTGCCGCCGGCGATCGGCTGTGTGCCGAGCACGACGCGCACCGCACGGTTCGGTTGATGCGGGCCGCAGGCCGCCGCCAGCGTCTCGTTGGTCGAGGGCAGCGCGCGCTGGATCACCACCGCCGCCGCCGTCAGCGACGGGCTCGCCCCGCGCGAGCGGGCCCGCGCCACCAGCACGTCGCGCACCGTCTGTCCCGGCGCGGCGATGTCCACTGTCGGCACGCCGGCGACGACGCCGGGCGCGACTGGCGCGGCGACCGGCGCCGGCGCCGGCGCGGCGACCGGGCGTCCCCCGATCCCCTCGAGTCGGGCGCAGCCCGCCGCGGCGACGCCGACGAGAGCCAGTGTGGCGGCAAGACGTGTCGTGCTCATGGTCCTCACTCCGCGGCGACGCGCACAGGCTCGCTGTGCGGATTGGCGGCGTAATCGTCGATGCGCTTCTCGATCTCGTGACGGAAATGCCGGATCAGGCCCTGCACCGGCCAGGCCGCGGCGTCGCCGAGCGCGCAGATCGTGTGGCCCTCGATCTCGGTCGAGACTTCGAGCAGCATGTCGATCTCGCGCTTCTGCGCCCGGCCCTCGGCCATGCGCGTCAGCACCCGCCACATCCAGCCCGTGCCCTCGCGGCAGGGCGTGCACTGGCCGCAGCTCTCGTGCTTGTAGAAATACGAGATGCGCGCGATCGTCCGCACGATGTCGGTCGACTTGTCGAGCACGATCACCGCCGCCGTGCCGAGGCCGGAGCGCAGATTGCGCAGCGTGTCGAAATCCATCGGCGCGTCGATGATCTGGTGCGCCGGCACGCAGGGAACCGACGAGCCGCCGGGGATCACCGCGAGCAGATTGTCCCAGCCCCCGCGAATGCCGCCGCAATGCCGGTCGATCAGCTCGCGGAACGGGATCGACATCGCCTCCTCGACATTGCAAGGCGTGCCGACGTGTCCCGACACGCAGAACAGCTTGGTGCCGGAATTGTTCTTCGCGCCGAAGGAGGAGAACCAGGCGGCGCCGCGCCGCAGGATCGTCGGCGCGACGGCGATCGACTCGACGTTGTTGACCGTCGTCGGGCAGCCATAAAGGCCCATATTGGCCGGGAACGGCGGCTTGAGCCGCGGCATGCCCTTCTTGCCCTCGAGGCTTTCGAGCAGCGCCGTCTCCTCGCCGCAGATGTAGGCGCCGGCGCCATGATGCACGTAGAGATCGAACGGCCAGCCATGGACATTGTCCTTGCCGATCAGCCGCGCCTCATAGGCTTCGTCGACCGCCGCCTGCAGCCGCTCGCGCTCGTGAATGTATTCGCCGCGCACATAGATGTAGCAGGCGTTGGCGCCCATCGCGAAGGAGGCGACGAGACAGCCCTCGATGAGAAGATGCGGATCGTTCCGCATGATCTCGCGATCCTTGCAGGTGCCGGGCTCCGACTCGTCGGCGTTGACGACGAGATAGGAGGGCCGCGCCGCATCGGGCTTGGGCATGAACGACCATTTGAGCCCGGTCGGGAAGCCCGCGCCGCCGCGCCCGCGCAGGCCCGAGGCCTTCATCTCGTTGATGATCCAGTCGCGCCCGCGATCGATCAGCAGCTTCGTGCCGTCCCAGGCGCCGCGCATCTGCGCCGCCTTCAGCCCCGGCGAGTGGAAGCCGTAGAGATTGGTGAAGATGCGATCCTGATCCGACAGCATCATCGCCTCACTTCGTCTTGTCGGGGCGCGAGGGGCCGCCCGTCGAGGTCGACACCTCGCCGCGATCGACGCGCCTGGAGAATTCGGTCTCGAGGCCCTGGGCGAGCAGCTTCGCCTGCCCCGTCCAGTCCTCGCGGTCGATGCGGCCGGGGAAGGCCAGATACGTGCCGACCCAGCGGATCTCCGGCCGGGTCCACGCCGCGATCTGGTCGAAATGGAACACGCCGAGTTCGTTCAGCTTGCCTTCGTTGACCTTGCCGACGCCCTTGATGCGCTTCAGATCGTCGGCGACGCCGCCGCGCGCTGCGGTGAGCCCGGCCGGGCGCGCGCCGACCGCGTCGGCCTTCTGCTGCGGCGTCGCGTCCTTCGACAGCGTCGCCAGCTTGGCCTTGATCTCGGCCTCCTCCTGCGCCGCCTGCGCCTCGCGTGCGGCGGCGGCCGGATCGGCCGCGCCGGCGGCGAGCGCCGTCACGCCCGGATCGACGCTGCGTTCCTTGGCCTCGTGTGTCGGCGTCGACGCGGCGGCGCCCGATGCGGCAGGCGCCGCGGCGGCGGCCGCCTTCGCCGCGGCGGGCGCGCTGGCGAGTGTCGCTTCCTCGGTGACGGCGGCCGGACGCGCCGGCTTGGCCGCGTCAGTCGGCGCCTGCTGAGCTGCGCTCGCGGCCTCCTTCGCCGCAGCAGCTTCGGCGGCGGCGGCGGCCTGCCGCGCCTGCTCTTCCTCGAAGCGCTTCTTCCACGCGCCGACGCGCGAGCCGTCGTACAGCGTCGGATCGGCGAGCGTCGTGCCCTTGCCGGGCGTCGGTTCGGAGGAGATCCGGCCTGTCTGCGAACCCTTCTTCACGGTGCGCCCCGCAGCCAGGTCGTCGAGCAGCAGGAGGAAGTTCTCCTCCGTCAGATCCTCGTAATAGTCGTTGTTGATCTGCGCCATCGGCGCGTTGCAGCAGGCTCCGAGGCACTCCACCTCGAGCCACGAGAACGCGCCGTCGGCCGAGACGTGCTGCTGCGGCCCGATGCGCCGCTCCAGAATCTTGCGCAGCTGCGGCGCCCCGCGCACATGGCACGGCGGCGTGCCGCACAGCTGGATGAAATGCCGCCCGACCGGGGCGAGATTGAACATCGTATAGAAGGTCGCGACCTCCAGCACGCGCAGCCGGTTCATGCCGAGCATGTCCGCGACCGCCTCGATCGCCGCTTTCGGCAACCAGTAATCGTGCTGCTCCTGCGCCCGCCAGAGCAGCGGAATCACCGCCGAGGCCTGCCGGCCCTTCGGATATTTGGCGATCAGCTTGTCCGCCCACGCCTTGTTCTCGGGCGTGAAGGCGAAGCTCGGCGGCTGCTGTTCGGCCAGTCTGCGAACGGACATCGTGTTCTCGTCAGTTGAGCTTCTCACAGACCGTGGCGCCGGCGCCGCGGCACAGATAGGCGGATGTCGCCTTCTGCAGGATCACGTAAGGCACGCCCGCTTCCGCGAAGGCCGCCTTGATGTCGTAGCCTTCCTCGAGCAGACGCACGAGCTGCGGATTGACCGTGGTGCGCGTATTGCCCTGCTGGAACTGCGCCATCGCCGATGTCGCGCACAGCGCGACCGTCGCCGCCGCGAAAATGCGGATCATCGATCGACCTCCCCGAACACGATGTCGAGCGACCCCAGGATCGCCGACACGTCGGCCAGCATGTGATCGCGGCACATGAAATCCATCGCCTGCAGATGCGCGAAGCCGGGCGCGCGGATCTTGCAGCGATACGGCTTGTTGGTGCCGTCCGAGACGAGATAGACGCCGAACTCGCCCTTCGGCGCCTCGACCGCCGCATAGACCTCGCCCGCCGGAACCTTGAAGCCCTCGGTGTAGAGCTTGAAGTGATGGATGAGCGCCTCCATCGAGCGCTTCATCTCGCCCCGGTGCGGCGGCGCCACCTTGCCGTCGAGCGTCGTCACCGGCCCCTTGCGCTCGGCCCCGAGCAGGCGATGCACGCACTGCTTCATGATGCGCACGGACTGGCGCATCTCCTCCATGCGGATGACCTGACGATCGTAATTGTCGCAGTTCTTGCCGACCGGAATGTCGAATTCGAGCTCGTCATAGCACTCGTAGGGCTGCGACTTGCGCAGATCCCAGGCCGCGCCCGAGCCGCGCACCATGACGCCGGAGAACGCCCACTTCCAGGCGTCCTCGAGCGACACCACGCCGATGTCGACGTTGCGCTGCTTGAAGATGCGGTTGTCGATGAACAGCGCCTCGAGATCGTCGACCACCTTGAGGAAGGGATCGCACCAGTCGCCGATGTCCTGAACGAGGCGCTCGGGCAGATCCTGCGCCACGCCGCCGGGCCGGAAGTAGTTGGCGTGCATGCGCGCGCCCGAGGCGCGCTCATAAAACACCATCAGCTTCTCGCGCTCCTCGAAACCCCACAGCGGCGGGGTGAGCGCGCCGACGTCCATCGCCTGCGTCGTCACGTTGAGCAGATGCGACAGGATGCGGCCGATCTCGGCGTAGAGCACGCGGATCAGCTGGCCGCGCTTGGGAACCGTGACGCCGACCAGCTTCTCGATGGCGAGGCAGAAGGCGTGCTCCTGATTCATCGGCGCGCAATAGTCGAGCCGGTCGAAATAGGCGATGTCCTGCAGATAGGTGCGCGACTCCATCAGCTTCTCGGTGCCGCGATGCAAGAGGCCGATATGCGGATCGACGCGCGTGCAGACCTCGCCGTCGAGCTCCAGCACCAGGCGCAGCACGCCATGCGCCGCCGGATGCTGCGGTCCGAAATTGATCGAGAAGTTGCGCAGGCTCTGGTCGGTCATGGTTCAGCGCGCCTTCGCCTTTTCATCGCCCGGCAGCGGATAGTCGACGCCTTCCCACGGCGACAGGAAATCGAACTGCCGGTATTCCTGCGGCAGCTTCACGGGCTCGTAGCGCACCCGCTTTTCCTGATCGTCGTAGCGGACCTCGACATAGCCGGTCATCGGGAAATCCTTGCGCAGCGGATGCCCCTCGAAACCGTAGTCGGTGAGGATGCGGCGCAGGTCGTGATGGCCGGAGAACAGGATGCCGACGAGGTCATAGGCCTCGCGCTCGAACCAGTCCGCGCCCGGAAACACGCCGGTGATCGAGGGCACCGGCGTCGTCTCGTCGGTCTCGACCTTCAGGCGGATGCGCAGGTTCCGCGTCGGCGACAGCAGATGATAGACGACGTCGAAGCGCTTCTCGCGCGCCGGATAGTCGACGCCGCAGACGTCGATGATGCTGATGAAGCGGCACTGCGGATCGTCGCGCAGGAAGGTGACGACCTCGACGATGCGCGCCGCCTCGACTGTCACGGTCAGTTCGCCATAGGCGATCGTCGCCGTGCGCACCGCGCCCGCCAGCGCGGCGCTGAGATGGTCGCCGAGGGCCTTGAGCTCGTCTGTCATGGACGCCTGTTCCAGCCTTTCCGCCGCGGCGCTGAGGCGCGCGGCGTCCCCGTTCCGTGTCGCGCGCCCCTGTGCGGCGCGCGTTTGCGCTCACCGTTCGATCGTGCCTGTGCGACGAATCTTCTTCTGCAGCAGCAGCACGCCGTAGAACAGCGCCTCCGCCGTCGGCGGACAGCCCGGCACGTAGACGTCGACCGGCACCACCCGGTCGCAGCCGCGCACCACGCTGTAGCTGTAGTGATAGTAGCCTCCGCCATTGGCGCAGGACCCCATCGAGATCACGTAGCGCGGCTCGGGCATCTGGTCGTAGACCTTGCGCAGCGCCGGCGCCATCTTGTTGGTCAGCGTGCCGGCGACGATCATCACCTCCGACTGGCGCGCACTGGCGCGCGGGGCGAAGCCGTAGCGCTCGACGTCGTAGCGCGGCATCGACAGCTGCATCATCTCGACCGCGCAGCAGGCGAGGCCGAAGGTCATCCACATCAGCGAGCCGGTGCGCGCCCACTGGATCAGCTCGTCCGTCGAAGTGACCAGAAATCCCTTGTCGGCGAGCCGGTCGCTCATGCCGGTGAAGAACGGATCGGTCGCCCCGATCGGCCGCCCGGTATTGGGGTCGATGATCCCCTTCGGCGCGGGCGCGACGAGCGTCTCGTGGCTCAGTCCCATTCCAGCGCCCCCTTCTTCCACTCGTAGACGAAGCCGATGGTCAGGACGCCGAGGAAGATCATCATCGACCAGAAGCCGAACAGGCCGACTTCCTTGAACGCCACCGCCCAGGGAAACAGGAACGCGACCTCGAGATCGAAGATGATGAACAGCAGCGAGACGAGATAGAAGCGCACGTCGAATTTCATGCGCGCGTCGTCGAACGCGTTGAATCCGCACTCGTAGGCCGACAGCTTCTCGGGATCCGGGCTCTTGTAGGCGAGCAGGAAGGGCGCGATCAGCAACGCAAGTCCGATCACCGCCGAAATGCCGATGAAGACGACGAGCGGAAGATAGTCCGTGATGAGGCTCGGCACGCAAGGGCCTCCTGAGGATCGCAGGAGGCTTATCGCAGCCCCGCCGGAGTCGCAAGGCGAAACGGCCCGGACTTCGCCCGACGAAAGACGCAGTTGCGCCGCTCTTGTGCGCGGTTTGCGCCGTTTCGCCGCAGGGCCGCGGCGCATGCGCGCGGCGGCGACGGATCAGGAGAAATGGCGAGAGTGACGGGACTCGAACCCGCGACCTTCGGCGTGACAGGCCGACGCTCTAACCAACTGAGCTACACCCCCGCAGGGCCGCCGGCGAACCGGCGCGCGAAGGAGGCCCGGATACGTCGCCAGCGGTCCGAAGTCAAGCGAGTCGGCGCCTGCGCGCCCGCTCTGCGGGGCGCGCTGCGCAGCTCACAGTTTCTCCACGCCGAGCCGCCATTTCGCCAGCTCCTGGCGGGTCAGGACGCGGATCGTCTCGTGCGGCGTCGCTTGCGCGGCGTCGATCACGGCCGTGCTGACGCCCATGCTCTTCGTGTAGGCGGTCAGCGCGGCGACGAGCGCCTCCGGCGTCTTGATCCGCTGATAGCCCGGATCGGTGTTGGCCGGGTCCTTGCCGACGAACTGGAAGGACGAAGTGCGATGCACGCCGAGCTGGCTCTGCGGCGGGATCACCCGCCGCTTGCCGCCCATCAGCGCATAGACGCAGGCCGACATGCAGCGCGCCGACAGGAACGAGGCGTCCGCCCCCACCCCCTGCCCCTCGCGCGCCTGCGCCACGACGACGGCCGAGCCGACCCGCCGGAACAGCGCCCCGAGTTTGATCGCCCCGACGACGTTGCCGCCCGGCGAATGCAGGAAGATGATGTTGCGCAGCCGCCCCGTGCCGATGCGCTGGCGCACGAAGGCGGCGAAGGTCTCGGCGCTGTTGCGCTCGATCTCGCCCTCGGCGGCGATCACCTGCGGACAGGCCTGGCCGCAATCCCCGCCGACCGACACCAGCCGGAACGTCATCGCCTGCGCCGGGCCGGCCGCGGCCAGCGCAGCGAGCAGTCCGGCGGCGGCGATCAGGGGGCGAAGACGCATCGTGGCCTGCTCCGAACCGTGGTGGGCGGTGACGGGTTCGAACCGCCGACCAACGCCGTGTAAAGGCGCCGCTCTGCCAGCTGAGCTAACCGCCCGCGCCGTCCCAGTATGCCGTCAGGCGCGCCGGGCCGGCAAGGACCGTCGGCGCGCGGCCGACGGTCCGCATCGCGTCACTTGCCGTTGAGCGAGGCCTTCAGCGTGGCGCTCGCCTTGAACCGGGCGTTGCGCGAGGCCGGAATCTGGATTTCCGCGCCGGTCGAGGGGTTGCGGCCGGTGGTGGCGGCCCGCTCGGACACCGAGAAGGCGCCGAAGCCGGCGAGCCGCACTTCCTCGCCCTTGGCCAGCGCCCCGGCGATGGCGGCGAGCGCGGCGTCCACGGCGGCGCCCGCGGCCGTCTTGGTCATCTCCGCCTCGCGGGCGACGGCGTCGACGAGTTCCAGCTTGTTCATGTCGGGTCCTTTCGGGTTGTGGAAGGGGGGCCGGCGCAGCCCTCGGACGGCGCGGCTCGCCGGGCTGAAGAACAGCCCAACGCGGCGGATTTGCGGTTGCGAAGGTCGATCCCGGAGCGACCGGCCGGGCGAAACGAAAAACCGCGGCGCCGCATGACGCCGCGGTCATTTTCGCCGGTCCGCGCTCAGTGCGCGACGAAGCCGGTCTTGTCCTCCTCGGGGCGGGCGGCCTCGGCCGCCGGCCGCGGCATGTCGGCTTCCTTCCAGTCGATCGCCTCGGGCTGGCGCGTCAGGGCGTGCTGCAGCACCTCGTCCATGCGCGACACCGGCACGATCTCCAGCCCGTTCTTCACCGAGGCGGGGATTTCGGCCAGATCCTTGGCGTTCTCCTCCGGGATCAGCACCTTCTTCAGGCCGCCGCGCAGCGCGGCGAGCAGCTTCTCCTTCAGCCCGCCGATCGGCAGCACGCGGCCGCGCAGCGTCACCTCGCCGGTCATGGCGATGTCGCGCCTGACCGGAATGCCGGTCATCACCGAGACGATGGCGGTCGCCATGGCGATGCCGGCCGAGGGGCCGTCCTTGGGCGTCGCGCCTTCCGGCACGTGGACGTGGATGTCGCGCTTGTCGAACAGCGGCGGCTCGATGCCGAAATCGACCGCCCGCGAACGCACGTAGGACGCCGCCGCAGAAATCGATTCCTTCATCACGTCGCGCAGATTGCCGGTCACCGTCATGCGGCCCTTGCCGGGCATCATGACGCCCTCGATCGTCAGCAGTTCGCCGCCGACCTCGGTCCAGGCGAGGCCGGTCACCGCGCCGACCTGATCCTCGACCTCCGCCATGCCGTAGCGGAACTTCGGCACGCCGAGGAAATCGGCGAGGTTGTCGGCGGTCACCGTGACCGTCTCGCCCTTCTTCTTGGCGGTGAGAATCTTCTTCACCGCCTTGCGGGCGAGATTGGAGATTTCACGCTCCAGATTGCGCACGCCCGCTTCCCGCGTGTAACGGCGGATCAGCAGCGCCAGCGCGTCCGGCTCGACCGACCATTCGGCGGGGGCGAGGCCGTGCTTCTGCATGGCGTTCGGGATGAGATGCTTGCGGGCGATCTCGATCTTCTCGTCCTCGGTGTAGCCGGCGATGCGGATGATCTCCATGCGATCCATCAGCGGCGGCGGGATGTTGAGCGTGTTCGCCGTCGTCACGAACATCACGTTCGACAGGTCGTAATCGACCTCGAGGTAATGGTCGTTGAAGCTGGTGTTCTGCTCGGGGTCGAGCACCTCCAGCAGCGCCGACGAGGGGTCGCCGCGGAAGTCCATGCCCATCTTGTCGATCTCGTCGAGCAGGAAGAGCGGGTTGGACGACTTCGCCTTGCGCATCGACTGGATGATCTTGCCGGGCATCGAGCCGATATAGGTGCGCCGGTGGCCGCGGATCTCGGCCTCGTCGCGCACGCCGCCGAGCGACATGCGCACGAATTCGCGGCCCGTCGCCTTGGCGATCGACTTGCCGAGCGAGGTCTTGCCGACGCCGGGCGGGCCGACGAGGCACAGGATCGGCCCGGTCAGCTTGTTGGCGCGCTGCTGCACGGCGAGATATTCGACGATCCGCTCCTTGACCTTGTCGAGGCCGTAATGGTCGTCGTCGAGGATCTTCTGGGCGAGGCCGAGGTCCTTCTTGACCTTCGACTTCTTGCCCCAAGGGATCGACAGCAGCCAGTCGAGATAGTTGCGCACCACCGTCGCCTCGGCCGACATCGGCGACATCTGCCGGAGCTTCTTCAGCTCGGCCATCGCCTTGTCGTTGGCCTCCTTCGACAGCTTGGTGTTCTTGATGCGCTCCTCGAGCTCGCCGAGTTCGTCCTTGCCGTCCTCGCCGTCGCCGAGCTCCTTCTGGATCGCCTTCATCTGCTCGTTGAGATAGTACTCGCGCTGCGTCTTCTCCATCTGCCGCTTGACGCGCGTGCGGATGCGCTTCTCGACCTGCAGCACGGAGATCTCGCTCTCCATGAGCGACAGGCACTTCTCCAGCCGCTGCGGCACCGACGGCAGTTCGAGCAGCGTCTGCTTGTCGGCGATCTTCACCGCCAGATGCGCGGCGACCGTGTCGGCGAGCTTGGCGTAATCATCGATCTGGCCGATCGTCGCCACGACCTCGGGCGAGACCTTCTTGTTGAGCTTCACGTAGTTCTCGAACTCGCCGACCACCGAGCGGGCCAGCGCCTCGACCTCGACCTTGTCGGCCGCGTCGTCCGCCAGCGCCTCGGCGTCGGCCTCGTAGAACTCCTCGGTGCGCGTGTAGCTGCGCACGCGGGCGCGCGAGGCGCCCTCGACCAGCACCTTGACCGTGCCGTCGGGCAGTTTCAGCAGCTGCAGCACCGAGGCGAGCGTGCCGGTCTGGAAGATCGCGTCCGGCGCCGGATCGTCCTCGGCCGCGTTCATCTGCGTCGCGAGCAGGATCAGCTTGTCGGCCCGCATCACCTCCTCGAGCGCGCGGATCGACTTCTCGCGCCCGACGAAGAGCGGCACGATCATGTGCGGAAAGACGACGATGTCGCGCAGCGGCAGGACGGCGTAGGTCTCGATCGAGCCGGGCGTGACAGGGGGGCGCTTGCTGGTCATCGCAATATCCTGTTGGCGCGCGCGCGGTCCTGAAAGCGACCGCGCGGGCGGGCCGCCGCCGTCCGATCCGGCCCGGCGCGCGCTGCGCCGGCGGACCGCTGGTCGGCGACCCTGCCGTCAGGCCCGGTTCACGGCGCCTGCGGCGGGTTTCGCGCGGCGGGAACTCTGCGCCGCGCGGCGGGCGTCCGGCTTGCGGCCGGCGCGCCCTGCGCATTCACAAATGGCGACGGCGCGTCACGCTTTCAAGCTTGCGCTCAGGCGCTTGCGCCGGCCTTTTCGACGCCGCGGTCGGCGTAGATGTAGAGCGGTCGCGCCTTGCCGTCGACGACTTCGGGACCGATCACCACCTGCTCCACCCCGTCGAGGCCCGGCAGGTCGAACATCGTGTCGAGCAGGATGCCCTCCATGATCGAGCGCAGGCCGCGCGCCCCGGTGCGCCGTTCGATCGCCTTCTTGGCGACGATGTCGAGCGCCTCGTCCTGGAAGGTCAGCGTCGTGTTCTCCATCTCGAACAGCCGCTGATACTGCTTGACCAGAGCGTTCTTCGGCTCGGTCAGGATCTTCTTCAGCGCCGCCTCGTCGAGATCCTCGAGCGTCGCGATCACCGGCAGACGGCCGACGAATTCGGGGATGAGGCCGAATTTCAGCAGGTCCTCCGGCTCGACCTTGCGCAGGATTTCGCCGGTGCGCCGGTCGTCCGGCGCCTGCACGCGGGCGGCGAAGCCGATCGAGGTGCCCTTGCCGCGCGCCGAGATGATCCGCTCGAGCCCGGCGAAGGCGCCGCCGCAGATGAACAGGATGTTGGTCGTGTCGACCTGCAGGAACTCCTGCTGGGGATGCTTGCGCCCGCCCTGCGGCGGCACCGAGGCGATGGTGCCCTCCATGATCTTCAGGAGCGCCTGCTGCACGCCCTCGCCCGACACGTCGCGGGTGATCGACGGATTGTCGGACTTGCGGCTGATCTTGTCGATCTCGTCGATGTAGACGATGCCGCGCTGCGCCCGCTCGACATTGTAGTCGGAGGCCTGCAGCAGCTTCAGGATGATGTTCTCGACGTCCTCGCCGACATAGCCGGCTTCCGTCAGGGTCGTCGCGTCGGCCATCGTGAACGGCACGTCGAGAATGCGCGCCAGCGTCTGGGCGAGCAGCGTCTTGCCCGAGCCGGTCGGCCCGATCAGCAGGATGTTCGACTTGGCGAGCTCGACGTCGTTGTGCTTCGTCGCGTGATTGAGCCGCTTGTAGTGGTTGTGCACGGCCACCGACAGCACGCGCTTGGCCTGGCCCTGCCCGATCACATAGTCGTCGAGAACCTTGCAGATCTCGCGCGGCGTCGGAATCCCGTCCTTCGACTTGACCAGCGACGTCTTGTTCTCTTCACGGATGATGTCCATGCAGAGCTCGACGCATTCGTCGCAGATGAAGACAGTCGGGCCCGCGATCAGCTTGCGAACCTCGTGCTGGCTCTTGCCGCAGAACGAACAGTACAGCGTGTTCTTGGATTCGCCGCCGCCGACCTTGCTCATTTCGTTCTCCTGCAGCCGGGAGTCGCGCCGGAACGCGCCTGCCCGACGTTAACTATATGGGGCGACTTCCTAACGATTGGTAGCCGGCCCGCTCCGGGCCGCGGCCCGGTGGAAAAGCCCGGGACAATCCGCCCGGATCGATCGGGGCCGGCCATCCGACCGGTCCCGCATGCGCAACGCCCGCCGCGTGGTCATCGAACCACGCGGCCGCCGTCGCATCAAGGGATGCGGCGGCCGGCCCGTGCGGGCGCGCACTCAGCCCTTGCCGGTCTCGGCGGCCTCTTCCGGACGCTTGTCCTGGACGTGGTCGACGATGCCGAAGGCCTTCGCCTCCTCCGCCGACATGAAGTGGTCGCGGTCGAGCGTGGTCTCGATCTTCTCGTAGCTCTGACCGGTGTGTTTCACGTAAATTTCGTTGAGCCTTTTCTTGATGCGGATGATGTCTTCCGCATGCCGCTGGATGTCCGAGGCCTGGCCCTGGAAGCCGCCGGAGGGCTGATGCACCATGATGCGGGCGTTGGGCAGCGCGTAGCGCATGCCGGCTTCGCCCGCGCACAGCAGCAGCGAGCCCATCGAGGCGGCCTGTCCGCAACACAAGGTCGTGATCTTGGGCCGGATGAACTGCATGGTGTCGTAGATGGCCAGGCCCGACGACACCACCCCGCCCGGCGAGTTGATGTACATGGCGATCTCTTTCTTGGGGTTTTCGGCCTCCAGGAAGAGCAGCTGGGCGATCACCAGCGAGGCCATGTTGTCCTCGACCGGGCCGGTCAGGAACACGATGCGCTCGCGCAACAGGCGGGAATAGATGTCGAAGGAGCGCTCGCCCCGGTTCGACTGCTCGACCACGATCGGCACGAGCATGGAGTTGTAGACGTCGATCGGGTCGCGCATGGCCTCACCGGAATGAATCGGGAACGGAGCGGGAGTCGACGCCAAGATAGTCACGCCGCGCCGCTTCGCAAAGGGCGGCTGCGGCGTGATTCCGAAACGCGGTTCACGCCGCCTTGTCGTCGTCCTCGACCTTGAACAGCTCCTCGCGCGACACCGGCAGGTCGGTCACCTTGACGAGGCCGAGCAGGTGGTCGACCACCTTCTCCTCGAAGATCGGGGCGCGCAGCTCGGCCAGCGCCTGCGGATTCTTCTGGTAGTAGTCCCAGACCATCTTTTCCTGGCCGGGGAACTGCCGGGCGCGGGCGACCAGCGCCTGCGTCACCTCGTCGTCCTTGATCTCGACCTTGGCCTGCTCGCCGACCGCCGCCAGCAACAGGCCGAGCCGCACCCGCCGCTCGGCGATGCGGCGGTAGTCGGCCCGGGCCGCCTCCTCGGTCGTGCCCTCGTCGGCGAAGCTCTTGCCGGACTGCTTCTGCTCGGCCTCGACCTGCTTCCAGATCGTCGCGAACTCCTGCTCCACCAGGCCCTGCGGCAGCGCGAAGGCATAGCGCGCGTCGAGCTTGTCGAGCAGGCGGCGCTTGGCCTTGTCGCGAGAGGCGGCGTCGTAGCCCTTCTGGATTTCGCCGCGCACCGCCTCGCGCAGCTTGTCGAGCGAGTCGACGCCGAAGCCCTTGGCGAAATCATCGTCCATCGTCACCGCGCCGGGCGCGGCGACGCTCTTGACGGTGACGTCGAAGGTCGCCGCCTTGCCGGCGAGCTGAGGCGCGGCGTAGGCCTCGGGGAAGCTCGCCTCGACCAGTTTCGCATCGCCCGCCTTGAGGCCGACGAGCTGCGCCTCGAAACCGGGGATGAACGTGTCCGAACCGATGATGACGTCGATGTCGGTCCCGGTCCCGCCCTCGAAGGGCTCGCCGCCGATCTTGCCGACGAAGTCGATCGTCGCCTTGTCGCCCTGCGCCGCCGGGCCGTCCTTGACCGTGTAGACGCGGTTGCGGTCGGCCATGCCGTCCAGCGCCTTGTCGATCTCGGCCGCCTCGGCCGCATGCACCGGGCGCTCGATGGCGATGTCGTCGAAGCTGCCGATCTCGAACTCCGGCAGCGTCTCCAGCGCCACGGTGAAGGCGAGGTCGCCCTGCGCCGCGAAGGCGCGCTCGACCTCGGCCTGATCCTCCGACAGCCGGATGTCCGGCTGCTGCGACAGGCGCAGCTTGTTGTCGGCGACGATCTTCTGGTTGGCCTCGTTGACGGCGTTCTGCACGACGTCGGCCATCACGCTCTTGCCGTAGACGCGCTTGAGATGGGCGGTCGGCACCTTGCCGGGGCGGAAGCCGTTGATGCGCACCTTCTGGCTCAGCTCGGCGAGCTCGCGGTCGAGGCGGGCGAGCAGATCGGCGGCGGGCAGCACCACCTTGTATTCGCGCTTCAGCCCCTCGGAGAGCGTCTCGATCACCTGCATGTCTGTCGTGCCTTCTCGCCATCGCGCCGGCGGCGCCCCCGGGCGCGCGCTGCGGCTCATTCGTCTCGTTCACGCGCGGGCGGCGCGCTGGTGCGGGCGGAGGGACTTGAACCCCCATGCCTTTCGGCGGTGGAACCTAAATCCACTGCGTCTGCCAGTTCCGCCACGCCCGCGCCCGGTGGAGGCGGCGGGCGCCCCTCCCGCGTCGGGTGGCGGGCTCTGTA
Organism: Methylobacteriaceae bacterium; assembly: GCA_016793505.1. GTDB lineage: Bacteria > Pseudomonadota > Alphaproteobacteria > Rhizobiales > Beijerinckiaceae. The sequence goes on along the minus strand of JAEULW010000237.1, from coordinate 10,126 downwards.
TCATCGCCCCGCAGCGCGCGCAGCAAAAATATGCGTCCGGCCGGCGCGGCCGCGCGCCGCGACACAAAAGCCGCGCGCGCCGCCTTGAATCGGCGTATCAACGACCCGACTCGATATCTGAGGCCGCGCCGCCATGAACTTGAATCGCCGCAGCTTTTGCGCCGGCCTCGCGAGCGCGGCGGGGCTTGCCGCCGGGCCGGCCGGCGCTCAGCCCGCGGGCGCCCCGCGCCTGTTCGAGCCGCGGCCTGTGGCGCTCGCCCTGCCCGGCGCGGCGCGACCGGTCGAAGCCTGGGGCTTCGACGGCGCGACGCCGGGCCCGCTGCTGCGCCTGCGTCATGGCGAGCTGGTCAATCTGCGCCTCGTCAACAGCTTGCGCGCCCCGCTTGCGCTGCACTGGCAGGGCGTGCGCATCGACAACGCCTTCGACGGCGCGCCGCCGCTGACCGGCCCGGCGACGGCCCCGGGCGCGACGGCCGACCTGCGCTTCACGCCGCCCGACCCCGGCCTCTTCGCCTATCGCCCGGGTCTCGGCGCCGCCGCCGCCGAGCAGCTCGACCGCGGCCTGACCGGCCTGCTGATCGTCGACGAGCCGGCGCCGCCGCCGGTCGATCACGACGTCGTCGCCGTGGTCGACGACTGGCGGCTCGGCCCGGACGGGGCGATCCGCGCCGATTTCGCCGATCCGGCGATCGTCCGCGGCGCCGGTCGCGTCGGCGCGATCGTCACCGTCAACGGCCGCCCGGCGCCCGAGACCCTCGCCGCCCGCCCGGGCGCGCGGGTGCGCCTGCGCCTCTGCAACGCCGCCAACGCCAGGCTGCTGATCGTCTCCTTCCTCGGCGTGCGGCCGTTCATTCTGGCGATCGACGGCCAGCCCTGCGACCCCTTCGAGCCGGTGCGCCAGACCGTGCCGGTCGGCCCCGGCGCGCGCTTCGACATCGCCTTCGAGATGCCGGCGGCCGGCGCGGCGGGCTCGATCGTCGCCCGCGGCGCGACGCCGCCCGGCCTGTCCGCCCTGCCCGATCTGCCGCTGGTCGTTCTCGCCCCGACCGGCGATCCGGCGCCGCCGCGGGCCGAACCGATCGCCCTGCCGCTCAACCCGGCGCTGCCGCCGGCCATCCGCCTGCAGGATGCGCGGCGCGTCGAACTGGTTCTGGAGGGCGGCGCCGCCCTCCCCGCCGGCCTCGGTCAGGCGCTCGCCATGGGATACATGCCGGCCGCCGCCGGCCGGCCCGCCGCGCCGCCGCCCTGGAGGCTGAACGGCCACGCCGGCGAGGGCCTGCCCGCCGCCCCGCTCGTTTCGGTGAAGCGCGGCACGCCGGTCTCGATGGCCTTCGTCAACCGCACGTCCTTTCCGCAGACCATGCATGTGCACGGCCATGTCATGCGGCTGCTGCATCCGCTCGACGACGGCTGGGAGCCCTACTGGCGCGATTCGGTGATCGTGCCCGAGGGCAAGACCTCGCGCGTCGCCTTCCTCGCCGACAATCCGGGCCGCTGGCTCGTCGCCTCGACCAGCCCGGAGCGGCAGGCGGCCGGCCTCGCCGCCTGGTTCGAGGTGACGTGAGGCCTCAGGCGGAGGCGATGTATTCCTTCAGCGCCTTCTGCTCGTTCTCCATCTCGGCGACGCGGTGCTTGACGATGTCGCCGATCGAGACGACGCCGACGAGCTTGCCGTCCTGCGTCACCGGCATGTGGCGGAAGCGCCCGTTGGTCATCAGCTCCATGACCTGCACGATCGTGTGATCCTCCCGGCAGGTGACGACCTTCGCCGTCATGTGCCGCGACACCGGTTCGGCCAGCGCCGCCGCCCCGCCGCGGGCCAGCGCCCGCACGACGTCGCGTTCGGAGACGATTCCAACCACCTCGCCGCCGCCGCCGGTGACGATCATCGCGCCGATGCGCCTGTCGGCGAGCGCCCGGGCGAGATCCTGCATGCTGAGGTCGGGCGCCGCCGTGGCCACGTCACGCCCTTTGGTCGCAAGAATGCTCTTGACCGTCATTCCGTCCTCCCTTGCCGCCAGAGCCGGACGCCCGGCCTTCACGACCGGACGGCGACAGGATGCGACGCTTCCCGGCCCCCCGCAAGCTGGTCAAGGGTCCAACAGGTCGAACAGGAAGAAGCCGGCGAGCAGGCCGCCGATATGGGCCTCCCACGCCACCGGCGAGTCGGACAGGCCGAGCGGATGGGCGAACAGACCGAAGACGAGGTTCATGACGAACCATGACCCCAGGAACAGCGCGGCGCGCCGGTCGCGCAGCGCCTCGCGCCAGGGCGGCGCGGGGGCGCGATAGGCGGCCTCGCCGGCGAGCGGCGACAACGAGCCGCCGAGCGGCGCGCCGGGCTGGAAGATGAACCGCGTCGCCGCGCCCATCGCCCCCGCCGCCACGGCCGAGGCGCCGACCATCGGCGAGAAGTCGGCGGGGTGGACGGCCAGATGCACGAGCGCCCCGCCCGCCGCCGTCGCGATCGCCAGCGCCATGAAGCGCGCCGAGCCGAACCGGCGGTTGACGGCCGAGCCGAAGGCCAGCAGCCAGGCGGCGTTGACCGCCAGATGCGCCCAGCCCCCGTGCAGCGCCGCATAGGTGACCAGCGTCCAGGGCTTGACCCCGCCCGACAGATAGAACTGGCCGATCATCGCCGCGCGGACGTCCTCCTCCTCGCCGTCGCGCAGCTCGATCAGCCGTTCGACGACGGTCTCCGGCGACAGCCAGGCGGTCAGGCGGGCCGGCACGAAGGCGAGGTCGTGGATCAGCGTCAGATCCATCTGCGCCGTCGCCGTCGCGCGCAACGCCTGCACCGCGACCAGGAGGGCGATCAGCGCCAGCATCGTCGCCGGCACATTGAAGATCGGCGGGCTGCCGGTCTCCGCATCGCGCGGATCGTGATCCAACGGACCTCCTCGACGGCGCATCGGCGCAAGGCGCCGCTGCCAAAGCGAAAAGGGAGAGCCCGGGGCTCTCCCTTTCGAGACGATCGCGTCGTCCGGGTCCGACATTAACCCGACGGGGCGCCGTGGAGCAAACGGCGTTAACCTGTCCGGCTGATCCCTCCGCGGCCCGGCCCGGCCGGCGAGGGCGCCTCGGCGACTGCGGCGACTGGAGCCTCGCGCAGCAATTTCCTTGGCGATTGGGACGTTCGAAGGCGGGAGCCAACCGCCTGCGCCCGTCGTCACTGGAGCGATCGGAAGATGCCACGGCCGGACGATGTTCACAATTGCTAGCGCCCGTTAACCTTAATTCGCGGCCGTGCGCCCGCCCCTCGCCAGTCCTGCTAGTTAATGATTCGTGAACGCGATCCGATCGCCCCCGTCCCGCTTCGGGACGCCCGGCGCGAGAGGTTCGGCGAGAGGTTCGGCATGAAGCTGGCGACGACCAGGGAAGTCTACGCCTACTGGAACGCCCTGCGTCGCGCCCGCGCCGCGCCGGAGCGGGGCGAGTTCGATCCCGCCGCGATCCGCGACAGCCTGCCCGATCTGTTCATCCTGGAGATCGACGCGGCCGGTCGCTGGCCGGTGCGCCTGTCCGGCACGCGACTCGACGCCGCCTTCGGCCCGCTGATCGGGCGCTCCTTTCTCGAGATCTTCGCGCCCGGGCCGGCGCGCCGCGAGGCCGCGCGCCTGCTGCGCGCCGTCGCCGACGACCATGAGGCGCTGGTCTGCGGCCTGTCCGCCGTCACTCCGCACGGCCGCGGTCCGGATTTCGAGTTCCTCGCGCTTCCATTGCGCGACGGCGGGCGCACCCATCGCAGCCTGATCGGCGCGCTGGCCGCCGCCGGGCCGCCGGCGCTCGCCGCGCCGACCCTGCGCCTCGGCGAACCGGCGACGCTGCGCATCCTGCGCAGCGAGGAAAGCCGCGCCGCCGCGCCCCCTGCCCCGCCGGCGGCGCCGCGCCGGCGCGGCCATCTCGTCGTCTACGAGGGCGGCAAGCGCTGAATCGGCCGCCGGCGCGGCGCGCGTAAGACCGGGTTAACCTTCCTGCCCTAGCGTGTCCGGACAGCGAGGCAGAGCTCGCGCGCCGGTTCCACGATGCAAATTAACCCGATCGCCGTTCAGAAGCCTGTCGAGCGCCGTCGCCACCAGCGCGTGCGGGTGTCGCTGATCGGCCGCTACATGCTCGCCGACCGCCGCGAATTCCCGTGTCAGACCATTGACATGTCGCCGGGCGGCCTGGCCATGCACGCGCCCGTCAAAGGCGCCGTCGGCGAACGCGTCGTGATCTATCTCGATCAGGTCGGCCGCGTCGAGGGCGTCGTCGCCCGACATCTCGACACCGGCTTCGCCATCTCGATGAGCGTTCCGGCGCTGAAGCGCGAGAAGCTCGCCGACCAGCTCACCTGGCTCGCCAACCGTCATGCCCTCGGCATGAAGGAGGACCGCCGCCACGAGCGCATCGAGCCGGTCCACAAACGCACCACCCTGCATCTGCAGGACGGCCGCGAACTGCACGTCAAGCTGATCGACATCTCGCTGTCGGGCGCGGCGATGCAGGTCGACTATCGCGCCCCGATCGGCACGCCGGTGACGATCGGCGAGACGCCGGCGCGCATCGTCCGCGTCTTCGACGGCGGCGTCGCCGTCGAATTCGTGCGCGCCTTCGACCCCGAAATCTTCAACGACCGCACCAAGCTCTGACCGTCCGCGTCCCGCTCAGTCGGTGATCGTCACCGTGTTGACGATCGTGGCGACGTGCGGGCGGCCGCCGACCTCCCATTTGACGCGGTAGACGAAACGGTCGGCGCCCGACTTCGCGCCGGCGCGGTAGGCCGCGAAGGTCGGACTGTGCACGCCGAACGAGCCGCGTTTGGGCCGCTCGACCACGTCGAAGCCGCGGAACGAGCCGTTCTGGATGTAGCCGACGAATTCGCACGCCTCGTTGCGCGGCACGGTGATCGACCGCTGCAGCGTGCAGCCGTCGCAGAACGTCACCGGCCCGTAGCGGCACTCGGCCGCCGCGGAGACGGTCGTTAGGACGAGGAACGCCAACCACGCCAACATCTTGCGAGCCATTATCGCCTCCGCGCGCGAGCCGCTGATCCTAGCCGACGATTCGCGGCGAGAAAGTCACGACTCGTTGACCATCCCGCCGCCAAGTCGCGCCGCGCCGCGCCCCGCGCCATGCGCATTTACCCTTCCCGCCGCCGCCCCGCCCGGCGCGCCGCCGGATTGCCCGGCCTGACCTGCCCGTCACGGTGAATCGCGACGCCTAAAATGCGTCGGATCGGATTTTTCGGCGGGAAATCGCGGCTTGCCACTCTGACGCCCGGACAGGAAAGGGCGTCGAATGCTTTTCAGGGTCGGTCGCGTCATCGCGTCGGCGTCGGTCGTGACGGCCGCGCTGGTCACGTCCGCGCCGGCGCAGACCGGTCCGATGCGCGCCAGCTTCGCGACCATCGGCGGCCAGACCTCGACCCCCTATGGCTGGATCGATTTCTGCCGCCGTCACGCGGCTGATTGCGGCGGCGCCGGCGCGGTCGCGCTCGATCTCGATCTCTCCCATCCCCAAGCCTGGCGCACCCTCGAACGCGTCAACACGCAGGTCAACACGCGCATCGAGGCCGTCACCGACCTCGAGCATCACGGCGTCGAGGAATACTGGTCCTATCCCGACGACGGCCGCGGCGATTGCGAGGATTTCGTCCTGCTCAAGCGCCGCCTGCTGATCGCCGCCGGCGTGCCGCGCCAGGCGCTGCTGATCACCGTCGTGCGCGACGAGCGCGACGACGGCCACGCCGTGCTGACGGTCAAGACCAGCGCCGGCGAATTCGTGCTCGACAACAAGCGCGCCGCCATCCTGCCCTGGACGCAGACCGGCTACCGCTTCGTCAAACGCCAGTCGCAGACCGATCCCAATGTCTGGCTCGAAGTCGGCCCGCCCGAACCGGCGCCGCTCGTCACCGCCGCCCCGTCGCGACGCATCACGCGCTGAAACAGGAGGTCGGGGCCCGGCGCCTGTCCCCCATCCACACCCACGCCGGGTTCTGCGAGAGGCCGGCTCCGCAAGGAGCCGGCCTTTTTCGCGCGCCGAAGATGAACGCCTGTTAACCTCTTTCTTCATCATTCGTTGACCATGCGCGACCCCCGCCGTTAACGTTCTGTTAAGAGTTGCGGCGTGGTGGCGGCGGTGATGCAGCGTTTTTGGGCGATCCTGGCGGCGACGATCCTGATGACCGGCCTTGCTGCGGCCAATGACCGGTCCGGCTCGCTGCCGTCCCCGCGCGACTCCCGCGGCGGCCTCGAATCGACCCGCTCCGCGCCGCGGAGCCTCGCCGCCGGCGCCGCGGTGAGCGTGCCGATCGGCTGGGTCGGCTTCTGCAACCTGCCCGAGAACGCCGAGGATTGCCGCGTCGAGCCGCTCGCCCCGCGCGTCGCGGCGATGACCGCGAAAGCCTGGAAGACGGTCGCGCGCATCAATCGCAACGTCAATGCGGCGGTCGCCCCGGTCTCCGATCTCGACAATTACGGCGTCGAGGAGCGCTGGACCTATCCGGTGAACGGCCGCGGCGACTGCGAGGACTACGTTCTGCTCAAGCGCCGGCTGTTGATCGAGGCCGGCTTCCCGCGTCAGGCGCTGCTCGTCACCGTGGTGCGCGAGCGCAACGGCGAGGGCCATGCGGTCCTGACGCTGGCCACCAGCGAGGGCGATTTCGTCCTCGACAACAAGCGCGACCAGATCCGCCTGTGGCGCGAGGCCGGCTACGCCTTCGTCAAGCGTCAGTCGCAGGAAGACCCCAACCTCTGGGTCGACCTGCGCGCCACGGGCGGCGAGTTCGTCGCCGCCCGCTGAGCGGCCTCAGTCGAGCCGCTCGAGACCCTTCGCATAGTCCTTCCAGCGCTGCGCATAGACGCCGGCGCCGAACTGCATGCGCCGGATCTGCTCGGGATCGAGCGCCCGCATCGCCTTGGCCGGCGAGCCGACGATCAGCGAGCCGGCCGGAAAGCTCTTGCCCTCCGTCACCAGCGCCCCGGCCCCGACGAGGCTGTTCTCGGCGATCACCGCCCCGTTCAGCACCACCGCCTGCATGCCGACGAGCGCCCCGGCCCCGATCCTGCAGCCATGCAGGATGCAGCCATGGCCGATCGTGGTGTTGGCGCCGATCTCCAGCGGGAAGCCCGGATCGGTGTGCAGCGTGCAATGCTCCTGCACGTTCGAGCCGCGCCCGACCGTGATCCACTCGTTGTCGCCGCGCAGCACCGCGCCGAACCAGACGCTCGCCCCCTCCTCGATGCGCACCTTGCCGATGATCGTCGCGTCCGGCGCGATCCAGAAGGTTCCCGGCGCCGGCAGGTCCGGCTTCTGTCCGTTGAGCGCATAGATGGGCACGTCGCGTCTCCTCCGCTGTCGGCGCTCTCCATAGCATGCGCGTCGCGCGGGGCTCGACAAGCGCGCTCCGCCCGCGTGACATGCGGACGCGATTCGTCGAGGCGGGAGCAGGACGCGAACCGGATGCGCGATCGGGCGCTGCTGATCGCCGCGACTTTCGTTGCGGCCCTGACCCTGGCGGCGGGCGCAGCGCTCGTCTGGTCGCTCTGGCGCCGGCCCTCGGGCGCGCCGGCGCTGATCGAGGCGACGATCGGCCGGACGCGCCTCGCGATGTCCGCCGACTATGCGCGCTTCGAGGCCGATCGCGCCGGCGGCCCGCTCGACCGGCTCGACCTCGCCGCCCGCTTTCCGGAGTTCACGCCGGCCGGCCGGCCCGACTCGCGCCCCGGCGGCGAGCCCGGCGGGCGCGACGAGCGCCTGATCTTCGTGACCCTGACGCCGGAGGACGGCGCGCTCGATCCGGCGGAGCGGCCGGTGCGGCTCTACGCCCGCTTCCTCGACGCCACCGTCTGGACCCACCCCGGCGGGCTGCTGATGCGCCGGTTCCAGCCGAACACGCCCTACGCCGGCGAGGAGCTCTACATCGCCCCGCCCGAGGGCCGCGCCTTTTTCGCCCGCTGTCCGACGCCGGGGGCGGCCGGCGACGGCCTGCCGGATTTCTGCTTCACCGAGATGCGCGCCGCCGGCCTCGCCCTGCAGGTGCGCTTCGCCCCGGCGCTGCTGTCGGAATGGGAGCGCGTCGCCGAGGGCGTGCGCGCCCTGCTGCGCCAGATCGCCCGGCCGTGAGGCTCACGCCTCGTCGAGATCGAAATCGAGAATGGCGATCTGCAGCGTCCAGGAGCGGCCAGCCTTGTCGTCGGCCGAAATGACGCCGAGAAATTCCTCGCCGTTGACGAGTTCGACCGAGTCGGTCTTGCGCGCCCGCGCCACCAGCTTCAGCTTCTCGTTCTCGAACAGCTTGCGCAGATAGTCCTGCAGCACCTCGCGGCCGACCGGCATCGTCATCTCGAAGGCGAAGGAGCGGTCGCCGTCTTCATCGTCGACGTCGATCGAGCCGATCTTGCGCTCGCCGAGCTGCACCAGCGCGCGCTCGACATTCTTCGGATCGGGCGCGACGCGGATGTCGGGCGATCCGAAGCTCCTGCGCAGGAACTCCTGCAGCTTCTTCAGTTCGGTCTTGTCCAACCCAGCCTCCCCGCGCCGCCGCAGGCCGGCGGCTATGCCAGAAGGGGCGGCGCCCGGCAAGGCCCGGCCGGCCGGCCCTGCGACGATCCGTCATTGCGCGCGGTTGACGCGGCGCGTTGCGCCGGCGTCCATTGTCATGGAACTTTCACTGTTCGCTTTCGACCGCCGACCCGGTCGCCGAGAGGATCCCGCATGTCGACGAACAGCTCCGACACCACGCCCGCGCCGCAGCCGCAGAGCCCGACGCCGGACGGCGCCCGCTCGATCACCCGGGCGGCGGCCGCGCCGGCCGCCCGTCAGGAGGCGAAGGCTCCGGGCAAGCCCAGCGCGGCCCATCGCCTCGCCGAGATGCGGCGCGATCCCGAGGCCATCCGTCATGCGTTCGAGACCGGCCAGTTCCCCTACGAGTCGCGCCTGACCGAGTCCGAATATCTCAAGCGCATGAAGCCGCTGCAGGTCGAGCTCCTGAAGGCGCAGAACTGGGTCAAGGAGTCGGGCGAGAAGATCGTCATCCTGTTCGAGGGGCGCGACGCCGCCGGCAAGGGCGGCACCATCAAGCGCTTCATGGAGCACATGAACCCGCGCGGCGCCCGCGTCGTGGCGCTGGAGAAGCCGTCCGAGCGCGAGAAGACGCAATGGTTCTTCCAGCGCTACATCGAGCATCTGCCGGCGGCCGGCGAGATCGTGCTGTTCGACCGCTCCTGGTACAACCGCGCCGGCGTCGAGCGCGTCATGGGCTTCTGCAAGCCCTCCGAGTATCTGGAGTTCATGCGCCAGGCCCCGGTGCTCGAGCAGATGTTCGTGCGCTCCGGCGTGCGCCTCTACAAATTCTGGTTCTCGGTGACGCGCGAGGAGCAGCTGCGCCGCTTCAAGTCGCGCGAGAACGATCCGCTGAAGCAGTGGAAGCTGTCGCCGATCGACCGCGCCTCGCTCGACAAGTGGGACGATTACACCGAGGCCAAGGAGGCGATGTTCTTCTACACCGACACCGCCGACTGCCCCTGGGTGATCGTCAAGTCGGACGACAAGAAGCGCGCCCGCCTCAACGCCATGCAGCACTTCCTGTCGACCCTGCCCTACCCGAACAAGAACGAGGAGCTGATCAGCGGCCCCGATCCGCTGATCGTCGGCTCGACGACGCATGTCATCGGCCGCGCCGCGCATATTCTCGGCGCCTCGCTGCATCCGGGCCAGCGCAAGGGCGACAACGGCAAGCTCAAGCTGGTCGACAAGCCGAAGCCGGCCTGACCGCGCCGGCGCGCCGGCGGGCTTCACGGCCGCCGCAGCGGCGCTAGACTCGCGCGCCTGCGCGGGAGGCCGGCTGTGGCGAACAGACATCTCGTGGCGCTGGTCGCCGGGCTTGGTCTCGCCGCGCTCGGGCTCGCCGGGGCGATCGCCTTCGGCACGGCGGCGCCGCCGGCGGAACTTTCCGCCATCAGCGCGCCCTTCCGCAGCGTCGATTTTTCCGACGCCCCGCCGGTCGAGCGCCTGCCCGCCGATCCCGCGACGCCGATCGCCTTCCGTCGCTGGGGCCCGCCGGACGCCGCCGAGGTCGTCGTCCTGCTGCACGGATCGACCGCCAGTTCGCTGTCTCTGCATCCCCTCGCAAAGGCGCTCGCCG
>JAEULW010000221.1 GCA_016793505.1 Methylobacteriaceae bacterium | reverse complement strand
TCGCGGCGCAGGTCGATCAGCGCCAGCGGATCGGCGGCGAGCGACGCCCCCGTCTCCAGCGCCGCGCCGGCGGCGGCCGGCGTCAGCGGGGCGAGGCGCGCGCCGGGCGGCGGGGCGGCGCGAAAGGCGGCGACCTGATCGCGCGTCCAGGCGAGTCGGACGAGCGTCATCGCGCGCCCTTTCAGCCGGTCGGACGCAGAAGCCTGTAGAGCAGCTTCGCGCGTTCGAGATCGTCGGGCGTGTCGATGTCGATCGCCTTGTCGACGGGCAGCTCGTAGGCGACGTAGTTCGTATCGTCCTGGACGCTGTCGGGCGACAGGATGCGGTCGGCCGAAAAGATCGTGAACGTGCCGGTCTCGAAATAGGCCGGCGCCAGATCCTGCGAGCGGATGAAGGCTCCGCCCGGCGTCACCGGGATCAGCCGATCCTCGCGGCTCATGTGATAATACCATTCCGCCGGCACCGGCGCGCGGGCGACGGTGAGCAGGTTGCGCCGGCCGCCATGGGCGCGGAACACCTCATAGGCGCCGTGGATGTCGGCGGCCTCGACCAGCGGGGCGCAGGGAAACAGCGTGCACAGGTCGGCAAAGCGCCGGCCGCGGCGGGCGAATTCCTCGAGCGCGTGGCGCATCACCGGCAGCAGCGGCGTATGGTCGCCCGACAGGTCGGCCGGGCGGCGGAAGCTGACGTCCGCGCCGAGACGCGCCGCCGTCTCCGCGATCTCGTCGTCGTCGGTCGAGACATGGACGCAGGCGAAGCGCCCCGAGGCGAGCGCCGCCTCGATCGGATAGGCGAGCATCGGCTTGCCGAGGAAGTCGATGACGTTCTTGCGCGGGATGCGCTTGGAGCCGCCGCGCGCCGGGATCAGCGCCAGCGAACCCTCCGGCGCGGCGGCGCTCACGCGATCAGCTCCCAGCTCGTCGGCGTGCCGTAGGCGATCGGCGCCTTTGTCCGGCGGCCGACGATGTCGCGCAGGTGCTTCGGCGGCAGGCCGAGGCCGGGGCGGATCGACTTGACATGTTCGGGCCGGATCTCGGCGCCGGCCGGCAGATCGGCGACGAAATAGATCGAGCGGCGGAACTGGCGGTTCATGCGCTCGGCCTCGATGTCGTCGGCCTCCGGATCGCCCAGCGCCTGATGGGCGAGGCGCGTCGCGCGGACGAGTTCGGCGAGCTCCTCGGCTTCCAGCGAGAAGGCCGAGTCGACGCCGCCGTCGGCGCGCTTGAGGGTGAAATGCTTCTCGATCAGCACGGCGCCGAGCGCCACGGCGGCGATCGGAACCTCGAGCCCCATGGTGTGGTCGGAGAGGCCCGTCAGCACGTCGAAACGCTCGGCGATGCGGCGAATCTTGGCGAGATGGGCCTGATCGGTCGGGGCGGGATAGGAGGAGATGCAGTGCAGCACGACGATTCCGCCGGCGCCGTTCGACTTCAGGACCTCGATCGCCTCGCCGATCTCGGCGTTGCTGGCCATGCCGGTGGACAGGATCACCGGCTTGCCGGTCGCGGCGACCTTCTCCATCAGCCCCCAGTCGATCGCCTCGGGCGAGGCGATCTTGTAGGCCGGCGCGTCGAGCGCGGCGAGAAAATCGACCGCCGTCAGATCGAAGGGCGAGGAGAAGATGTCGATCCCCTTGGCCCGGGCGTGGGCGAAGAGATCGCCGTGCCACTCCCAGGGCGTATAGGCCTCCTCGTAGAGCTCGTAGAGCGTGCGGTCCTTCCACAGTCCGCCGGGAATGCGGAATTCCGGCCGGTCGGAGCGGATGGTGATGGTGTCGGCGCGGTAGGTCTGCAGCTTCACCGCGTCGGCGCCGGCCTTCGCCGCGGCGTCGATCAGAGCCCTGGCGCGGCCGATGTCGTGATTATGGTTGCCCGACATCTCGGCGACGATATAGGGCGGCGCCTGCCTCGAAATCTCGCGGTCGCCGATCTTGAAGCTGGTCATGCGCGCCCCCTGGCTCTCGTGCGGGTGCTTAGCGCCGCGACGGGGCCGAGACAAGCCGGCGGCGGTCTTCAGGAGAAGCGCAGCACGTCGTCATAGGCGCGCAGGCCGTCCTCGACGTCGGCGAAATAGAAGATCTTGCCGAAGGCGATCAGGGCGGCGGACTGGCAGTATTCGCGCAGCGTCGCCGCCGAGTGCGACACCATGATGATGTTGGCGTGGGCGGAGCGGGCGCGGAACTCGGCGGCGCATTTCTCGGCGAAGCGGGCGTCGCCGACCGCCGTCACCTCGTCGACCAGATAGGTGTTGAAGTCGATCGCCATGCTGACGCCGAAGGCCAGGCGCGCCCGCATGCCGGAGGAATAGGTCTTCACCGGCTGGTCGAAATAGGGGCCGAGCTCGCTGAAATCCTCGACGAATTCGATCGCCCGGTCGATGTCGCGGCCATAGATGCGGGCGATGAACTTGACGTTGGCGCGCCCGGTCGAGGAGCCGTTGAAGCTGCCGGTGAAGCCGATCGGCCAGGACACCGCGCCCTCGCGCAGGACGCGGCCGTGGGTCGGCAGTTCGGTGCCGGCGATCAGCCGCAGCAGCGTCGACTTGCCGGCGCCGTTGACGCCGAGCAGACCGATGTTGCGATCCCCCGGCAGGTCGATGCTGGCGTCGTCCAGCACCAGCCGGCGGCCGTGCGCGACGGGATAGATCTTGGTGACGTTCTGGACCTGGATCATTCCATCTCGTTGCGCGCGCGCAGCAGCCGTTCGAGGAAGAGGCCGGCGGCCCAGCACACGACGCCCATGATCACCACATATTCCTTCGACAGGAAGGAGGAGTGGTAGCCGTCGAAGAAGCATTCGCGCAGCCAGTCGATCAGATGCGCGGTCGGCAGGAACCAGATGACGTCGCGCAGCCCGTCCGGCATCGCCGAGGGCAGGAAGGCGACGCCCGAGAACAGATAGATCGGGCGGATGATGACGTGCAGGACGCGCTCCCAGGCGCCGGTGAAGACGCCGATGGCGAGGTTGATCATGCCGAAGCCGGCGCCCGACCAGCCGATCACCAGCATGACGCCGATGCAGCCGAGCGGATCGGCCGGCAGGGCGTCGAAGCCGGACAGGCCGAGCAGCGCCAGGGCGAAGCAGGCGATGATCAGCCAGGTGGCGATCTCGAGGATCACCCGGGCGAAAACCGCGTCCATCACCTTGACGATCGGGAAATAGAGCAGGGCGCGGTTGGCGCGCTGGGCCTGCTCGACGCGGGTCAGGATGTCGCGCCAGAAGAAGAAGGGGATGACCGCCGTCGCGACGAAGACCTCGAGGCTCGTGCCGAGCGGTGCGACATGGGCGAAGAAGGCGATCAGGAAGGCGAAGGAGAGCACATGCACGGCCGGCTCGACCACCGCCCACAGATAGCCGGCGCGGAACTCGCCGAAGCGGGTGTTGATCTCGCGCAGAATCAGCGCGCCGATGACCCGCGCCTGAACGGTCAGCGCATCGGGCGTCCGGGCAGCTTGCAAGCGCGACTCCATGCGGACCGGGAGACTACCAAAATCCTGACCCAATTGCCTGTCATCGCCTGTTTCGGCAGGGAAACGGGCGTTTTCGCGACGGCGGAGCGCGCCGCGCCGCCTGCGCGCCCGGCCGGCCGTTGTGCGGCAGGCCGCTGTATGCCACAGGTGGCGAATGATCGGGAAGCTCTCCGGGCGGACTTTGCTCGACGCCGGGTCGAAGGCGCTGTCGGCCCTGCCGGCGCGCCGCGACGGCGGGGCGGTCGAGGCGCGGCCGACGAGCGGCGCCGTGCTGCAGGGCGTCGGCGGCTCGCGCGGCGCGCATGATTCGACCCGGCGGCGGCAGAACCGCATCGCCCGGCTCACCGCCATCCTGTTCGTGCTGCTGCCGACGCTGGCGATCGGCGGCTACCTCGGCTTCGTCGCCAAAGACCAGTTTGCGGTCGAGACGCGTTTTGCGCCGCGCAGCAGCGAGCAGAAGGGGCTCGACACGCTGGGCTCGCTCGCCGGGCTGCCCTCGGCCGCGGCGACCTCCGACAGCAACCTGCTGGTCGATTTCATCCGCAGCCCCGACCTCGTGCGCCAGCTCGATTCCGAGCTCGGGCTGCGGCGCATCTATGGCGAGAAGGGCGACTGGTTCTACCGGGCGGACGCGCAGGCGAGCCTCGAGGATCTGGTGCTCTACTGGCGCGACATGATCCGCGTCAGGGTGGAGACGGCCTCGCAGTCGGTGGTGGTCAGCGTGCGCGCCTTCACGGCGGAGGATTCGCTCGCCGTCGCCAACGCCATCGTCGGCAAGAGCGAGGCGCTGATCAACACGCTGAGCGAGAAGGCGCGCGAGGAGACGGTGGCGCACGCCCGCCGCGACGTCGAACTCGCCGAGGGCCGGCTGCGCAAGGCGCGCGAGGACATGCGCGCCTATCGCGACCAGTCGCAGGTGCTCGATCCGCGCACCGCGGTCGAGGCGCGCGGCAAGCTGATCGGCCAGATGGAGGCGGAGCTCACCAATCTGCGCTCGGAGATGCGGGCGCTGCGCGGCTTCCTCGCCGAAAACGCGCCGTCGGTGGTGGCGCTGCGCACGCGCATCGGGGCGATGGAGTCGGAACTCGCCAAGGTCAAGGCCAACGCCGAGGCGCCGGCGAATGCGGCCGCGCCCGAGCCCGCGCCGGCCGCTCCCGGCGCCAGCCTGCCGCAGGTGATCCAGTCCTTCGAGAATCTGCAGACCGAGGCGATGTTCGCCGAACGCGCCTATGTCGCGGCGATGGCGGCCTTCGAGCGGGCGCGCACCGACGCCGACCGCAACAGCAAATATCTCGCCGTGCATGTGCGGCCGACCGAGCCGCAGACCGCCGTCTATCCGCGCCGCATCATGCTGACGCTCGCCGCGCTGGTCATCCTGTTCCTGGTGTGGGGCAGCGGCTGGCTGGTCTATCTGGGCGTGCGCGACCACATGCACTGAGCGCCTCAGCGCTCGCCGCGCCAGCGCAGCTGCAATTCGAGCACGCGCAGCATCTGGTCGACCGGCGTTTCCGGCGCGCCGCCGGAGCGCAAGTCCGCGAGCACGCGGCGGGACTGGGCGACATACATGTCATTGACGTCGGCGAGGCGCGCATCGACCGTGCGGTCGTTCTCGCCCTTCGAGGTGAACAGGCGCACCTGGCCGTCGCGCGTCGTCCATTCGATGGTGCCGCGATCGCCGGCGATGAGATAGCGGCGCTGGCCCTGCCGCTGGATGTAGTCGGTGTGCAGCGTCACCAGCGCGCCGTTCTTCATGCGCAGCAGCGCGGCGGCGTTGTCCTCGGTCTCGATCGGCAGCGCGCCGGTGCGGGCGATCATGCCGGCGAATTCGGCCGCCGGGCCGGCGAGCCAGAGAATGTAGTCGAGCTCGTGGGTGTCGAAGACGGCGCCGCCGCCGAGATCGGCGCGGGCGGAATAGCCTCTTCGATAGTCCTCCCAGGGATGCCAGTCCGGCAGCCATTGGCCGGCGAGCGCCTGGATCGCGGTCATGGCGCCGATCGCGCCCTCGGCCAGCCAGTCGCGCATCGTCGTGAAGGCGGGGTGGAACTTCCAGTTCGAGCCGCAATGGCAGTAGAGGCCGCGCGCGGCGATCAGCGCGGCGAGACGCTCGGCCTCGGCGAGATCGGTGCCGATCGGCTTCTCGATGAACAGCGCCGCGCCGCGCTCGGCGGCGGCGAAGGCCTGCGGCAGATGAAACCGGTTCGGGCTGGCGACGACGACGAGATCGGGCCGCCGGTCGAGCGCCTCGTCGAGACTTGCGAAGGCGGGGCCGCCGGTCTCGCGCGCATGTCGCTCGCGCCGCTCGGCCTCGGGATCGAAGCCCGACACCTCCGCGACGCCGAGCGCCCGAAAATTGCGGGCGTGGCGGGCGCCGATCGAGCCGAGGCCGAGAACGAGGACGCGCATCGCTCAGTCCACGAGGCGCAGGATGGCGTCGGCGACGCGGTCGACATCGGCGTCGGTCATCTGCGGATAGCAGGGGATCGACAGCGCCCCGGCATAGAAGGCGTCGCTGACCGGGAAGCGGCCGGCGCAATCGCCGAGCCGCGCCTTGTGATACGGCTGATGATGCACAGGAATGTAGTGGACCTGCGCGCCGATCTGCTCGGCGCGCAGGGCGGACATGACCTGCGCCCGCGTCGTCCCGAGCGCGGCGTAGTCGAGGCCGACGACGTAGAGATGATGGCCAGACCGGTCGCGTCGCGCCTTGCCCGTCTGATGCAGGCGGATGCGCGGATGGCCGGCGAAGCGCGCGTCGTAGCGATGCGCGATCTCGCGCCGGCGCGCCATGAAGCGATCGACCTTGGCGACCTGGGCGAGGCCGAGCGCGGCCTGCAGGTCGGTGAGGCGGTAGTTGAAGCCGAGCAGCTGCTGTTCGTAATACCAGGGGCTCGCCGTCTCGGCGCGATCGACGAGGCGGGCGGGATCGCGCTCGATGCCGTGGCTGCGATAGAGGCGCAGCTTGCGGGCGAGTTCGTCGTCGTCGGTGACGACGGCGCCGCCCTCGCCGGTGGTGATCGGCTTGACCGGGTGGAAGGAGAACACCGTCATGTCGGCCCAGCCGCCGCCGCCGACATTCGAGCCGTCGGCGTTCTGCGCGCCGAAGGCGTGCGAGGCGTCCTCGATGATGATGCGATCGCCCGCCGCCTTGCGCAGCGCCGGGCCGTCGGAGGACAGGCCGGAGAAGGACACCGGCACGATGAGGCGCGTCTCGGGACGTCGGGCGAGGTAGGCGGCGAGCGCGGCCGGCGACATCATCAGCGTGTCGGGGTCGATCTCGACCAGATCGCAGGTCGCGCCGGCATAGATCATGCCGTTGGCGCTGGCGACGAAGGTGATCGGCTGGGTGACGCCATGCACGCCGGGCGCGGCGCCGGCGGCGAGGGCGGCGATGTGCAGCGCCGCCGTGCCATTGGCGACGACGACCGCGTGC
>JAEULW010000217.1 GCA_016793505.1 Methylobacteriaceae bacterium | reverse complement strand
CCGCGGCGCCAATCGCGACACGGTGATCCGCGAGGGCTCCAAGATCGACAACCTCGTCCAGATCGGCCACAACGTCGTCATCGGCCGTCATTGCGTCATCGTCTCGCAGGTCGGCATTTCCGGCTCCTGCGAACTCGGCGATTTTGTCGCCGTCGGCGGTCAGGCGGGCCTGGCCGGCCATCTGAAGATCGGCGCGGGCGCGCAGATCGGCGCCTCGTCGGGGCTGATGAACGACGTGCCGGCCGGTCAGCGCTGGCTCGGCGCGCCGGCCCAGCCGCTGCGGGATTTCTGGCGCGAGGTCGCCGCCATCCGCAAGCTGGCGCAGGCCGCAGCGCCGGGGGCGCAGAAGGACAGGGAGAAGGACGCGCCATGAACGACGCCGCCAACGAGACGGGAAAGGGCGAAACGCTCGAATCCTTCGACATCATCTCGTTGATGCGCTACCTGCCGCATCGCTATCCGTTCCTGCTCGTCGACAAGATCGTCGAGGCGAAAAGCGACGACAGCTGCATCGGCATCAAGAACGTCACGTTCAACGAGCCGCAATTCCAGGGCCATTTCCCCGATCGCCCGGTGATGCCGGGCGTCATGCTGATCGAGGGCATGGCGCAGACCGCCGGCGCGCTCTGCGTGCACGCCTCGAAATCGGCGCGCCCGAAGATCGTTTACTTCATGACCATCGACAAGGCGAAGTTCCGCAAACCCGTCGGCCCCGGCGACACGGTCGAGTATCACATGACCAAGATCAACCAGCGCCGCAACATGTGGTGGTATCGCGGCGAGGCCAAAGTGAAGGGCGTGATCGTCTGCGAGGCGGAAGTCAGCGCCATGCTGGTGACGGAGTGAGGCGATGACCGCGCATGCCGCGCTTGCGCCGCGCATTCATCCCTCCGCCGTCGTCGAGTCGGGCGCCGAACTCGGCCCCGGCGTCGTCATCGGTCCTTTCTGTCACGTCGGCCCGCAGGTTCGCCTCGGCGAGGGCGTCGAGCTCGTCTCGCACGCGGTCGTCTGGGGCCGCACGACGGTCGGCGCGCGCACGCGCATCTTTCCTTTTGCTTCGATCGGCCACCAGCCGCAGGATCTCAAGTTCCACGGCGAGGACTCGCGGCTGACCATCGGCGAGGCCTGCATCATCCGCGAAGGCGTGACGATGAATCCGGGCACCGAGGGCGGCGGCCTCGTCACCTCGGTCGGCGATCGTTGCGCCTTTCTCGCCAATGCGCATGTCGCCCATGACTGCCGCGTCGGCTCGCACTGCATCCTGTCCAACAACGTCATGCTCGCCGGCCATGTCACGGTCGGCGATTTCTGCATCCTCGGCGGCGGCTCGGCAGTGCATCAGTTCGCGCGCATCGGCCAGCACGCCTTCATCGGCGGACTCGCCGGCGTCGAGAACGACGTCATCCCCTTCGGCATGGCCCTCGGCAATCGCGCCAGTCTCGCCGGGCTCAATCTCGTCGGGTTGAAGCGCCGCGGCTTCTCGCGTGACGCGATCCACGATCTGCGCCGCGCCTATCGCCTGCTCTTCGCCCCCGAAGGCACGCTCAAGGAGCGCGTCGAGGACATCGCCGGCGAATTCGCCGAGCATCCGCACGTGCACGAGATTCTCGACTTCATCCGCGTCGGCGGCGATCGCGCGCTCTGCACGCCGCGCGAAGGCAAGGACGTCTGATGAGCGCCCCGGTCGCCATCGTCTGCGGCGGCGGCGGCTTTCCGCTGGCGGTGGCGGACGCGGCGCGCCGGGCCGGACGCGAGGTGTTTCTCGTCGGCCTCCACGGCGCGGCCGATCCCGATATCGCCGCCTTCCCGCACATCTGGCTGAAGCTCGGCGAATTCGGAAAACTGTTCCGCGCCCTCGCCGAGCGCGACATCCGCAGCCTCGCCATCGTCGGCAATCTGACGCGGCCCGACTTCTCCGATCTGCGGCTCGATTTCGGCGGCGTGAAGCGTCTGCCCGACATCGCCCGCATCCTGCGCGGCGGCGACGATCACGCGCTGCGCGGCGTCGTGCGCTTCTTCGAGGACGAGGGCTTCGCCGTGCTCGGCGCACATGAGCTCGCCCCGGCGCTGCTGATCGGCGAGGGCCTCGTCACGCGCCGCGCGCCGGACGAGGCGGCGCGCGAGGACATCGCCATGGGTCTTGCGCTCGGCGACGGCCTGTCGCCCTTCGATTGCGGTCAGGCGGTGATCGTCGCCGGACGTCGCGTCGTCGCGGTCGAGGCGGCCGAGGGCACCGACGCGATGATCCAGCGCGTCGGCCAGCTGCGCGCCAGCGGCAAGCTGCGCCTCAAGGGCCGCGCCGGCGTGCTGGTCAAGGCGCCCAAGCGCGGCCAGGATCTGCGCGTCGATCTGCCCGCCATCGGTCCGCGCACCATCGCCGCGGCCGCCGACGCCGAACTTGCCGGCGTCGCGCTCGCCGCCGGCGGCGTGCTGGTGCTCGAGCGCGCCGCGCTCGCCGCCGAGGCCGACCGCGCCGGGCTGTTTCTCGTCGGCGTCGCGCCGCGCCCGACCGGCCCGTGAGCGCCGCGCCGCTCCGCGTCTTCATCGTCGCGGGCGAGGAGTCGGGCGATCAGCTCGGCGCGCCGCTCATGCGGGCTCTGCAGGCCGGGGGGCCGTGCGAATTCGCCGGCGTCGGCGGCGCGGCGATGCAGGCCGAGGGCCTGTCCAGCCTGTTTCCGCTCGCCGACATCGCGGTGATGGGCTTCATCCCGGTGCTGAAGCGCCTGCCGACGCTGCTCGCCCGCATCGACGCGACGGCGAAGGCCGCGCTCGCCTTCATGCCTGACGTGCTCGTCATCATCGACAGTCCCGACTTCACCCATCGCGTCGCCCGAAAGGTCCGGGCGGCGCGGCCCGATCTGCCGATCGTCGACTATGTCTGTCCCTCGGTCTGGGCCTGGCGGCCAAAGCGTGCCCCGAAGATGCGCGCCTATGTCGATCACGTGCTGTGCCTGCTGCCCTTCGAGCCCGACGCGCTCGCCCGTCTCGGCGGCCCGCCCGGAACCTATGTCGGCCATTCGCTCGTCGAGCGCGCCGCGGCGCTGACGCCGGACGCGGAAGAGCGGGCGGCGCGCGACGCTGCGCCGTCGACCGTGCTGATTCTGCCCGGCTCGCGCCGCTCCGAACTCGACCGGCTGCTGCCGGTGTTCCGCGACGCGCTGGCCGCGCTCGTCGATGCGAAGGGCCCCGTCGACGCAATTCTGCCGGCGGTGGCCAAACACCGCGCCGCCATCGCCGCGGCGATCGAGTCCTGGCCGATCCGCCCGCGCCTCGTCGAGGGCGAGGCGGCCAAATACGCCGCCTTCCGTCGCGCCCGCGCCGCGCTCGCCGCCTCCGGCACGGTGACGCTGGAGCTGGCGCTGGCCGGCGTGCCGAGCGTCGTCGCCTACAAGGTGTCGCGCCTCGAGGAGGCGATCGCCCGCCGGCTCGTCATCGTGCCGAGCATCGTGCTGCCCAACCTGATCCTCGGGGAAAACGTCTATCCCGAATTCATCCAGTCCGATTGCCGGGCGGACAGTCTCGCCCGCGCCATGGCCGACCTGCTCGACGACGGGTCGGCCCGCGCCGCCCAGCGCGCCGGGCTGGCGCGCGTCGCCGAACGTCTCGCCCCGCCCGGCGGGCGTGCGCCCGCCGCCCGCGCCGCGGCGATCGTGCGCGCTCTGGCGGAAGGCGGGCGCGCGGCGATCGTCGAGGGCAGGGCGTGAAACCGAAACGCGCCGCCCCGCGTTGATCCGTCGCGCCGCACAACCGGCGCGCGACAGGACTTGCGCCAGGTGTTCTCTTTCCCAT
>JAEULW010000204.1 GCA_016793505.1 Methylobacteriaceae bacterium | reverse complement strand
GCACCATCTCGCTGACCTTCGTCATCGGCGCCTCGCTCGCCGCCATCGCCGGCGCGCTCTACATGGTGCGCTATGGCGTGATCAATTTCGCCGACGGCTTCGTGCCCGGCGTGAAAGCCTTCACCGCCGCCGTGCTCGGCGGCATCGGCTCGCTGCCCGGCGCCGTCGTCGGCGGCCTACTGATCGGCCTCATCGAGACGATGTGGTCGCACTATTTCTCGACCGACTACAAGGACGTCGCCGCCTTCTCGATCCTGGCGATCACGCTGATCTTCATGCCCTCGGGCCTGCTCGGTCGGCCGGAAGTGGAGAAGGTCTGAGCCATGGCCGCCCCCTCCTCCTCCGGCGCGGATCGCGCGCCTTTCGATCTCGCCGTCGCGCTGCGCGACGCCGGCATGTCGGCGCTGGGCACCGCCGGCCTCGCCTTCCCGATCCTGGCGCTGCGCGCCGAACAGGACATGTCGAACCAGCTGGTTCTGCAACAGCGCTGGCCGCTGATGCTGATCGCCGCCATGGCGCTGACGGCGCTGTGGAGCTACGTGATCGAGCGCGTCGCCTACCGGCCGCTGCGCGGATCGTTCCGCCTCGCGCCGTTGATCTCGGCGATCGGCATGTCGATCTTCCTCATGAACTTCGTGCAGGTCGTGCAGGGTCCGCGCAACAAGTCGATCCCGCCGCTCATATCCGGCGTCGTCGAGATCCCGATCGGCTCGGGCTCGATCACCATCGCCTGGAAACAGCTCATCATCTTCACGGTGACGGCGCTGCTGCTCGGCGCCTTCTGGTACATCGTCCAGAAGACGCCCCTCGGCCGCTCGATGCGCGCGGTGGAGCAGGATCGCAAGATGGCCTCGCTGCTCGGCATCGACGTCGACCGGACGATTTCGCTGACCTTCGTCATCGGCGCCTCGCTCGCGGCCATCGCCGGAGCGCTCTACATGGTGCGCTACGGCGTCATCAATTTCGCCGATGGTTTCGTGCCCGGCGTCAAGGCCTTCACCGCCGCCGTTCTCGGCGGCATCGGCTCGCTGCCGGGCGCTGTGGTCGGCGGCCTGCTGATCGGCCTGATCGAGACCATGTGGTCGCACTACTTCTCGAGCGACTACAAGGACGTCGCGGCCTTCTCGATCCTCGCGGTGACGCTGATCTTCATGCCCTCCGGCCTTCTCGGCCGCCCCGAAGTCGAGAAGGTCTGAGCCATGGCGTCCCCGAACATGCGCTCGTCCCAGGGCGATCAGGAGCCGTTCGATCTCGCCGCCGCGCTGCGCGACGCCGGCCTCGCCGCGCTGGTGGCCGCCGGACTCGCCTTCCCGATCCTGGCGCTGCGCGCCGAACAGGACATGTCGAACCAGCTGGTGCTGCAACACCGCTGGAGCTGGATGGCGATCGCCGCGGCGATCGTCTT
Source organism: Methylobacteriaceae bacterium (assembly GCA_016793505.1). GTDB lineage: Bacteria > Pseudomonadota > Alphaproteobacteria > Rhizobiales > Beijerinckiaceae. The sequence continues at coordinate 6,265 of JAEULW010000204.1, read as the reverse complement.
CGTCGGCCGTCTCGCCATCCTGTTCTGGAACGCAAGGCCGCGCGCCGAAAAGCCGGCGCAGACCGCCGCGCCGTCGGCGCTGGCGACGACCTTCGCCAAATTCATCGCGCCCGCGGGCCTTGCCTTCCTGATCGTCTTTCCCTTCGTCTCGCTGTGGCTGTCCGGCCCCGGCGGCTCGCTGAAGTGGATCAACAATTACGGCATCCAGATCCTGATCTACGTGATGCTCGGCTGGGGCCTGAACATCGTCGTCGGCCTCGCCGGCCTGCTCGATCTCGGCTACGTCGCCTTCTACGCCGTCGGCGCCTATTCTTACGCGCTGCTGTCGACGACGTTCGGCCTGAGCTTCTGGATCTGCCTGCCGCTGGCCGGCATTCTCGCCGCCTTCTGGGGCATCATCCTCGGCTTCCCGGTGCTGCGCCTGCGCGGCGACTATCTGGCTATCGTGACGCTCGCCTTCGGCGAGATCATCCGCGTCGTGCTGATCAACTGGACCGACTTCTCGAACGGCTACGCCGGCATCGCCGGCATTCCGCGCGTCACCTTCTTCGGCGTGCCCTTCATCGATGGCGAGGGCGGCTTCGCCAATCTCTTCGGCCTCGAATTCTCGCCGATCCACCGCACGATCTTCCTGTTCTATCTCATCCTGGCGCTGGCGCTGCTGACCAATTTCGTCACGCTGAAGCTGCGCCGCATGCCGATCGGCCGCGCCTGGGAGGCGCTGCGCGAGGACGAGATCGCCTGCCGTTCGCTCGGCATCAACACCACCAACACCAAGCTCACCGCCTTCGCGCTGGGCGCGATGTTCGGCGGCTTCGCCGGCTCCTTCTTCGCCGTGCGTCAGGGCTTCGTCAGTCCGGAGAGCTTCACCTTCATCGAGTCGGCGACGATCCTCGCCGTGGTGGTGCTCGGCGGCATGGGCTCGCAGATCGGCGTGGCGCTCGCAGCCGTGATCATGATCGGCGGCACCGAGCTGTTGCGCGAGCTCGAATGGACCAAGCAGATTTTCGGCAATGATTTCGATCCGGCGCAATACCGCATGCTGATCTTCGGCGTCGCCATGGTCATCATGATGATCTGGAAGCCGCGCGGCATCATCTCGACGCGCACGCCCTCGGCCTTCCTCAAGGAGCGCAAGGCGGTCTCCGGCTCGCTCGTGCAGGAGGGCCACGGCTGATGCGCTGGAAGAGCGATCCGCTGCTCGTCGTCGAGCATCTGACGATGCGCTTCGGCGGCCTCGTCGCCGTCAACGACCTGTCCTTCGAGGTCGGGCGCGGCGACATCACCGCCCTGATCGGACCGAACGGGGCGGGCAAGACCACCGTCTTCAACTGCGTCACCGGCTTCTACAAGCCGACCGAGGGACGCCTCGCCCATGCCCGCGAGGGCCGCGCCGCGCCGGCCGACGTCGCCGCGCTCACCGCCTCCGGCGAGCGTCACCGGCGTTATCCGGAAGGCGATCTCTATCTGCTCGAACGGATGCCCGACTTCGAAATTTCCTGGCGCGCGCGCGTCGCCCGCACCTTTCAGAACATCCGCCTGTTCCAGGGCATGACGGTGCTCGAGAACCTGCTCGTCGCCCAGCACAATCCGCTGATGGCGGCTTCCGGCATGACGGTGCTCGGCCTGCTCGGCGCCGCGCGCTATCGCACGGCCGAGAAGGCGGCCATCGCCAAGGCCGAGATGTGGCTCGAGAAGATCGACCTCGTCGATCGCGCCGATGATCCGGCCGGCGAACTTCCCTATGGCGCGCAGCGCCGCCTCGAGATCGCCCGCGCCATGTGCACTGAGCCGGTTCTGCTCTGCCTCGACGAACCGGCCGCCGGCCTCAATCCGAAGGAATCGGCCGATCTCAACGCGCTGCTGCGCTCGATCCGCGCCGATCACGCGACCTCCGTGCTGCTCATCGAACACGACATGTCGGTCGTCATGCAGATTTCCGATCATGTCGTGGTGCTCGACTACGGCACCAAGATCGCCGACGGCACGCCGGCCGAGGTGCGCGCCGATCCCAAGGTGATCGCCGCCTATCTCGGCGTCGACGACAGCGAGGTGGCGCAGGTCGAGGCCGAACTCGAGGCGGAGGCCCGCCCATGAGCGCCGCTCCCGCCCTCGCCGGCGTCGCCGGCTCCGGTCGCCAGCCCGGCAAGCCTCTCCTGACGCTCTCCGGCGTCGAGACCTTCTACGGAAAAATTCAGGCGCTGAAGGGCATCGACATCGAGGTGCGCGAAGGCGAGATCGTCACGCTGATCGGCGCCAACGGCGCCGGCAAGTCGACGACCATGATGACCGTCTTCGGCGCGCCGCGCGCGCGGCGCGGCACGATCATTTTCGACGGTCGCGACATCACCCGTCTCGAGCCGCATCAGATCGCCCGGCTGCAGATCGCCCAATCGCCCGAGGGACGCCGCATCTTCCCGCGCATGACCGTCTACGAAAATCTGCAGATGGGCGCCTCGATCAACAATTTCGCGCATTTCGACGAGGACCTCGAACGCGTCTTCGCGATGTTCCCGCGTCTGCGCGAGCGCGCCCAGCAGCGCGGCGGCACGCTGTCGGGCGGCGAGCAGCAGATGCTCGCCATCGCCCGCGCGCTGATGAGCCGGCCGCGTCTTCTGATGCTGGACGAGCCCTCGCTCGGCCTCGCCCCGCTGGTCGTGCGGCAGATCTTCGACGTCATCGCCGAACTGAACCGCACGCAGGGGCTGACCGTCTTCCTCGTCGAGCAGAACGCTTTCCATGCCCTCAAGCTGGCGCATCGCGGCTACGTGCTGGTCAACGGCGCGGTGACGATGGCCGGCGCCGGCGCCGAACTGCTCGCCCGGCCCGAGGTGCGCGCCGCCTATCTCGAGGGAGGCCACTGATGCAGGCGCTGATCTGGGAGCAGGACGGCTTTTGGGTGTTCGCGCTGGTGACGCTGGTCATGGGCGGGGCGACCGCCTGGGCGACGGGCCGCGCCATCGCGCAGACATGGCGGCCGCTGGCGCATGTGCTGACCTACATGGCGCCGCTGGCGATCGCCGTGCGGTTCCTGCACTACGCCCTGTTCCAAGGCTATTTCATCTCGTGGGAGAATTTCGGTCCGGGGCTGCGCTATCTCGTCGTCACCTACGTGATCCTGGCGGCGGTCGGCGTCTTCGGCTGGCGCGTCCAGCGCGCCGCGCAGATGGCGCGGCAGTACTCCTGGCTGGCGACCGGCAAGGCCTGATGCGGGCGCATCCGCGCCATGCGTTTTCGGATGACTTCGATCTCAAAAAGAGCAACACTCGGCCCCAGGGCGAGGGGAGTCTCGCCGCAGGGTTCACGAATGAACCCGCTACTTCAGGGAGTTGGCTTATGAAGAAAGTCTGGATGACCGGCCTGGTGCTGGCCGCCGGTCTCGCCTGGGCAGGCGCGGCGCAGGCGCAGATCAAGCTGGGCGTCGCCGGTCCGATCACCGGCCCGAACGCCGCGTTCGGCGCGCAGCTGACCAATGGCGTCGAGCAGGCGGTCGAGGACATCAACGCCGCCGGCGGCATCCTCGGCCAGAAGATCCAGGTCTTCAAGGGCGACGACGTCTCAGATCCCAAGCAGGGCGTGTCGGTCGCCAACAAGTTCGTCGGCGACGGCGTCAAGCTGGTCGTCGGCCACTTCAACTCGGGCGTGACGATTCCGGCCTCCGACGTCTATCAGGAGAACGGCATCCTGATGATCACGCCGTCGGCGACGAATCCGAAGCTGACCGAAGCCGGCAAGTGGAACGTCTTCCGCACCTGCGGCCGTGACGATCAGCAGGGCGAGGTCGCCGGCAAGTATCTCGCCGAAAAGGCCAAGGGCAAGAAGGTCGCCGTCATCCACGACAAGACGACCTACGGCAAGGGCCTCGCCGACGAGACGCAGAAGGCGATGAACAAGCTCGGCATCAAGGAAGTTCTCTACGAGGGCGTCAACACCGGCGAGAAGGACTTCTCGGCGCTGGTGTCGAAGATCAAGGCCTCGGGCGCCGACTTCGTCTACTGGGGCGGCCTGCACACCGAGGGCGGCCTGATCGTCCGTCAGATGCGCGATCAGGGCGTCAAGGCGGTGCTGATGTCGGGCGACGGCATCACCTCCGACGAGTTCGCCTCGATCGGCGGCCCGGGCGTCGAGGGCACGCTGATGACCTTCCCGCCGGACCCGATGAAGCGCCCGACTGCGGCGGCTGTCGTGAAGAAGTTCGAGGCCAAGAAGTTCAAGCCCGAATCCTACACGCTCTACAGCTACGCCGCTGTCGAGATCATGAAGCAGGCGGCCGAGCAGGCGAAGTCGCTCGACCCGAAGAAGATGGCCGAGGTCATGCACTCCGGCAAGGTGTTCAAGACCGTGATCGGCGACATCTCCTACAACAAGAAGGGCGACATCACCCGCGCCGACTATGTAATGTACACCTGGAAGAAGGGCGCCGACGGCAAGATCTCTTACGTCGAGAATTGATCGAGCCCTCGATCTGACGAGCGGGCCCGCCGGCGACGGCGGGCCCGTTTTCGTTTGCCGCCGACTGCGCCCGCCTCAGCCCAGCCGCCCCAGCGCCGGAAACGTCTCGAGCAGCCAGAAGCTCATCGCCTGCATGCCGCCGGTGATGAAGGCGAAGCCGGTCAGCACCAGCAGCGCCCCGGCGGCCTTCTCGACCTTCGGCATATGCGCGCGGAAGCGCGCCAGAAACCGCATGAACGGCCCCATCGCCGCCGCCGCGAGCAGGAACGGCACGCCGAGGCCGAGCGAGTAGATCGCCAGCAAGAGCGCGCCCTTCGTCACCGATTCCTCTGCGCCCGCCACAGCGAGAATGGCGGCGAGAATCGGCCCGATGCACGGCGTCCAGCCGAAGGCGAAGGCGAGGCCCATCAGATAGGCGCTCCACAGCCCGGCCGGCTTCTGCACCTCGAGCCGCTTTTCCCGGAACATCGCGCCGATGCGCACGAGGCCGAGGAAATGCAGCCCCATGACGATGATGGCGAGGCCCGCGACGAAACCGAGCGCCTGCGAATAGTCGCGCAGAATCTGGCCGAAGGCCGAGGCGGTGGCGCCGAGCGCCACGAACACCGTCGAGAAGCCGGCGACGAACAGCGCTGCGCCGATCATCACGTCGACCCGGGCGCGCCGCTCGCCGCCCTCGGCCAGCTCCTGCACGCTGGTTCCGGCGAGAAAGCACAGATAGGGCGGCGCCAGCGGCAGCACGCAGGGGCTGAGGAAGGAGATCAGCCCGGCGATGAGCGCGGCGGGATACGAGACGTCGGCCATGCGGCGGGTCTGACGCAGCCCGCGTCCGAAGGCAACCCGGCGCGGCCCTGCGGCCGCTCACGAGCGCGCGACGGGCGCGTGCGCGCCGGCTCTCAGGCCGGCGTCACGGCCGTGACGCGATAGGTCAGCAATTCGCCGTCCTCGTCGCGGATGGAGACGTATTCGCCCGGCGCGAAGGCGTGATCGCCGAAGCGGTAGCCCTCCTCGTCGTCGTCGCTCGAGCCGTCCTCGTAGTCGAAGGCCCAGGTCGCCCCGCCGCGCCCGCCGGGCCGATGCGCCAGCAGACCGCGCGCCTCGACCACCCCGTCGCGGATGCGATGCACGAAGCACAGGCCGCGCTCGACCTTCCAGCTCTCGAGATCGATCTTGCCCGCCGCGTCGAGCGGCGCGACGAAGGTGTAGCCGTCGCGTTCCGAACCGTCCGGCCTGCCCTTGGTGCGCGCCAGCGACAGAGCGATCTTCTTCAGCGGGACCTTGCCCTTCATGCCTCTCTCCTTGCCCTCCCGAGCCTAGCGGCGGCCGAGCGCCTTGCGTTGACGCGGATCAACGCGCCTTGCAAGCCAGATTAACGCTGTGCCGCATTCGACGCATCGGCGAAAGGATCGGCTAACCATTTCCCTTGCGTCGCCCGGCGGCGTTCCGTAGCTTCTGTGAGGCCGCTCCACTGACTGAATGACGACGCTGGGGAGCGCCATGTCCGAAATTCGTGTGGTCCATGGCCTGGCCGGCGCCGCGCCGGCCCCGAGCCCTGCCCGCCCGCGGCTGTCGCGTCTGGCCGTCGGCCTCGGGGCGGCCGTCGCCCTGTTGTCCCTCGCGGCGCTGGCGCCCCAGATCGGCCGCGTCGTCGCCGAGGATGACGGCGGCGTCCGGGCCTTCCACCGCTCCGAGTCGCGCCCGCGCGCCTACTATCCCGCCCCGGTCTGGCGCAGCCTGCCGGCGCCGTCCGAACCGCGCCTCGCCGCGCCGCGCGCAGCGCCCTTCGCCTATGCGCCCTTGCCGCATCTCGACC